>DATNDO010000024.1:0-6145 GCA_035606955.1 Candidatus Angelobacter sp.
GCTGGCAATGCTTTGGCGGACGCGGAACGGCCCAGAAGAAATGCCGTGAGGCCGGCGATCAAGCCTCCGCTGATGATTACCGTCTCCCAAGCGAGTCCCACGGCCACGGTGACGGCTGCGCGTGCCCCGAACGGAATCAGCAATGCGGCGAGAGCAGCTTCGCGGACGCCAATTCCTCCTTGTGTGATGGGAATGATGGCCGAAAGTTTTGCGAGCGGCCAAGCGAAAAGCCACGCACGAAATGGCAGGTGTAATCCACTCGAATTCGCCACCTGCGCCATCAGCCAGATGAAACTGGCCTGCGCGGTCAAGCCGAGACATAGCGCAGCGACGACGTAACCTTTCTCGTCGTGTATCGACCGAGCTGCGCCCCGGAGACGCGCCACGCGCCGCCGGATGCCAAAGGAGAAGTGCCTTGCTGGAAACCATACGACAATCGGAGCACAGATCGCCAGCAGCACTGCAATCGCTATGCCTACCATCACAAATACTTGCCGGGTTTGCGGTGGGAGCATTCCGGGCGCAAGTGCCACTCCAGCAGCCGCCAGCAACCCCAGAGCAACGAAATCGATGATGCGGTCCACAAAGCTTCCGAGCAGCACCCCGGCATTGCTTTTACCCAAACGCAGCGCAAGGCTCGCGCGCACCACGTCCCCACCGACGATTGAGGGCAGAAAGAGTGTGCTGAAAAGCCCTGCGAAATAGCACCGCGCCGCTTGACGAAAATTCAAGGCCGCCCCGCCAACGTTGACCATCAATCGCCACTTGCTAATGCCAACCAAATGGGCACCCAGGTAGCCTGCGAGCACCAAGAGCCAGACGTGTGCGGGCAACCTGCGAAATGAAATCCACACTTCGGCGAGCGGAAGAAAATGGAAAAGCAGAATCAGCGCCATGACGCTGCCGCCGATGCGCAGTGCCGCGCCTTGCCAGCTCCGTGTTTTCTTATGAGAAGTCATTCCGTGCGTGCAACTGGCTCCCGACAAGCCGAACAGCGTTTCATTATGAGGCTCCACGGGGATTCGTCACAAGCGCGGTCTCTTTGTGTGTCATTCGCGCTGGGCTTTCTGGCTTGCGTCTGTGCCCCTAACGAATTAAGGTATTCGTTCCTCACGTCGCGAAGAATTGGAGCTACTTGTGACCAAGAAAAGGATTCGCATCGTTCAATTTGGAGTGGGGCCGATTGGCGCTTCCGTGGTGCGGCTCATGCGCCAGAAGAGTGCCATCGAGATTACCGGCGCGATCGATTCCGATCCCGCAAAGGCGGGTCGCGACCTGGGTGAAGTAGTCGGCGCGGCCGACGCGCCTTGGGGAATTCGCGTGTCGGCTGAAGCTGCGCCTGTGCTGGCAGGCCAGGTGGACGTGGTCATGCACTGCACATCCTCATATTTGAAGGATGTGATGTCGCAGCTTCTGGCATGTCTCGAAGCAGGCTGCTGCGTGGTATCCACGTGTGAGGAGCTCGCGTATCCGTTTCGCAAACATCCGGAGCTTTCCGCGCGATTGGACGCCGCCGCAAAAGAAGAGGGCGTAGCGCTGGCCGGAGTGGGCGTGAATCCGGGATTCGTGTTGGACAAACTGGTGCTGACGCTAGCCGCGGTGGCGCAGCGCATTGATTCCGTGCGCGCCGTGCGCATCGTGGATGCTTCCAAGCGTCGCCTGCCGCTTCAGAAGAAAATCGGCGCGGGAATGACTCCCCAGGAATTTCGCGAACGCGTGGCCGCCGGTGTGATTAAACATCACGGCTTGCCAGAATCGGTGGCGATGGTTGCGGACGCGCTGAGTTTCGCGGTGGATCAGATCTCCGAGACCATCGAGCCCGTGATTGCCGAAGACCGCGTGAAAACGGAATTTCTGGAAGTGGAAGCCGGGCAGGTCGCCGGAGTTCACCAGATCGCCCGCGGAACCATCGCCGGCGCGGAAAAGATTTTCATGGAACTAAAGATGTACGTGGGCGCGAAGGATCCAGCCGATACGGTGACGCTCACAGGCGAGCCGAATATCACTCTGACGATTCCCGGCGGCACCCATGGCGATATTGCCACCGCGGCCGTTGCGGTGAACGCCATCCCGGAGATTCTTGCCGCTCAGGCGGGACTCCGTACTTCACGCGATTTGCCCCTCAGCTACTTCGCCCCGAACGCCACGCCGTAGAAACGCCTCTTAATTCTTCTGCCAGTAATTCGCGATGGCTGCATAGTCCACGTCTGTTTTTGCGGCGGCCTTGACGGCGGAGTAGGCTTCGTGAGCTGCTGCTCCCGCAGGCAGCCGGATACCGTTTTCCTTGGCCAGCTCCATCGCAAGGCCGATATCCTTCAGCATCAAGCGCAACGGAAAACTCGGCGTGAAGTCTCGCTTCAGAATAACCGGTGCTTTCATATCCAGCACCGGCGCTCGGCCCATACTCGATTGCAACACCTCGATTAACCGTTCCCCCGGAACCCCCGCGCGCGTAACAAGTTCCAAGCCTTCGGCAAGCGCTTCGACTTCCAACGCCAAAATTAAGTTCATCGCCAGTTTCACTGTTTGGCCCGCGCCGTTGGGACCGAGCAGGAAAAATCGTTTGCCGACTGCTTGCAGCACGGGCTCGACACGGTCGAGAACTTCCTTTTTTCCGCCAACCATGAAAACCAGTTCTCCCTTTTCCGCGCCCCAAGTGCCTCCAGTCACTGGCGCATCCAGAAAATCGGCGCCGCGCTCGGCGCAAGCCTGCGAAATGCGTCGCGCCAGCGCGGGCGACACTGTGCTTGAATCGATCAACACGCTTCCTTTCCGCAACCCCGCAAGGGCGCCTGGCTCACCCCAGAGAACCTGTTCGAGCGCCGGAGGATCGCTGACGATCGTGAATGTGACGTCCGAGGCTGCCGCAACTTCGCGCGGCGAATTGGCCACTTTTGCGCCTTCCTTTTCCAGTTGTTCCGCCTTCGAACGCGTGCGATTCCACACGGTGACCGCGAATCCCGCTTTCAGCAAGTTCCGCCCCATGGGCAGGCCCATCAACCCCAGGCCAATCAGTCCGACTTTCGGCTTCATGACTTCCTCCTGATGCGCAAATGAATATAGCGGGAGACACGACGCGAGGGAATTGGAATTGTTAGAAAAAAAGCGATTCAGCAAAAGGGGCGAGCGGCTACCTCTTTGACTTTTAAGCAGTGACGGGTGCGGGCTGCAGGATAATTTCGCGGATGCGAATGATCGAGGAATAGGGAATTTCGATGCGCACCGTCTTCTCGCGGCCCGATTGCGTAAAGCGATCTTCGAGGCGGATGAGCACCCCGGAATCCAAGGCCAGCGTGCCGGTTGCGGTCATCTGAACCTCGCCAGCGCGGTAATGGACCTCAACTCGTTTACCAATAAGTAATGCAAACGCGGGCATAAACCTAGGCTAGAGTGCCTCACCGATTGCGTCAATAGTACCAACAGGTTAGCTGAGGGAAACCTGTCTAAAACTGCTCAATTTTGGATTACTAGGCTGAATTCGACGCGGTGCCGGAACGGGTCAATACGCTCCGCGCGCACCCGGACGCGGTCGCCAAGGTGGAATTCCCGCCGGGAATCGCGCCCTTTGCGGGGACGATACGATTGGCTGACGATGGCGCGGTCGTTCTCGCGATATTGGAAGCGCTGACCGAGCGTTTCTTCCAGGCGATCGATAGCCACCAAGCCTTCGACGAAAACCTCAAATAACTCGACGAAGAACCCGAACTTCTGCACGGAAATGATAAGCGCGTCATATTCCTCGCCCAGATGGCTTTCCATATATTGGGCTGTCTTCCAATCCATCAGCTCGCGCTCGGCGGCATCGGCGCGGCGCTCGGCTTCCGACGTTTCGACAGCAATTTCCTCGAGTTCCGCCAGCCGATATGGCCCCTTGGCGGAAGTCGAATTTTCAAGCGCCCACTTCAAGATACGATGGACGATGAGGTCCGGATAGCGCCGGATGGGCGACGTGAAATGCGTGTACTCGTCCGCGGCGAGCGCGAAATGGCCGAGCAACACGGCCGCGTAGCGCGCCTGCTTGAGCGAGCGCAGCATTAAATAGGAGAGAATGCGCTCCTCGGGTTTGCCTGCCAGCTTCTGCGTGAGGCGCTGATAATGCTGCGGGCGAATATCGAAATCAGCGCCCGGCAGCGTGACTTCCATGGTGCGCGGCCGGCCGTGGCGTTCGCGTCCCGCGGGACGCACTTGCCCGTGGCGCACCGCGATTCGACGTTCCGATAAATCCTCTACGCCGAGGGAATAGCCGAATGCGCGCGCGAGCTCCTCGAATTCCAAAACTTTCTTCGGGTCGGGCTTTTCGTGAACGCGATGGAGCGACTGAATGCCGCGCTTTTCCAGATAGGCTGCGACGGCCTCGTTCGCGGCAAGCATGAATTCCTCGATGATGCGATGGGCGAAATTTCGTTCGCTGCGGACCACGGCTATCATTCGTGCCGCATCGTCGAACTCGATGACGGGTTCCGGCAGGTCGAAATCGATAGACCCGCGCGCCGCTCGGCGCGCATTCAGCGCGAGCGCTAGTTCCTTCATGCGCCGGAATTCGCCTACGAGCGACGCATATCGCTTCGTCATTTCCGGTTCGCCTTCCAGCACTTTGTGGACGTTCGTGTAGGTCATGCGCTCTGTGGAACGAATCACGCCCGGAGTGAATTCCGCGCTCAGGACTTTCCCGTTTTTGTCGAACTGGAGGATGGCGCTCATCACCAGGCGGTCGACGTCCGGATTCAGCGAGCAGATTCCGTTGGAAAGTTCCTCGGGCAGCATGGGCACGGCGCGATTTGGAAAATAGACTGACGTCCCGCGCAAGCGCGCTTCCCGGTCGAGATCCGAAGCGCGGCGGACATAATGCGCCACGTCAGCAATGTGCACTTGCAGCTCGAAACCGCCGCCGGGCCGCGCCGCGACGTACACAGCGTCGTCGAAATCCTTCGCCGTCTCGCCGTCTATGGTGACGATGGGCAAGTCGCGGAAGTCGCGTCGGCCAACAATATCCTCTTCGCGCACCTGCTGGGGAATGGCCTGCGCTTGCGCCAGGACTTCGGGCGCGAACACGTGCGGCAGATGATGTTTGCGGATGATGATTTCAACATCGACGCCCATTTCGCCCGGACGCCCGAGGATCTCCACCACGCGTCCGGCAGGCGCGACGCCGCCCCGCGGGTAGCGCGTGATCTCCACGTTTACCACCGCGCCATCCAACTCTGGAAAACGCACGCGTTTCGTCGCGCGCGGCTCGCCAGTGTTCTGCTGAAGCTTCTCCTGCAATTCAGGCGTCAGCTCCGCGCCGGGCGGGATGACGATCTCATGCGCGAGGCGCGTTTCGTAGGGGAGGACGGCATTGCCATGCGGGCCATAGCGAAAGAGCCCCACAATCGTTGGATGCGCGCGCGCGGTGACCCTCTCGATGCGCCCTTCGAAGCGCCCGTCGGAATGGCGGCGGCTGAGGCGCGCCTCCACGCGGTCGCCGTGCATCGCGTCGCCCATGCTGTCCGGATTGATGAACAGGTCGCCTTCCATGCCTCTTACGGGGCGATCGGGGACCACGAAGCCATAGCCGTCGCGATGCGCCACCAGGCGGCCGGCAATCAGATTCGGATCTTGCGGCGTGGGCCGCGCCATTGCAGCGGCGTTCCCTTCAGGCCCTCGCGAAGCTGAAGGTTCCCCCTGCCGGATGTCATGCCGTTGTGCTGGCCGCGGACTTGGCGCTGGCGCTCTGCGCTGGCCGGTCAGTCGGTATCGTCCATGCTCCACTTGCACATCACCGCGGCGCTTCAGACGTCCCAGCAGCTTCGGCAACGCCCGCCGGCCCCAATGGCGCAGTCCAAGCGCGCTGGCCATCTCTCGGATGCTTTGGGGACGATCCGTTTTCGCGAGATAGGCAAGCAGGTCGCTTTCCGTGATTTCCGGCGGGCGCTCGCCTTCGAGACGTTTTTTTTCTTTCATGGGATGCGCTATTTCACCGCCCAAGCGGTTGGTGGCATCGCGCCTTGACATTGTATGTTCCGCGCGCAAATTCTCCCGCAACTTTTTTCGCCGCTCCGGGTTTGCATCTCCAGTTGTGAAATCCGCTTGCCGTCTCCCCAGGCGGCGAGCGAAATCTCACACCCCAGGGACGTCGGAGGCGGCTCGACCAGGGCCGCCCCCT
>DATNDO010000032.1:0-3556 GCA_035606955.1 Candidatus Angelobacter sp.
CGCGGCCCGTGGTGGTATTCCGGCGAAATCGATTTGGGATTCACCGGAGCATTGCGAACTGCCGCGACAGTTGTTGTGGACGATCCGATCTTCGGACTCTTCGCGTACGGCGGCGATCTTGAAACTAAGAACGGATTGACGCAGGTCATCCCGAAGGACGGCTTGCGCACGCGCTTCCATATCTTGAGAGGCGCTCAACGCGTGCACATCCTTCTCGGCCGCGACGGCTTCGCCAAAGGTCAACCCGTTTCATTTGACGACTCGCTGCGTCGCACAAATTTCATTCTGGAGAATCGTGCTGCGACTCCGCACCAGACGGCCATTAATGTCTCTGGTCTGCCTGCGGGAAGTTACCAAGTGACGCTGGAACGTCGCCCATTGCAGAAGTTCACCAGCAAGCCGGGAGAAGATAATCAGCTTCTCATCCCAGTGGACGGCGATAAAGTCTCGGTGGAGCTAACCAGGCTGCCGTTGAGTGCACACTGAAACAAGTATGCAAAGCAATGCGGCCGGAGTCTGTTGCAAAGGTTCTTGCTTGCTGTCGCGAATCTCGGTATAAGGTTTTTCGAAAATCGCTGCCACATCGCAATTTGTAACTGATCTTGTCAAGTAAACGTTTTCTGCTGAAAAGGAGCTCTCGATGACGAAGCACGGATTTATTTTTATTCTTGTACTCGCGGCCGCTGTCGTCGCCGTCCAAGCTTCTTCGGGGCATCGTTCCAAGCCTCGTGCCGCCAAAGCCGGTTCTCGAGCCGCGGAATCAACGCCTATTTCCATTGGAGGGGAGCCCGCAGTGATCTTGGAGAGACCGCAGTCAGCCGATCGCAGCAAACCCCAATTCCTTGGCGCGACAATCCTGCCGGGAAACGGCATGAACCTGCTTCAGGTCAGAGCCTATTTACCGGGCAAAGGCGACATTGACGTCATCAACGCCCCGAGTCTGCCCGAAACCAAAGACCTTCTCGAAAATCAAAACGACGCTTTTGGCAACAAGAGTTTTTCCATGGGCGGCGCAATCCTCCTGCCGTATCCAAATCGCATCCGCGGAAAACTCTCTGCCGACGGAAAGATTATTGAGACCGCAATTGGCAGCCAGCCGCTATCGCTGCCGGCGAATTGGAAGGGCAAGAAACCCGGCGCGGAAGTTCACGCGATGCACGGCTTGATTATGTCCGCGCATTTCGAGGATGTGAAATTCCACAACGGTCCAACAGAGTCGACGGTATCGGGTTTCCTGCACGGCGGGAATTTTGACGGTCACTGGCCCTCCAAGACGGACGTCAGCGTGCGGATGATTTTGAAGAATACCGCGCTGGACGTCATCGTCACGGCCAAGAATGTTGGAAACGAAAAGCTTCCCATGGCCATAAGTTTCCATCCCTATTTCCGTTTTCCCAGCGGCAATCGGGCGCAGGCAAGGTTGCACTTGCCCGCCGATATGCGAACTCTGGTGAACAACTACGATGACGTTTTCCCGACGGGGAAAGTGGTGCCGGTGAAGGGCACGCCGTACGATTTCACCGCTCCTGGCGGCGCAGCCCTCGGACCGACGCTCTACATGGATGACTGCTTCACGGACCTCAAGCGCAACGCCGCCGGGAACGCAGTCATCGATGTGATTGATCCCGCGGCGAAATATGGCCTTCGCATCACCGCGCTCTCACCGCAAATCACAGCCATTCAGGCTTACGCGCCTCCCGACAAAGATTTTATCGTCCTCGAACCGCAGTTCAACTTGGCGGATCCGTTCAACACGAAAATTTGGGGACACAGAAATACCGGCATGGATTGGCTGGCGCCCGGACAGTCCGTATCCTGGCACGTCAGACTGGAGTTGTTTATTCCGGCACGGTAGCGCCAACCGCGTGGGTGGCGACGCGTTCGCGCGTAAGCAGCGCGTGTCTCGGTGTCCCCTTTTATTTTCGTTGCGCTGATTAGTTTATAGAGGAGGCTGCATGGATTCGTATCGTCGTCGTGTCATCATTTCAGCTGCGGCTCTTTGTTTCTTGCTCATTCCCGCGCTGGCAAAGGCGCAAGGAACTCTCCAGGACTACCAGCGCGCGCAGCGTTTTCTGGGTGGCAACCTGCGTTCGATGGTTTCCGTCGCCGATATTCGTCCCACGTGGATCGCGGACAGCGACCGCTTCTGGTACCGCAGCGATGGCCCGAAGGGCTCTGAGTTCATCGTGGTCGACGCCGCGAAGAATACAAGCGCCCCGGCATTCGATCATGCGCGGCTGGCGGAGGCTTTGTCGCGCGCTTCCAGGCAGTCCTATGACGCGGCCCACTTGCCGTTCTTCAGTTTCGAATACACCGACAAAGAGAGTGCCATCCGTTTTCAGATTGACGATGCGGAGTGGACCTGCAAACTCACCAATTACGAATGCACGAAAAGCTCGCGCCCCACGGAAGATCCCTACGAAAACGTCTCTCCGGATGGTCGATGGGCCGCCTACTTGAAGGATCACAATTTATTTCTCCGTGATACTTCGACAGGTGCCGGCGTGCAATTGACGCGCGATGGCGTGCCTGGATGGGATTATGCAACGCCGCTTCCCGACCTTCGCACCCTTGTCACCCAGGGAGTTCAACGTGGCGAAGATGCCAAGACACGCCCGGACCTATTTTGGTCGCCCGATTCCTCGAAGTTAATTACCTTTCGAATTGATTCGCGCAATGCGGGACGCTTCACCACCTTGCAGTTTGTCCCGCCCGGTCAGCTTCGGCCGAAGGCTTACGATTACGTTTATCCGTTGCCCGGCGAAGTACTGCCGCATGCTGACGTAATGGTCTTTGATGTCTTGTCCGGCAAGCGAGTCGATGTGAAAACGGCTCCCCTCGATCTCGAGTTTCAGGGTGGCCCCGGTTATTTCAGGTGGTTTCCCGACAACAAGAGTTTCTTCTATGAGCGCGGCACGCGGGGAAACAAAGAAACTCAGCTGCGAGTTGTCGACGCCGAAACAGGCGACGAGAAAGTTTTGATCAGCGAAGAGGACGGCCTGTACATTGATCCCGGCGAACACTTCTTCCGTTATATTCCAGACAATGGAGGCATTCTCTGGTCGTCAGAGAAAGATGGCTGGAACCAGTTGTACCTATACGACGACGAAGGCCATTTCAAGAATCAAGTCACGAAAGGCTCGTGGGTCGTCCGCCAGATCGAAAGTATCGACGCCAAAAATCATCAAATCTATTTCCTGGCCAGCGGCCGCGAGAAAAATGAAGACCCGTATCTCACTCATCTCTACCGCGTGAATTTCGATGGTTCGGACCTCAAACTCCTCACTCCGGAGAACGCGGATCACACTGTAAGCGTTTCGTCTGACGGTCAATACTTCGTCGACAACTATTCGCGCGTCGATCTGCCGGGCGAATCCGTGCTTCGTAGCAGCAAAGACGGCTCGGAAATTCGCGTCCTTGAGAAGACCGACGTAAGCGGGCTGCAAAAAATGGGCTGGAAGAGTCCCGAGCCATTCGAAGGCAAAGCCCTGGACAACACCACGGACTTATACGGCGTAATCGTGCGTCCCACGAACTTCGATCCGTCGAAGAAGTA
>DATNDO010000047.1:0-10782 GCA_035606955.1 Candidatus Angelobacter sp.
CGAAGGAACCTTCACCGCCGCGCGCGGTGTGCGTCCTTTTCAGTTGGGCGCGTTCAAGGCCGCTGTGGATACGGGGCGGCCGATTTGTCCCGTCGCCGTCCGCGGCGCTCGCGAGTTGCTGCGCGACGAAACGCTGCTCCCGAAGCCGGGCCGCATCACGCTCACTTTTGGACCGCTCGTCGCTTCGCGGTCACCAGCGCACACAACCGATGATGGGCGTGAGAATGGCTGGCAGGAAATCGTCCGCCTTCGCGACGAGACGCGCGAAATCATCGCACGTGGCGCCGCCGAGCCCCTGCTCTAGCGTCCACTCCAAGCGCCAGCCGGGAACAATTCCCTATTTTTAGTAAAGAATGCGGAACTTGATCGTGTGCGGAATTGCTTTCAGGTCTTCCCTGATTTTCGGATTGTACGCCGTGCTGATGTCCGTGATCGCGTATCCGATCGCCTGCGAAGTTTTCAAATACTGCCCCAGAATATTCGCTTTATGCCGCGCGAACACTTTGTTGATCTGCGCCAGCATACCGGGAATGTTTTCGTGGATGTGAATCAAGCGGTGCGCATTCGTGATTTTCGGCAACTGCACGTTGGGGAAATTAACGCTGTACATGGTGCTGCCCGTTTGAAAATATTCGATGATTCGCTCGGAGACAAAAGCGCCGATGTCTTTTTGCGCTTCTTCCGTGCTGCCCGCCACGTGCGGCGTCAGAATCACTTGCTCCATGCCCTGCAGCGGCGAAGCGAACGGCTCGGCGTTGCCGCGTGGCTCACGTGGAAACACGTCAATCGCCGCGGCGCGTACTTTCCCCGTTTTCAATGCTTCTGCCAGCGCCTGATCGTCCACCACGAATCCCCGGCTGGCATTCAGAAAAATCGCGCCGCGTTTCATCTGCGCGATTTCTTTTTTGCCGATTAAATTACGGTTTTCCGAACGCCCGTCCACGTGCAGCGTAATGATGTCGGCGATCTTGAAGAGTTGCTCAAGCGACGCCGCCTTCTTCGCATTCCCTAAAATCAGTTTTTCCTCCACGTCATGAAAATAGACTTCCATGCCCAGCGTTTCGGCCAGCACGGAAAGTTGCGAGCCGATTTTCCCGTAGCCCACGATACCCAGCTTCTTGCCGCGAATCTCGTTGCTTCCCGCCGCCGACTTGTCCCACTCGCCGCGGTGAAGTTTTTGGCTTTTTCCGAATACGCCCCGCGTCAGCAAAATAATTTCGCCGAGGATAAGTTCCACCACGCTGCGCGTGCTGCTGTACGGCGCGTTGAACACGGCGATTCCTTTGTTCGTGCATGCGTCCAGATCGATTTGATCCGTGCCAATACAGAACGCTCCGATCGCGTCCAACCGGCTGGCGCGCGCGATAACACGCGCGGTTACCTTCGTCTTCGAGCGAATGCCAACGACGGAAATTCCCGCCAGCTTGCTGGACAAGACGTCCTCTTCTTCAACGCCCTGGGCGAGCTCCGCGACCGTGTACCCTGCTTCGCGGAATTTCGCCGCCGCGCCCGGATGAACGTTTTCGAGCAGCAAAACTTTCTGTGTGGGCTCTTTCATATTTGTGTGAGGAGATTCGCGCTAATCGGACAGGCTCTTCCGAGGCTATCTCTCCATCGCCAGCAATTCTTCGGCGGAATAATTGATGAGAAACTTTGCGTGGGTTCGGGCACCAGCAGAAATCGCGAGGATACTGAGCATTGCTCGGATCTCTTCAGAGTTCTTCGTTTGTAGGACCTGGACTGCACCAACCCCGGCGAGGTCTCGAATTGCTTCGAAATAATCGTCCTCCAACCACTTCGGCACCTTGGGGTTTTTTCCGTTGTCACGAGCTAGCTCGACGACAGCGACTATGGCATAGGTGTTCCAGTCAATTACCCTGTGCTTCCGATAGATTCGCACCAGATGGGGAACCGCAGCATACGACGCCACCCCAACGTCTCCCTGGTGGTGCAGCTCCTCCCACAATTCATGCCACGTAGCGTTCGCATTCTTGCTCGTTTCCAGTTCTGAAAGCAGGGGTCTCGGGTCAAACCGGGTGCGATACCCTCCTTCGAGGTTCTGCCATCGTTTGTCGTCCAGACTCAGCATTGTAAAACAGAATTTATCACGGTTTTGTCCAAGTGCCCGATAAGTTGGATGATCGGAAACTACTTCCTACGTCAATCTGAGTCATCACGGTACCGTCTTCTCGCAACCATTGTGTTGTCCCGCCGAATGTATGCTACGGCCGCTCTTTCCGTGTTAGTTGAATAGTCGGAAACTAACCTACTGCAGCAATCTGAATCACTACCGAACCGCCTTCTCGCAACCATTGTGTTGTCCTGCGAATATATGCCGCCGGTCGCTTTTCTTGGGTTTTCTCGGCCCCGCAAAATATTTCCTGACGCACGCTTGCTGCCTTCGTCCCTCTGTGGCACGCTAGCCCTCCGGCCATGGCTCCTAAAAAACATTCCACCAATCCGCTCGACGAACTCGCGCATCGACGCGCCGAAGCCGAAGCAGGCGGCGGCGCCGAACGCCGCGAGCGCCAGCACAAAGAAGGAAAGCTCAGCGCGCGCGAGCGCATCGAATTGCTCCTCGACGAAAACACCTTCGAGGAGCTCGACGAATTCGTCAAGCACCATTGCACCGATTTCGGCATGACCGAGCAGCGCCCTTCCGGCGACGGCTTCGTTTGCGGCTTTGGACGTATCGACGGCCGTCTGGCCTACGTTTTCGCGCAGGACTTCACCGTCTTCGGCGGCTCGCTTTCCGAATCGAATGCCGGGAAAATCACCAAAGTCATGAAGCTCGCGATGGGCACGGGCGCGCCCGTGATTGGCTTGAACGATTCCGGCGGCGCGCGCATTCAGGAAGGCGTGAAGTCTCTCGCCGGTTACGCCGATATTTTTCTGCTCAACACGCTCGCCAGCGGTGTTGTCCCTCAAATCAGCGCCGTCATGGGCCCGTGCGCCGGCGGAGCCGTCTATTCCCCGGCCATCACCGATTTCATTTTCATGACCGAGAAAACTTCCTACATGTTCGTCACCGGTCCTGACGTCATCAAGACTGTCACGCACGAAGAAGTCACCAAGCACGAACTAGGCGGCGCCATGACGCACAACGCCAAAAGCGGCGTCGCTCATTTCATCGCGCGCGACGACAAAGAATGTCTCGCCATGATTCGCGAACTCATCAGCTTCCTGCCGTCCAATAATCTCGACGATCCGCCGCGCCGCGCAACGGACGATCCCGTTGACCGCGCCGACGCTTCGCTCAATTCCGTCGTCCCCGAAGACCCGATGGTCCCCTACGACATGAAAGACGTCATTCATTCCATCGTTGACGACAGATATTTCTTCGAAGTCCACGAACACTACGCGAAAAATCTCGTCGTCGGTTTCGCGCGTCTCGACGGCCGCCCTGTAGGCATTGTTGCCAATCAGCCTGCATTTCTCGCTGGCGTGCTGGACATCAACGCGTCCGTAAAAGGCGCGCGGTTCGTCCGCTTCTGCGACGCATTCAATATTCCGCTGATCACCTTCGAGGATGTTCCCGGTTTTTTGCCCGGCACGCAGCAGGAATTCGGCGGCATCATCAAGCACGGCGCGAAATTGCTTTTTGCGTACGCCGAAGCCACTGTTCCCAAAATCACCGTCATCACGCGCAAAGCTTACGGCGGCGCATATTGCGTCATGTCGTCGAAACACATTCGCACCGACATCAATTTTGCGTGGCCCACGGCGGAAATTGCCGTCATGGGCCCCGAAGGCGCCGTGAATATCGTCTACCGGCGCGAAATTGAGCGCGCCCCCGAATCCGAGCGCGAGAATTTGCGCCGCGAAAAAATCGCGGAATTTCGCGAGCGCTTTGCCAATCCCTACGTCGCCGCCGAGCGCGGCTACATCGACGCCATCATCACGCCGTCCGAAACGCGCGCCAAACTCATCACCGCTCTCCGCTCCCTCGAAAATAAGCGCGACACAAATCCCCGCAAGAAACACGGCAACATCCCTCTGTAGCCGTTGGGCAAGAAGCATTCCCGTGTCATCGCTAGGTGAATCAAATCAGGAAAGCGGCGCCGTGCTAGAATTCCCCGCGGCGTTCTTTCAATATTCAAATGTTCAAAAAGATTCTGATCGCGAATCGCGGGGAAATCGCGGTGCGCATCCTGCGCGCCTGCCGCGAAATGAATATTCCCGCCGTGGTTGTCTTCAGCGAGGCGGATCGCGCGTCACTCCACGTGCGCATGGCCGATGAAGCGTATCCAATCGGCCCCGCTCCATCGCGCGAAAGCTATCTCGTCATCGACAAAATTCTCGCCGTGGCGCGCGCTTCCGGCTGCGACGCTTTGCATCCCGGCTACGGTTTCCTTGCAGAGAATCCGAATCTCGCGCGCGCCTGCGCTTCGGCGGGAGTCACTTTTATCGGACCGTCGCCCGCAGCGATGGAGCGCCTCGGCTCGAAAACGGCCGCACGACAACTCGCGCGCGATGCAAATGTCCCCACCGTTCCCGGCACGCTCGATCCTATCGAGCGAATCAGCGACGCAACAGAAATGGCGCGGCAAATCGGGTTTCCTGTCGTGCTCAAAGCTGTTGCCGGTGGAGGCGGCAAGGGCATGCGTTTGGTCGAGCGCGAAAGCGAACTCGCCGCCGCGTGGCGCGACGCTTCGTCGGAAGCAACGAACGCTTTCGGTGACGGCCGCATGTACCTCGAGAAATTTCTTGTGCATCCGCGGCACATCGAAATTCAGATCCTGGGCGACCATTACGGCCACATGATTTATTTGGGCGAGCGCGAATGTTCCGTGCAGCGGCGCTACCAAAAAGTGATCGAAGAAGCGCCGTCGCCGATCATGACATCTGAACTTCGCCGCGCCATGGGCGAGGCGGCGGTGAAACTCGCTCGCGCGGGCGGCTACACGAATGCAGGCACGCTCGAATTTCTCGTCGACGCCCAGCGCAGCTTTTATTTCCTCGAAATGAACACGCGTCTTCAGGTCGAACATCCCGTCACGGAAATGGTGACGTCGTGCGATTTGGTGAAGCTGCAAATTCGCGTTGCCGCCGGCGAACCGCTTCCCATCGCGCAAGAAAATATCGAACTGCGCGGCCACGCCATCGAATGCCGCATTTACGCGGAGGATCCGGACAATAATTTCTTCCCTTCGCCCGGCACAATTCTCGCGCGCAACGTTCCTTCCGGCCCCGGAATTCGTCTCGATGATGGAGTCTACGCTGGATGGACGGTGCCGACGGATTACGATCCGATGCTCGAGAAATTAATTGCGTGGGGCGGAGATCGCAACGAAGCGATGGCTCGAATGCGGCGTGCTCTCGATGAGTATTATGTGGGAGGCATAAAGACCAACGTTGACCTGTTTCGCAGAATTCTGGCCGAGCCTGAATTTGTGTGCGGCGAAATTCATACGAAATGGCTCGACGAATTGTTGCTTCGTCCCGCCGCGCGAGTTTCAGGGGCATCGTCGCAGAAATCCAAACCTGACTCCGCAGACAGGCGCAACACCCTTGCGGAAGACGCCGCGGTTCTGGCTGCGGCGATGTGGCACATGAATCGCGGCGTTGCGGCGAATTCCGCGGCGCAGCCCGCGCCAAATGATTCGGCGTCGCGTTGGAAGATTGCGGGACGCCGCGAGCAACTTGCGAACGAGCCGCGCCACAAATGAAACTCGAACTGAGGGTCGGCGACCGTATACGCAATCTGGAAATCGAGCGAAACGGC
This sequence comes from Candidatus Angelobacter sp., assembly GCA_035606955.1. Classification (GTDB taxonomy): domain Bacteria; phylum Acidobacteriota; class Terriglobia; order Acidiferrales; family UBA7541; genus DAHUXN01. The sequence continues at coordinate 5,726 of DATNDO010000047.1, forward strand.
GACCAATTTCAATTTCGCATCGACGGCCGCGTCGTGGCCGCTGACGTGAATCAAGTTCAGCCGGAAGTGTATTCCGTATTAATCGACGGCGCGGCATTTGAGGCGCGCATCGGATGCGGCGCGAGCGGGCTGTGTGTTCAAATTGACGGCCGGGAATTTCCCATCGCGATTGCCGATCCCCGGCAGTGGCGACGCGACCGCAACCAAATTGCCGCGGCGGAAGGATATCAGCAGATTGTTTCGTCAATGCCTGGGAAAGTTGTGCGCGTGATGGTGCGCGCCGGCGATGCTGTAGAAGCGGGACAAGGACTGCTGGTGCTGGAAGCAATGAAAATGCAGAACGAAATCAAATCGCCGAAAGCCGGCAAGATCGAGCGAATCGCCGCGCAGGAGGGACAAACCGTTAACGCAGGTGAAGTCCTCGCGGTTATCGTCTGAGCGAAATCAATTCCAAAAAATCAACTCGGAAAAAACACGAATCAGGAAATTACTATTTCCCCGCGTCGTCGGCGGGAAGCTTGCCCGCAGATTCCACAACTTCTTTCGCAAGATAATTGGTCACATGGGCTTGATCGCGCGCGGTATTCAAATAAGCGGCGCGTAGTAATTGTTCGCGGCGATTCTGCAGCGTGGAGCGAATGGACTGCTGCACTTGGGGATCGGAAAGTTGCCGCTGCCCCGCGGGCTCTCGCGTAATCAGCTTCAGAATATGAATGCCGTCCTTCAGTTCAACAGGCTTGCTCACCTGTCCGGGCTGAAGACTGAGTACGGCGTTTTTCAGCGCCGGATCGGTCTGATTCAGGGAAGACTGCGGAATAAATCCAAGGTCGCCGCCATTGGCGCCGTTGGAATCCTCGGAATAATCCATCGCAAGCTGGGCGAAATCGGAACCGGAGGCAAGCTTGGATTCAAGCATGGCAACTTTTGCCTTGGCCTCGGCGGGAGTCTTCGCATCGTCGTTCTTGCGATTATGAATGGCCGGATCGGGGTGCGGCGTCACGACAATTTGCGCCACGTGATATTGCGGCTCGGCCACGCTGAACTGCGCTCTGTTCTGGTTGTAAAATCCGGTGACATCGGCGTCGGTGATGGTGATTTTCGAAACCACTTCGCGATTGAGCAATTTCTGAATCGAGAGTTCGCGGCGAATTTCCTTTTTCAGATCGTCGACGGTTAATCCGTTTTCCTGAAGCTTCTTTTGGAAATCATCCTCGGTGAAGGCGGCCTTCGATTCGTTGAATTTATTTTCAACTTCGCCATCGGTGGCGACCAGGTTCGCGGCTTTTGCGCGCTGAAAGAGAATTTCATTATTGACGAGCTGGTCGAGAATGCTCAGCTTGAGCGAAAGCGCTTCATCGTGGGAAGCGGGCGCGCCCTGCGACTGCTCGCGGCTGTGGAAATATTTCTCCACTTCGCTGCGATCGATCGGTGTTCCATTCACCTCGGCCCAGACATTCGCGCTGGGCGCCTGCTGATTTCGGCACGAACCTGCCAGAACGCAGGCCACCAGGGCCGCGAGAAGCGTCATTTTTTTCAGCAACGTGGAACTCCTTCGAGAGACGTGATGGGCGAGCAGTTCAGGCGGCCTTCCGGACGCGGCCGGCGCGGATGCAAGCAGTGCAAACGCGGACATGCTTTCGCGCGCCGTCCACAACCGCCTTGACGCGCCGCAAATTCGGATTCCATCGTCGCCGCCGCAGATTATTAGCGTGGCTGATTGTGTTGCCAAAACTCGGTTTCTTGCCGCAGATTTCGCAAACGAGTGCCATTGTTTCTCCGATTCATTCCGTAAAATGGTGGAGACCATCCTATCAGAGATTGGCCGCGCCCGAAAGCAAGTGAATTTCGTCGTGTTTGGTGTGGCGTTATTGCGGCGGTGGCGGAGTGTGCACATTCACACCGGGCTGTTCGCAAAGGCACATTTCTGCGATACTCTCCTCTGGGGTCATCGTGGCGTGCCATGGAACGCGCGCCGCATCTAACTGCCATTCTCGCTCTCCATTCCTCGGAGGAGGACGTTATGAACAAAATCGCATTCATTCTAGTGTTTGCTCTATTTACGCCGCTTGCGGCACAGGCTCAGACCAGGAAATTCGACGCATTCGTAGGATACAGTTTCCAGCGCCTCGAGGGCTTCCCGTCAAACGCGAACGCGAGCGGATGGGTAGGTGAGTTGACGTACAAATTCACTCCGTATTTGGGAGTGACAGGCGACGCGAGCGCGCAATATGGAACGCTTACGGGCTCGCGCATCAATTACCACAACATCCTTGTGGGTCCTGAGGTATCGCTTCCCCGGAAGATCTCTCCGTTCGTGCACCTGCTTTTGGGCGATGGGAGGTCGAGCGTTTTCGGCGTGACCAGCAAAACGTTCGCTGTCGCAATCGGCGGCGGCGTGGATTATCACGTGAACGATTTGATTTCCATCCGCATGGCTCAATTCGACGTGCTCACAGGCGCGACGAAGCAGACATCCAGCGACGGGCGGTTCTCCGCCGGTATTGTGTTCCACTTCTGACACGCGCCAGGTACGAGAAAAACTCCGCTCTATACAAGTGAAATTCCGTCACGCTCCGGGAAGGCGAAGACTCACGCCTTCGCGCGGCGCGGCGTTTCCTCATCGGACTGCAGTGTTGCCGCCGGAGGCCGTGCCGGGCCCCCACCAGCACCGGTTTGCTGAATCGCGGCAGCAATTTCCCCGAGATCTTTCTCGTTGAGCTGGAGATTCGCCGCGCCAATCCACGCATCCACCTGCTCCGGTTTGCGCGCCCCGACGATAGCCCCTGTCACGCCAGGCCATGCGAGTATCCACGCCACGGCCACCGCGGAAACGGAGACGCCGTACCGTTGCGCGATAGGGCGCAGAGAATCACGCAGCGCGAGATTGTTTTTTAGATTTGGCTGCTGAAATTCGGCCGCATCGCGGCGCCAGTCGTCTTTCGGCATTTTTGCGACGCGCTCGGCGGTGAACGTGTCGGTCAAGAGGCCGGACTGCATGGGGCTATAACAAATCACTCCGGTGTGATTGCCTGCGCACCAGGGAATATTGCTTTCCGCCGCCGCGCGATTGATCAGCGAAAACGGCGGTTGCAGCGAGTCAACGTGGCGGATGGCTTCGCAACGCTGCATCAAGTTCACGTCGAAATTGGAAACGCCCGCAGCGCGAACTTTTCCCTCACTCACAAGTTGCGACATCGTAGCCCAGGAATCCTCAACGCGCACGCCGCTGTCGTCGGGCCAGTGGAACTGGTAAAGGTCAATACGTTCCACTCCGAGCCGGCGGAGGGAAGCTTCGCACTCTGTGCGGATGGAATCGGGCTTGAGGCTGCGCTTGCCGGGAACCATGCGGTTCTTCGGGTCCCACACAACGCCGCATTTCGTGAAGACGAGTGGGCGCTCGGACGGCGAAAGCTCGCGCAACAATTTGCCGACAAGCTCTTCGGAATGGCCGAGGCCGTAAACCGCGGCCGTGTCGATCCAGTTGATGCCGAGTTCGAGCGCATGGCGCATGGTCGAGAGCGAAGCCGCGTCGTCCTGCGGCCCCCAAGCGAAAGCCCAGTCGCCGCCTCCCATAGCCCACGTGCCGAAACCGACAGTGGTGATTTCCATTCCGCTCAAGCCCAACTTGCGTTTCGGCAAATTCATTTCTCACCCCCGCGCCTCTGTGTGGCTATTTCCAATTTGGCTGCACGTCACGGCCGCAAATATTATGACTCGATTTTCTGGTGATAACCGCATTTTTTGCGCCGCGCGAAGAACGTCCTCCGCCCCAGTAAGGCGGCGGCGAATCGTTAACGGCTTTGCCGACAAACTGCTAGAATCGCGCGCACAAGGTGATCCTGCTGAAGGAGACTTATGCGACTCCCCGCCGTTTTGGTTTTCGCGCTCGCCCTCGCCTTATTTCCAAGTTGGCAGGAGGAAGGGCATCGTCATGCCCTTACAGAGCAAGAGATTGGCTCCGTCCACTTTTCCACGTCATGCTCCACGGCTCTCGAATCCAGTTTCAACGGCGCGGTCGCGCTGCTGCATTCGTTTCAGTACGAGCAAGCCCGCCAGGCTTTCACTGATATATCCAGCAAGGATCCCGGCTGTGCCATGGCACAGTGGGGTGTTGCGATGTCGCACTACCATGGTTTGTGGGCAAACGGCGACCCTGTGGCTGGCAGAAATGCGATTCACAAAGCGCAGCAAATTGCCGCAGCAAATCCAAAGACCACCGCTCGCGAAATCGGTTATATCGACGCCTTGTCCGAGATTTATCGTGGAGACAACAAAGACGGATTCGCTGATGCGCACGCCTTCGAGCAAAAGATGGCCGCCTTGCAGGCGGCATATCCCGCCGACGACGAAGCGGCTATTTTCCACGCGCTCACGCTCGATATCGCTGCTCCCCCGACAGATAAGACTTTTGCGAACCAGCGCCAATGCGGGGAAATACTCGAACCGATTTTCGCGAAGTATCCCCACCATCCCGGCGTCGCCCATTACATCATTCATTGCTACGACAATCCCGTCCTCGCCCCACAAGGTCTCGCTGCCGCTCGCGTGTACGCCAAGATTGCCCCGGCATCGGCGCACGCCAATCACATGCCTTCGCACATCTTCACGCGTTTGGGCTTGTGGGATGAATCGGTCAGTTCAAACCTGAAATCCGCCGAATTGGCCGCCCAGGCGGAGCCGGCATCTCTCAACAGAGAGGCCCGTGATCAGCGCCTCCATGCCATGGATTATCTCGAATATGCTTACCTCCAGACAGGGCGCGTAAAGCTGGCGAAGGGCGTACTCGATCAGATGAGTGCGCTGCAACCTGTTGCCGGACTGACGCTCACCGGCGATTATGCGTTGGCAGCGATTCCAGCGCGCTACGCGATGGAACTTGGTGATTGGAATCAGGCGAGCGGGCTGAAAGTCAGAGCAGAAGGTGTCCCTTGGGCGCAAGCAATTACTTGGACGGCAATCGGAGTTGGTAGCGCTCGTTCAGGGAACCTGGTTCGCGCATCCCAGGCGGAAAAAAACCTAGCCTTGCTCCGCGATGCGACTACCAAGCAGAACAACAC
>DATNDO010000050.1:0-6024 GCA_035606955.1 Candidatus Angelobacter sp.
CGAATTTCGTATGCGGCGGGACCGGCATCCGTCGGCGCACTCGCTGGCGTGGGGGGAGTCATGTCCGCTGACGCGACAATTCCGCTCTGAGGCGCGGGCCCTATCGCCGGCGCGACTACACCACCGCTGGGAGCGTTGGGCAGCACAGGCGCCACCGGCCCTCCCGCCTTCACTACATTTCCAGCCTTTTTGGGCGCGCTGTCTTCCTGCGCCAACAACGGATGCGCCGACCCAGCCACAAAAACCAGCGGCGCCGCAACCGCAACGATCATCACGGCCAGCCATTTCTTCATCGAATGACTCCCCTTCCACGACAGAATTCTTTCCACGCGCCTTTCCGCACGGCATCCATTCGCCATCGAGATGCCTTCCCAGTGAATTCTTCCCGGTGCCGCTTCCAACTCCGCGAAAAATTCCAGCAGCGTTTCCGCGTAGCGCGCCTGGTCCGCGCCGCCCGCCAACGCCGCCTCGTCGCTCGCTTCTTCGGCCAGTTCGGTAATTTGCCGGTCAATCCACCACGCCAGCGGGCTGAACCAGAAAATCGCCCTGTGAATCAGCGACAATCTCTGCGTCAGCGCATCGCGTCGTGCCACGTGCGAAACTTCGTGCGCCAATATCGCATCCAGCTTCGCTTCATCCCATTCGCGCCAATCCGTCGGAAGCAGAATCACCGGATGCAGCACTCCCAACGTCGCCGGTACCGAAAGCATTTTCGTTTCAGCCAGTCGCGGCGTGCTTTCCAATCCGCCCATGCACGCGCGCATGCGCACCAATCGAATCGCTTCGCGCTCATGAATCTCCTCCGATGCGCGTTCCAGCCGCCAACTGAAAAACATGCCCACAACAAGCCGCGCAAAAAATAGCACCGTCACCGCAAAATAAATTCCCAGTCCCACCGCGACCCACGAAATCGACAGGCCTTTCGGTGCCTGCGGCGTCTGAATCATGGGAATTACTGTTCCGCGCGCAGTTTGCTTGGAAGTGTCGCGTGCAGCGCGCGTGAAGGATTTTGGAATCGTCGCGAGCGTCGCGCTGACCTCGTTGGCGGGAACGCCCGACCCCCCGTAGCTCACTTCCGGTTGCGGCGTCGTTTGCCGCAACTGACGTGAGGCTTCTCGCGCAAAGTTCGCGCCCGCCGTTGCGTTGGCCGTGGCGCCCGGCCTCGTGTAGCTCACGGCCCGTTGCGGCGTCGTTTGCCGCAACTGACGTGAGGCTTCTCGCGCAAAGTTCGCGCTCGCCGATGTTATCGCCTCGCCGCGCCGAAAGCTTTGCGCAACCCTGTGCCCGACGCTCTGCACAAGCGCCGCTGTCTGCGCAGGAACGTGAACGGCCATCCGCGGCAAAAACACTCCCAGGAAAGGCATCGCCAGCGCCGCGTACAGCGTCGTCGTCCACACAAGCAGTCGCAACGGCACGCGCTTCACGCGAAACGCCGCCAGCGCAATCGCCGCCAGGCATCCCAACGCCAGCGAACGCGCCGCCGGCTCCGCCAAATACTTCACGAAGCTCGCCGCCGCTTGTCCCGTAGTAATCGGCATCATCGCTCCCTCCCTATCGCAGTGAATCTCTCCGCGTCAGCTGCCATGCGTCTCTCGCTTCGGACCTTCGACCACGACCTGTCACTGCCTTTGCCGGTGCCCCATCCTGAGCGTTTTTGGCGAAGGGTGGGGGTTTTCCCTGCGTTCACCCAGCCATAAGCCTTTTCGTCTCGCATTTCAGCTGCCTTTACGAATCTTCCGCGTCAACCGCTCAAGCACCTTCCGATCGAGCACTTCGTTATCCACCATCCCAATCACGAGCTGTTCCGCCGACCCGCCGCAAAATCGGTCGATGATGCTCTTCACCGCTCGCGCCGCCACGTTCTGCCGAGCCTCTGCCGCGCGGTAAATAAATGTGCGCCCGCTCGTTTCGTGTGCCACGTAGCCTTTTTCTTCCAGCCGCCGCAGCACCGTGCGTATCGTGGACTCCTTCATCGGCCGCTCCTCCGTCAGCGCTTCGCGGCATGCCTCCGACGTGCACGGCCCGTGCGTCCACACGTAGTCCATCACCGCCTGCTCCACTTCCCCTAAATTCTTCGGCCGCCCTTTTCCCGCGAATCCCTCGCCATTCCTCATTCCCGTCACCCACCTGCCGTTCTTGTGTACGTTAATCTCTGTAGCGTTACACTGTGTAACAGATAGCCCACGCATCTGTCAAGCGTTTATTTTGTGGAGAGGCATGGGCCAAAATAACGGTAATGGCCCGTAATTCTCCAACTGAACAACACATCTTCCCTCTGCGGACCACGGCCTATGTTGTGAACCATCAAATAACGCCCGGTTTGAGGCGATTTAGAATCAACGACGATGCCGATGTGAGGAATATTGTCCCCTAAAGCCCACGTCACCAGATCACCCGGCGCAAAATCATTCGCCTGCGCCGTGATGGGAAGCACCTCTCCCTTGCGCGCGAAGAAGACCATCAAATTGGGAACTCGGCGATGATCAATATTCGTGTCTGTATGGGTCAAATGCCAGCGGCGCTCGTCCGGATACGCTGAAAAATTCCGCAGCATGTCTTCGTGAACCTCTTTTTGAAGATCCACGCCAACCGCGCGGTAGATGCGAATGATTTCATCGGTGCAAACCCAGTGTCAGAAGGAACGTCTCCGTCAGGATAAGGAATGCGAACATATGCGGGATCATAGCGCACTGAATGGTGCGTGCGTTCGATAGCGGCGGCGATCAGTTTCTGAAGAAACTGGCGGCGTGCGCTCGGACTCTCCGACTGTTCTTGTGCGAATGCCAGCGGAAAGACCATGAGCACCAGTGAAACGAACACAACCGCGCGTCGCATCGTCGATTGTTGAATGAATCTATCCTATGACTTCACCGTGGCCAGTCGCGCTTAGTCGCCTTTACGGGTGCCCCATCCTGAACGTTTTCTGTGAAGGGTGGGGCTTTTCGTTTTTTTTGTCTTTAACTAATCACTAGCCACTCGTCACTCGTCAGTGCCTCTACGAATTCCACGTCACGCGCGCAATCTCCCGCCGCCGCTCCGGCCAATTGCTCCCCGAGAAAATCCGCGGCGTCGCGTCAATCAATCGCGGAAACACATTAAAAATGGTCACCGCGCTCCACGGCTTCCCTTCCCGAGTTGCGCATCCGCGCCGGTTCAACTCCTCCGCCATCCGCGGCAGAGAAATATCCTGAACAATCAGCTCCATCATCGTGTTGAGCGTCCGCATTTCCTCGGGGTTCTCTTCGAGGTGCGCGCAGTCCGTCGCCACGCGGAATCCAAACGGAGGTTCTTCCAACCGCCGCCCCGGAGCCGCATCCTCTTCCCCCGCGCGTTCGCTCTCCCGCTCCCATTCGAGCGCCGCCAACCGCCATCCCGCTGCGTACTTCCGCTGCATATCATCCAGATCCAGTTTCCCGTGAATCACTTCCCGCACCCGCTCCATCTTCGCCATACCTCCTCCTAGCACCACTGTATTTTTATCTGCAACGAATCCCTGTTCGTCCTTGCCTTTACGGGTGCCCAATCCTGAGCGTTCTTGGCGAAGGGTGGGGTCTTCGGCTTTTCACTAGCCCCTCGTTTACCCTCAGGGACGAAGGGCCACTAGTCACTCGTACCTCAGCGCCACCATCGGATCCACCCGCATCGCTCTTCGCGCCGGGATGTAACACGCCGCCAACGCCACCACGATCAACAGAATGGCCACGCCTGCGTAGGTCACGGGGTCCGCCGCGCTCACCTGGAAAAGCAAACTGGCCATCGCGCGCGTCAACGCAAGAGCGGCCACGACGCCAGCGTCAACACGGCAATCGTTGTAAATCCCGGCGACTTCGCCAGCATCCGTATCCCGCACCGAATGTCCTGCATCAGCGTGCTCATCCTTCACCTCGTGCCGCCTTGTAGGGTCGGGCCTTTTCGTCTTCCATGTTTGCCTCTTGCTGTCATCCCGAACCCGGCTCGCCCTGACGGGGGAAGGGTCGCCCGGTTTTGGCGAACGGGGGTGAGGGACCTGCTTCTGCCTTTTGCTGACCACTGGTCACTGACCACTGCCCTTCTCGCCTTTCACTCATCACTCGTCAATACCTCTCGGTCTCTCACGAAGCGCGACGGCTCGACACCGCTTTGCCTTTCGCCTCCCAACTACTCATATCTAAGCGCCACCATCGGATCCACCCGCGCCGCCCTCCGCGCCGGAATGTAGCACGCGAGCAGCGCAACAGCCGCCAGCAACAGAGCCACGGCTACATACGTCGCCGGATCCGTCGCCGTCACTCCATACAGCATTGCCGACATCAACCGCGTCAGCCCCAGCGACGCCGCGATTCCAATCGCCACGCCAATAAAAATCAATTTGCTTCCCTGCCCAATCACCAGCTTCAACACGTCGCCCTGCTGCGCGCCCAACGCCATGCGAATCCCAATTTCGTGCGTCCGTTGCGTCGCCAGATACGACATCACGCCGTACAGCCCCACCGCCGCCAGCACCAGCGCCAGTGCCGCGAACGCGCCGAGCAACGACGTTTGCAGCGTTGTGTCCTGCATGCTCTCCGCGACGATTTCATCCATTGTGCGGATGTGGTAGACCGCAATTGTGCTGTCGAGGTCGCGCACAGCTCCGCGAATCGCGTTCACCATGCTCGCTGGCGCAACCTTCGTCTTCACGGAGATGATTACTCCCAGGCCGGTGGGATCGAGTTGCATCGTCACGGGAGCGTAATTCTCCGGCGCGGCGCTCTCCCGGACGCTTTCCTGCTTTTCATCGCCGACCACGCCAATGACAATGCGTTCCACCTTATCGCCTGCTCCGGTGTAGCTCTTGCCTAGCGGATCCTGATGCGGCCAGAAAAGTTTGACCATGGCTTGGTTAATCACCACAGGAAAAGACAGGCCCGAAGGCATCTTCAATTGAGTTTTATCTTTCTCCGCCGCTTGCGATAGCGCGATGAACTTCTCATTCAAGTCCATCGTCTGCTGCATGTCCTGCGCGTTGAAAATGCGCCCTTCAATCAACGGAATGCCAAACGTCTTGAAATATTCCGGCGTAATGTAATTGACCTCGACAAGCTGATTCGCGAGTTTGGGATTGCTGTTTCCCGGCACGGTCACATATCCGTTCCAGCCGCCATTCATGGCCATTACTGTCGAGACGGATGCGCTGGAAATCCCGGGAATGCTGCTGACGCGCGCGTTCAGGTAATCGATAAACTGTCGCTGCGCCCCGATGGTCTTGAATCTCGCCGCGGGCAAATTGAGGCGCATGGTCAGGACATTGTGCGGATCCACGCCGATATTCGCCGAACGCAACAGCTCGAAGCTGCGCAGCAGCAGTCCCGCGCCAACGAGCAACGCAAGGGACACCGCGATTTCCGCCACCATCAGCGTGTTGCGCAGCGCGCGACCGCGGCCCGTTACGCTGACGACCGCGTTCGCGCTCGATTTCAGCTCTTCGCTTAGGTCCAAACGCGAACTGTGCAGCGCCGGCGCGAGGCCAAACAAAATTCCCACCAGCACGCTCACGCCCACAGTGAAAAGCAACACGGTCACGTTCACGCCGACCGGATTGATGCGCGGAATAGGCGAGGTCTGCGCCGATTGCAAAATCGAAACACCCCACCACGCGCCAAGAAGCCCAAGCGCCGCGCCTGCGAGCGCGAGCAAAACGCTTTCAGTGAGTAATTGCCGCGCCAAACGCCAGCGGCCCGCGCCCATCGCCGCGCGCACCGCCATTTCCCGCACGCGCCCGGTCGAACGCGCCAGCAGCAAATTCGCGATGTTCGCGCACGCGACCAGCAGCACCAGCGCCACCGCACCCAGCAAAATTAAAAGCTGCCCGCGCGAGCTTCCCACCAGCCTTTCTTTCAATGGAAAGACTAGGGAATGGACGTCCTGATCGTTTGCCTCGCGGTACGCCTTATTCAGCCGCGCCGAAACGGCCAGCAAATCCGCGCGCGCCTGTTCGATGGTGACGCCATTTTTCACGCGCCCAATCGCGTGCGCCCAATGGCTGCCGCGGCTGTGCATCAGCGG
>DATNDO010000076.1:0-4141 GCA_035606955.1 Candidatus Angelobacter sp.
TCGTTCTGCCGCGCGTCCGCGATTTCAAAGGCTTGCCCGGAAATTCTTTCGACGGCCGCGGAAACTACACTCTGGGATTGAAGGATCAGCTCGTGTTCCCGGAAATCGATTACACGCGCGTCGACAAAATCAAGGGCATGAACATCACGCTCACTACGTCGGCCAGATCCGATGAAGAGGGCCGCGAGTTGCTGAAGCTGTTGGGCGTTCCGCTGCGGCCATAATCGCAGCACAGTGAAACGAGAGGGCTAAAGGACAAACGATGGCGACCACCGCAAGATGCGCCAAGATGAAGAAGAAGTTGAAGTACAAGATTCGCATCCGCAACCGCTGCCGTATCTGCGGCAGGCCGCGTGCGTTTTTGCGGAAATTCGAAATGTGCCGCATCTGCTTCCGCGGGCTTGCGCTCAAGGGCGAAATCCCGGGCGTGACCAAGGCCAGCTGGTAAGGAAAATAAATGACCACCGACCCGATCGCTGACATGCTCACCCGGATCCGCAACGCCGTGCGCGCGCGCCATCCGCGTGTGGATTTGCCATCGTCGAAAATGAAAATCGAAATTGCGCGCATCTTGAAGGAAGAGGGCTACGTTTCCACCTACAAAGTGGTGGACGAGAACAAGCAGAAAGTCCTGCGCGTCTTTTTCCGCTACACCAGCGACAAGCGCAGCGTGCTCACGGATCTGAAGCGCATTTCGCGCCCCGGCTGCCGCCGCTATGTAGGCAAGACCGGCATTCGCCCCGTCGTTGGTGGCATGGGTGTTGCCATTCTTTCCACGCCGCGCGGAATCATGACCGGCCAGACTGCCCGCAAAGAAGGCGTGGGCGGCGAACTCTTGTGCGAGGTTTGGTAGAGCCATGTCTCGAATTGGAAGAAAACCGATACCGCTTCCTGCCGGCGTGAAGGTGCAAATCGCCGCGGACGCCATCGAAGTCCAGGGCCCGAAGGGCAAAATGCATGTGCCAGTCCCAGGTCGCATTAAATTCGACCAGAAGGACGGCAATCTGATCGCGTCGCGGCAAAATGAATCGCAGCGCGCGCTGCATGGCTTGGCGCGGGCGCTTGTCGCCAACGCGGTCAAGGGCGTCACGGAAGGTTTCAAGAAGGAGCTCGACATTGTCGGCGTCGGCTACCGCGCCGAAGTGAAAGGCAAGACCGTCGTCTTCGCGCTCGGCTATTCGCATCCTGTGCAGTTTCCGATTCCCGAAGGGATACAGGTCGCTATCGAGAAGCAGACGCACGTCACGGTCACGGGCGCTGATAAAGGCTTAGTCGGGCAAGTTTCGGCCAATATGCGCGCGCTGCGTCCGCCTGATCCGTACAAGCAGAAAGGCGTTCGCATCGTCGGCCAGCGCTTGAAGAAGAAAGCGGGCAAGGCCGGCGCCGCCAAGACCGCGGCGTAGAAGTAGCGCAGTTTCTCGGAACTATTTTTTTGATTTGCTTGGAATGGGAGAAGAAACATGGCTGTTGTGCCGGCAAGAAAACTTTCGCGCGATTTGCACCGCAAACGCATTCACCAGCGCATGCGCCGGATGCTTGCGGGCTCTGAAGACCGCCCCCGTCTTTGCGTTTACCGCTCGCTCAAGCACATTCGTGTGCAGGTGATCGATGACCTCAAACGGCATACGCTCGCGGCGGCCAGCTCGCTCGACGCGGACGTCAAGAGCAAAATCAAGGGCGGAGGCAACGTCGCCGCGGCGAAAGTGGTCGGCAAAATCATCGCCGAACGCGCCCGCGCTGCCGGAGTCGAGAAAGTCGTCTTCGATCGCGGCGGCTACCAATATCATGGCCGTATTCAGGCGCTTGCCGAAGCGGCTCGAGAGGCGGGATTGAAGTTCTGACGCTTATGTCGAAACAAGAGCTCAAAGATACGCTCGCGATTCGCCGGCACATCGACACGAACTTGGCGAATGTCAAGGATCAGGTGGTTTCCATCAATCGCGTCACAAAGGTCGTCAAGGGCGGCAAGAACCTCAGCTTCTCCGCGCTTGTGGTTGTCGGCGACCAGCACGGTCACGCTGGATTCGGCATGGGCAAAGCGCGCGAAGTTCCCATGGCCATTCGCAAAGCCATCGAGCAGGCCAAGAAGAACATGGTCAAGCTCCATTTGAAGGGTTCGAGCATCCCGCACCAGGTTCTTGGGCGTTACGGTTCCGGGCAGGTGCTCTTGAAGCCGGCTCCGGAAGGCACTGGCATTATCGCCGGAGGCCCTGTGCGCGCGGTGATGGAAGTGGCGGGAATTCAGAATGTGCTCACGAAGTCGATTGGCACTTCGAATCCGCATAACGTAATCAAGGCGACCTTCGACGCGCTCCTGCATTTGCGTGACGCTGCCAAGGTCAATGAAGAACGCGGTAAAACGGCTGAGCCGGTGACCGCGTAAGGATTCGAGAACGAATATGGCCACGAAGAAAAAGTCGGGAAAGTTGAAAATTCGCTGGGTGGTCAGTTTCATCGGCTGCCCGCGCAGCATGCGCCAGACGATTCGCGGAATGGGCTTTCGGCGGATGAATCAACTCGTCGAGCTCGATGATACGCCGTCCACCCGCGGAATGATCGCGCGTGTCCACCATCTGGTGAAGATCGAGCCTGAGAAGGAAGAAACGAAAAAAGGCGCGAACGCAGCCTAACGGGGCGACATCATGAGCGTGAAACTATCCAATTTGAAACCGCCGCGCGGCTCGCGTCACCGCAAGGTCCGCGTCGGCCGCGGCATGGGATCGAAACTCGGCAAGACGTCTGGCGCCGGCAACAAGGGCCAGCAGTCTCGCCGCGGCTATTCGCGTCGGCCGGGTTTTGAAGGCGGCCAGATGCCCATGCATCGCCGCATTCCGAAGCACGGTTTCCATAATCCGTCTTCCACGCGCTACGCCATCGTGAATGTCGAGTCGCTGAACGTGTTCTCCGCGGGCGAAACGGTTACGCCGGATGAGCTCGAAGGCCGCGGGATCATTCACGTTCGTCATGACGGCATCAAGATTCTGGGCGACGGCGAACTGAAAATCGCTCTGACTGTTCACGCGCACAAATTCAGCCGTTCCGCGCAGGAGAAAATCACGGCCGCCGGGGGTAAGGTCGAAGTTTTGCAATGAGAAAGTTGATCGAGGCTTTTCGGAATATTATCTTCACTCCGGACCTGCGCAACAGGTGTCTCTTCACGCTGATGATTCTGGCGATTTACCGCCTGGGCGCGTTCATCACCACGCCGGGAATCAATAGCGTGCTGCTCCTGCAACTGTTTCAGCAGAACCGCAATTCTGTTCTCGGAATCGTTGACCTCTTCAGCGGCGGCAACCTTCGCCGGCTGTCGATTTTCGCGCTGGGCATCATGCCGTACATCACTGCCTCCATCATCTTGGAGTTGATGGTGGTCGTGTGGCCGTATTTGGAGCGCTTGAAAAAAGAGGGCGACCTCGGCCGCAAGAAAATCACGCAGTACACTCGCTATCTGACGATTATTTTGAGCATCTTTCAGTCTCTGGCAATCGCCATGGCGCTGCAGCATGAAAATATTTCCGGTCAACAACTTGTCTATAACCCCGGCATCCGCTTTGTGCTCTTTACTGTTTTGACTTTGACGACGGGCTCCGCGTTCATCATGTGGCTGGGCGAACAGATCAGCGACCGCGGCATCGGCAACGGCATGTCCCTGATCATTTTCGCGGGCATCGTTGTGGGTCTGCCGAAAGCAGTCGAGGATTTGTGGATTATGGCGGGCACCGGCGGACAGTGGGGAGCGCTCGGACCTGTCGCCCTGTTAGCCATCCTGATTTTGATGGTGATTGTGGTGGCGTTTATTGTGTTCGTCGAACGCGGCCAGCGCCGCATTCCAGTGCAGTATGCCAAGCGCGTCATGGGCCGCAAAGTCATGGGCGGCCAGATGACCTATCTGCCGCTGCGCGTGAATTCCGGCGGGGTGATTCCGCCGATTTTCGCCAGCTCGCTGCTTACGTTCCCGCAAACGCTCGCGCTGGTCTTCGCCAACCGCTCGCCTTTCTTTCAGAATTTCGCGCGCACGTTTGCTTGGGGCGAGCCGCTTTACACTCTTACTTACGTTTTACTCATCATCTTCTTCGCATTTTTTTACGTGGGCATCATTTTCAATCCCACGGATCTTGCAGACAACATGCGCAAGTATGGC
>DATNDO010000081.1:0-17439 GCA_035606955.1 Candidatus Angelobacter sp.
GACACGGCTCTGCGTTACGCAAAAGAACGCAAGCAATTCGGCAACAAGCCCATCGCCTCGCACCAGCTCGTGCAGGAAAAACTCGTCTGGATGATCACCGAAATCACCAAGGCGCAATTCCTCGCCCTCCAGGTGGGCCGCTTAAAAGACAAAGAGCGCGTGCATCCCTCGCATATCTCCATGATGAAAATGAATAACGTCTGGATGGCGCTCGAAACGGCGCGCATGGCGCGCGGAATTCTCGGCGCCAACGGCATCGTCGACGATTACTGCATCATGCGCCACATGATGAATCTCGAATCCGTTTCCACTTACGAAGGCACGCACGACGTCCACAAATTAATCATCGGTGAACGTATCACCGGAATTGCGGCGTTCGAATGAGAAAACACTCTTCGCTGCTTTGCGCGTCTCTATGTGTACTGGCAACAGCGTTAGCTCTTGGCTTTTCCAGCGCGGCGCTCGCTGCCTCGCCGAATGACAATCGTCCCAAAGTCCGCGCGATCACCGCTTTTATAGCGCTTGATCGGGCACGTTACGAAACGCAAATCGCGGAAACTCTGGCTGCCCTAAAAAAGATCAAAGCCACGTACGAAAAGGCCGGATTCGAAGTGCAGACGCTGCGCATCACCACGCAGCCCTTTCCTGAATACACGCGAAATCTTTCCGACGAGCAAGCGCTGGCGTTTTTCAAGAAATACGACGCTCTTGCAGACAAAGACGGATTCGATGCCGCCATCGGCACCGCGAACAGCGCGGTGACCGATCGAGGAAAAACCCCGGCGGGCGGCGATTCTCACGAAGCGCTGTTGCTCGCGAAAATCATCGCCTCGACAAAAATTCTCGAAGGCAGCGTGGTAATCGCTGACGACAGCGGCATTCGCTGGGACGCTATTCCATCTGCCGCAGCCGTTATTCACTATCTCGCCGAGAATAGCCCGAACGGTCTCGGCAATTTCCGTTTCGCCGCCATTGCCATGGTCCCGCCGAACACACCTTTTTATCCCGCTTCCTATCAAATCAACGGCAACCATACATTCGCCGTCGGTCTGCAGTCCGCAAATGTCATCGCGACGGCTCTTGCATCGACAACTGATCCGCGAAAAGCACAGAAAGCCATCGAGACCTCGCTCGGCAAATGGGCGCAGGAAATCGAGACCATCGGCAAGCGCGCCGCGCAGAAATCAGGCTGGAAATATACGGGGATCGATCTGTCGCCCGCGCCGCTGAAGGACATTTCCATCGGTGGGGCCATCGAGAATTTCACTCACCAGCCGCTCGGCTCGAACGGCACGCTCGCCGCCATTGCGATCATCACTCGCGCGCTAAAAAATATTCGCGTTACGCGCACGGGATACTCCGGAGTGATGCTGCCGGTTCTCGAAGACTCCGTAATCGCGCGCCGGTGGAACGAGGGCCGTCTGTCCCTCAATTCCCTGCTCCTCGATTCCTCCGTCTGCGCCACGGGCTTGGACGTCATTCCCATGCCGGGCGACACAACCGAGGCGCAAATCGAGCCAATCCTCGCAGACGTCGCGAGCCTCGCCTACAAGTGGCACAAGCCGCTCGCGGCGCGGCTTCTGCCGGTCAAAGGTAAAAAAGCCGGCGAGCAGACAGAATTTCAAGATCCATTTCTGATAAATGCGAAGATCCTGCCGATCCGATGAACGACTCTCGCGAATACACCGGGGGCACAATGGAAAGCAAACTCAGCCTCGAATTTCTGCGCGTCGTCGAACAGGCTGCCATCGCTTCTGCCCATACGATGGGTTTGGGTGACCGCCACAAAGCCGATGCCGTCGCCGTCGAAGCCATGCGCCGCGAAATGGACACCGTCGGTATGGACGGCACCATCGTGATTGGCGAAGGCGAACGCGACAAAGCGCCCATGCTTTATATCGGCGAAAAAGTCGGCCTGGCAACGAAGCACAAAGACAGCTATCCGGCCGTTGACATTGCCGTCGATCCGCTTGAGGGCACTAATTTGTGCGCCACGGGCGAACCCAACGCCATCACCGTTCTCGCAGCGAGCGAGAAAGGCGGCTTGCTCCACGCGCCCGACTTGTACATGGAAAAGATTATTGTCGGGCCCACATGCAAAGGCGCGGTGGAACTCGACGCGCCCCCCAAAGACAATCTCCAGGCCATAGCGCAGCGGCTCGAACGCCGCATCGAAGACTTGGTCGTCATCGTACTTGACCGTCCCCGGCACGAATCGCTCATCAGCGAAATTCGCAAGGCTGGCGCACGAATTCGTCTGATTGGCGACGGCGATTTGTCAGCCGGAATCGCGGCGGCGGTTTTGGGTACGGGCGTCCATGCAGTTATGGGAACCGGTGGCGCACCTGAGGGCGTCCTCACCGCGGCGGCGCTGAAGTGCTTGAACGGAGAAATTACGGCGCGGCTGGTCGTCTCGAAACCGGAACAGGAAGAGCGCTTGGCCAAAATGGGCGTGAAAGACCCAAAACGAATCTATAAAACCGACGAATTGGCTCCCGGCAAGAAAATCATCTTCGCTTGCACAGGTGTGACGGGCGGAAGCATTCTCAATGGCGTGCGTTTCTTCGGCGAAGGTATCCGCACTCATTCGCTCGTGCTCACCTACGACGACCGCCAGGTCCGCTTCATAGACAGTGTTCACCTTTACAAACGTCCAGACGCAAAAGTCCGCTTCTTTTAAGCCCTTCGCGATACACTCGGAACAATCGGCCCGGGCCATGCTTGCTTGAACTCAGAAACCCAAGGAGCCATCACGATGTCCGGACCTTCCCAGCCTCAGGCTCAAAGAGAGAGCGACCGCCCCAGCAAGCGCTTAATTGTGCTGGGCATTCTGCTGGTCGCCGTCTTCGTCGTGTGGATGGTTACAATGCTCGCGCCCCCGCATTTCGGTCCGAAGCATTAGAAGGAAGGGCGGCGGCGGCGGAATCTGTTAAGTGCGAATCAGAATCGGGAACATTCGTTCAGAAAAGGGAAATGAAAAGCCGGAAGCGCCGAGCATCCTGCCCGGCGCCCTCTTGGAAGTAAACTTCTGCGGTATCCCTTACCGATGAACAGACGCCATCGGAGTCCCATGCCGCCGCGACGACAGTTGCGACAGCTTCGATTGCTGCATTTGCTGCGGCATCGGCTGCACGGGCGGCCGCATCACGGGACTGTTGCTGACGTGGTCGCTGATTGCCTGCAAACGCTTGAGGATGGATTGCCACTGCGCCCAGTCGAGCTGGCGCAGAAATGGACGCAATCCCTGGATGAACGGATCCTCGAGTAGCGTTTGCCCCGTGGACTCGGGCACAAAGAAGCGATTCAGCCCGACTCCGAGCGCTTCGGCGATCTTCTCGAGCGTGCCGAGGCTGGGCGTCATCTGCCCGCTCTCGATGCGCGAAAGATAAGAACGCGACACACGCGAGCGTGCCTGAAGCTGGCTCTGCGTCATGCCACGAGACTCACGCAACTGGCGAATTCGCTGTCCGATATTTTCAACCGTTTCGCGGTTCGGCCAGTCTTCGAGCAACTGCCGATCGTCGCCTGGCAAGTCCTGTGAGGAAGGTGTCGGAATGACAAACGTCACCTTCGAAGGCAACAGGCGCACGCAACGCCGGCAATTGTCCGTGCGTGTGCGGTACTGCACGAGCCCGCAAACATTGCAGCGGACAACTTCCCGGTCCATCTCTGAACCGGCTTCCTCTACTTTCTTTTCTCCCAACGGTCCTCGCAGACTTTTCCGACAGTGCGGAGGGAAGGAACGGGTCACAAAGGGGAAGGCAGAAACCGGCGCGAGCGACATTCTCTCTGCCGACCCATCTGGAGTCAAGCCTTTTCTTTCTGTTTCTCAGCCGCGGTCAATTCTAGTCCGGGCGCTGCTGCAAATCAATCTATTGAATAGTGAGCACGCGGGTCGCCGAACGCGCTTGTTTTTTGATACGCTTATCCGCTTTCAGCGATGGAGGATTTACAGTGTCGAACTTGCCGAGCCGCGATGAAGCCTGGAAATTGCTATGCGAGTACACGCAAAACGAAAACTTGCGCAAACATGCGCTTGCCGTGGAGGCTTGCGTCCGCGCCTACGCCCGCAAACAGGGCGCGGATGAAGAATTGTGGGGACGGGCCGCGTTGCTGCACGATTTCGACTACGAACGATGGCCAAATGCGGAGCATCACGCGGACAAGGAGCATCCTGCGGAAGGCTCGCGGCTCCTTCGCGAGCGCGGCTATCCGGAAGAAATGATCCACGCGATTCTCGCGCACGCCGATTACACAGGAGTGAAGCGCGAATCGGCGCTCGACCGCGCGTTGTTTGCCTGCGACGAACTCGCCGGATTTCTCACCGCTTGCGCGTTGGTGAAGCCGAGCAAGAAAATCGCGGAAGTGGAAGCGGCGTCGGTGAAAAAGAAATTGAAAGACAAAGCATTCGCGCGCGGCGTGAATCGCGATGATGTTCGCGTGGGAGCCGAGGAATTAGGCGTTCCGCTGGAAGAGCACATCGCATTCTGCGTAGAGGCAATGCGCGGCGTGGCGGATCAGCTCGGCCTCTGATGCGAGATTACTCGCGCCTCACTTGCTGGTGTCGGTGAAAAGCACGGCGTCATGACTGATGTGGACGCGTAAAACGCCTAGTTTTTTGCCATCTGGCGACCAGTGGAAATCTTCAATGCCATCTCCGGTGAAGTGCGTAAATTGCCGCCTTGGGCCGCCGTCAAACGGCTGCACCCAGAGATTGTCCACTCCATTCTCAGCCACCTGGTACATCGCGCCCTTCGCGTCCGGAATGAATCGCACCATCTCCCTAGTCACGCTTATGCTCCCGAGAGAAACCGTCCTTAGCTCTTTCCACGTGTCCAAGGAAGCTATGTGAAGGAGGGGTGCATTCCCAGAAAATGTCGCATACAGGAGCAGTTGCCCGTCAGACGAGATATCGAACCAGATCGTCTTTGCGTTGGGAGAAACTGCTTGCGGAGTCCCACCGCTCACCGGCACTTTCATCAACTCCCTGTTGATGTTGTCGCCGTAGATGACCCATTTCCCATCGGCTGTGCATTGTGCAAGTAAATCGTCGGGTCCCTTCGTCAACTGTGTCAGCGCCCCTGTTGCCAGATCCATCTTCCACACCGAGGGGGCGCCTCCTCCTCGACTCTCGGCACCGGAAAACACAATGGAATTTTTTCCGCACGAACTGGGTTGCAAGTACGAGCGATGAGGATCGGGACTGATGATTTTAGCATCCCCGGTCCCCAGACTGGCTATACCAAGGTCCCTCTCTGTATCGTTGAAGAGCAGCTTGTCAGGGGTCAACCATCCGAAAAACATCGGCTTCTTGACGTTTTCCAATGGTTGCGGCGTTGCGCTTGCAATGGCCTGCGAATTGACCGGCAAGATGTCAAGCAACTCTTCGTCATCCCGTTTGACGGACGACAGCATCTTACCATCCGCAGAGAGTGCTATTCCCTGATACGAGCTTAAGTCGTTGGTGATGCGCCGCACTTTCCCCTCCGGGTAGGAAACTTCATAAATCTGGCCGTGGAATGAAGGAATAGCCACTGCCGATAGAACGAGCCCGCTCTCCCCCGGCATCCACACGATGGAGTCGCCGGAGCCGTTGGAGCCGCTCGGCGCCTTGGCGAGGTGAGTGACGGTGCCGATTTGTCCGTGGGAAATGTCGATTACATCTACTTGCTTATTGAAAGCCATTGCCACTTTTGTCCCGTCCGCGCTGCATGCCACGGCGGCACTGAAGAGATAGATCGGCGCATTGCCCAACAGAGTCTTTTCCTGGCCTGTGGCTGCATCCGCCAGCACGATTGTGTTCTTGTTGGCAGATGGGTCGTGGCGGAGAAAGCAAACCTGCTGGCCGCCCCCTACGAAGCTCACCTGGCTATCGATATCTCGAATGACGAGTTGGAGCTGCCCCCCGAACATCGGCACTCTATATAAATCGTTTCTTGATGCAACTTCAGACCGAACCCGAAAGAATAAATAGCTTTCGTCCGGGGAGAAGGCCAAGGACACCAACGCACCGGGAAGTGTCTGCAAAACCTGGGTGTCGCTGCTGGTGGACAACTGTCTGACCCAAAGACTGTCGCCGTTGAGGCTCGATTTGCGTCCATAAGCCATGTACTTTCCACTGGGCGAAACGGCCGCAACGTTCAGGTCGCTGAATTGCGTGGCCTCTGTGACCGTATATGTCTCAAAAGGATTGCGCTGGACGCGATGGCTGCTTCTGTAGATTAGGTAGCTCGTCGCGCCGAGAATCAACAACACGGCCAAAACTGCTATGGCCGTACCCGGCTGGAATTTCTTCGCAGCGGCGATTGCAGTGCTGCCAATCCTGGAAGCTGATTGCGCGGGGCCCGGCGTTACGTCCGTATTGCTCAGCGCTTTACTCTGCCGACCAGAGCTGGCGTCGCGCTTCAGGCGTTTCAAGTCGGCGCGCAGATCGGAGGCGTGTTGATAGCGGATCTCGCGGTCCTTCTCGATGCATTTCGCGATGATCCTTCCGAGTTCTTCCGGAAGCGCGGGATTTAGTTCAAGCGCCGGAATCGGCTCACGATTCAATATCCCCTCGAAAATAATCGCACTTGTTTTTCCGGTGAAGGGTGGCCGGCCGGAGGCCATTTCGTAGAGGACGGCGCCCGCCGAGAAAAGATCGCTGCGCGCGTCAATATCTTCGCCTCGGGCCTGCTCCGGCGACATGTAGGCAATCGTGCCGATCGCCGCACCTGGGCTTGTTAGGTTTTCCGCAGCGATCAAAGGCAGGGTGTCCTGCGTGCCAAGCGTTGCCTCGCCATGAGGTGTGAGCTTGGCCAATCCGAAATCTGAAATCTTAAGTTGGCCGCGTGTGGTGAGAAAGAGATTCGAGGGTTTAATGTCCCTATGAACGATTCCCTTCAAATGCGCCGCATCCAAGCCCTCTGCTAATTGAATGGCGACATCCACGAGACGGCCTATCGCAAAAGGCTGCCCGTGAATCTCCTGACTCAGATTTCCGCCTTCCAGCAGTTCCATAACAATGAAGGAGCGGCCCTCGTGGCCAATTTCGTGGATCGTGCAGATGTTGGGATGATTCAAAGCAGAAGCCGCACGAGCCTCGCGGCGAAAACGTTCCAGCGAATGCGCGTCTACCACCAGTTGCTCAGACAGAAACTTCAACGCGACGAAGCGGCCCAATTCCGTGTCCTCGGCTTTGTAGACCACTCCCATGCCGCCACCGCCGAGTTTTTCGAGAATACGATAGTGAGAAATGGTGCTGCCGAGGATGGGCGAGGAATCGGTCACTGGGTGTGCATTCTACGTCAGCGCCGGAATGCAGGCAATCATACACCGCTGCCTGATTTTCGGAAATGTTCCGGAGATCGAATGCGGGACGCCGCAATGTGTTAGAATCACAAATTCCATGGAGAGAGCAGGAGAATTTCTGAGCGCGGCGCTGCGCAGGATGAAGGATCCTGAGGCGGCGCGGGCGTGGTTGAAGGCGACGTGGCCGAAGCTCGTTGGCGAGGCCTTGGCCGCGCACATTCGCCCATCGGCTTGCTCAAGAGGCGTTTTGCGTATTGAAGCGGACTCGCGCGAGTGGCAAAAGCAGACCGAGTCGATGAATCAAGAGATTTGCGAGCGCGTGAATGGCTCGTGGGGCAGTCATCTGGTGAACGAAATTCGCGTGGAACCTGCGCAGCACGCCGGCCGCCGCCTCGCCTACGAAGTCGACAACAACCACATTCCCTTCGTTCGCAGACCCATGTCCACGCGTAAGCCATGAAAATCAGCCGCGATGATGTGTTGTACGTCGCCGAGCTGGCGAATCTCGAGCTGAACGAATTGGAAGTGGAAACATTCCGCGGACAGCTCGACGCCATCCTCACCTACATCGACAAACTCAAACAGCTCGACGTTTCCGCAGTCGAGCCAATGGCGCAAGTGCTTCAGTCCGCGGCGAGTCCCGATGGAGCGTTGCGCGACGATGTGGTCCGCAAATGCGATGTCGCGGACGCGATTCTCGAGCAAGCCCCGGAAGCCAAAAAGCCGTACTTTCGCGTTCCGAAGGTGATCGAACGATGAGCACCGCGAATGCCTGGACGATTCCGGCGGTTCGCGAAGCGCTCGAAGCGAAAAAGATTTCCGCACGCGAACTTGCGGCGGAATTTTATTCGCGTATCCAGAAGAAAAACTCGGAATTGAACGCGTTCCTGGCGCTTTCGCCGGAGCGCGCGTATGCGCAAGCGGACCGCATCGATAAACTCCGCGCAAGCAACGAAAAACTTCCGCCTCTCGCCGGCGTTCCCGTGGCGATCAAAGATGTGATCAGCACGCGAGGCATTCGCACTACGTGCGGCTCGCGGATCCTGGAGAATTACGTTCCGCCATATGACGCGACCGCGGTCGAGAAACTCGAATCGGCGGGCGCTGTGATTCTCGGAAAAACGAACTGCGACGAATTCGCAATGGGCAGCTCGAACGAAAACTCCGCCTACGGTCCGGTGCGGAATCCAATCGCGACAGATCGAGTGCCCGGAGGTTCGAGCGGTGGTTCGGCTGCGGCGGTCGCGGCAGGACTGGCCGTGGCAGCGCTTGGGACAGACACCGGCGGATCGATTCGCCAGCCGGGAGCGTTCTGCGGAATTCCCGCGATGATGCCCACCTACGGACGCGTGTCGCGATATGGATTGATCGCGTTCGCCTCTTCGCTTGACCGCATCGGGCCGTTTGCCACAACCGTGCGCGACGCCGCGGCAGTGCTTTCTGTGATCGAGGGTCATGACGCGAACGATTCGACGTCAGCCGCTGTGCCGCAGTCTGATTATTTCGAAGAAATGGAAAAGCCGATTCGTGGAATGCGCATCGGGATTCCCGCGGAATATTTCGGCGAAGGCATGGATCCGGAAGTGCGCGCGAAAATAGAAGCGGGCATCGAGCTGATGAAGCGGATGGGCTGCCAACCGGTTGCGTTGCGGATGCCGCACACAGAGTATGCAATTGCGACCTATTATATTGTCGCAACCGCCGAAGCGAGCTCGAATCTTGCGCGTTTCGACGGAGTGCGCTACGGCCTTCGCGTTAACGGCGATTCGCTGCGCGAGATGTATAAGAAAACGCGCGGCAGAGGATTCGGCCCAGAGGTCAAGCGGCGGATCATGCTCGGGACATACGCGCTGTCCTCGGGCTATTACGACGCGTATTATTTGCGCGCGCAGAAAGTTCGGACTCTGATCGCACGGGATTTTCTGCTGGCCTTTGAAAAGGTCGACGCCATCGTGACGCCCACATCGCCCACAACGGCGTTCCGCCTGGGCGAGCGGACAACGGATCCATTGTCCATGTATCTTGCTGATATATATACGGTTACTGGTTCACTGGCGGGAATCCCCGGGATTTCCATTCCCTGCGGTACCACGTCAGCTCGGCTGCCCGTCGGTTTGCAGATCTTCGGCCCGCGATTCGCCGAATCCCGCGTGTTGCAACTGGCTCTGGCGTTTGAGAATGCGGGCGGTTTCTTGATCTGAGTTGCTGTGGGACCCCTCCTCAAAATAATATTCATACCGAAAACTGTAGAAACATCCAAAGGATGGGCAAAAGATTTCCCATGTTACGAATTGTTCCGGAATCACTCTGTACGGATGCCACAAGCGAAAATTTATGTAACAGACTGTTTTTGTGTGACTTAAGCGGAGGAGATGTTAAGGCCCAACCCGGGAATTTAATTTGGAACGATTCGTGCTCAGGAATCTAATGGGGATGGACCGATAAGTCAGTTAAGCTTATCGAGAAGGAAAGAAAAAGTGGTCACCATTCGATCAGGCCAGAAACAGTTCACCGAAGACGAGGTATCCCGCCTCACGGGAATCTGCTTGGATCACCTCCGCAGTTGGGCACAGAGCAGGCAGGTCGGTTCGTTGATTCGCGTCGCCGAAGCTGCCAGCGCTGGCGCCGAGAAGTGGCTGTTTTCGGATTCGGAGCTCATGATTGTAAACGTCCTCTGTCCGCGCTGCCAACACTAGCGCGTGCCGTTTGGACCTTCGTTCGCGATCTATCCACTACTTCTGTGTTCGTACGTCCCGCCTCAAAACGACTCCTCTTTCTTGCTCTCTCCACTGACAGCGTGTCTTTGAATTGCCCCGCGACGTGTGCGGGATTAGACTGAGCTCGTGCGCGCGGAAAACGGGTTCGGACGCGGCAGCATCCTAGAACAGCAGCACCGGACGTTTTCGCGAACAACAGTGCAAGCCTCGACTAAAATCCGAAGCGTTATTTTTGCGGCATTCGTGGGCTTTCTTAGCCTGTCGGTATTTTTGCCGCAGCTCGCAGGCGCGTGCGGGACTCTGAACACTTCAAGCCGGCAAGAACCGGCCGGCTCTACCCTGCCGAAAGGCAAGAAGCTGGTGATGAAGGATGGCACATCGCAGATTGCCAGCAGCTACGAAGTCCAAGGCGATCGCGTGCGCTATTTCAGCGTTGAACACGGTGAATGGGAGGAAGTGCCCGCTGCGATGGTGGACTGGGACGCCACGAAAAAGGCACAGGCGGATGATGCCAAACAAGCGGAAGCGCTCGATAACAAATTGAAAGCGGACGAGGCGGCGGCAAAAGTCGCGCCGCTCGACGTGGATGCGAGCCTCGAAATTATTCCAGGAGTTTTTCTGCCGCCGGGCGAAGGAATCTTTATTTTGGACGGGCGCGCGATTTTCCCGCTGCAGCAATCGGCGGCGTCCAGCAAGCTGAGCAAAAAGCGGTTGGTGGAGCAGGTGGTCGTGCCCGTGCCGATCTTGCCTTCGCGGCGCGCGGTCGATCTTGATGGGGCGCACGCGACATTTCGAATCACAAATCCGTCACCGGAATTCTATTTGCGAACGACGGATCCTGGCGAGCCCGAAGTGGAACTGATTGAGGCGCACGTACACGGCAACAAGAGACATATCGAAGACATCGACAGTCTTTTCACGCAGCAGCAAGAAAAACGAAAAACAATGTCGCTGCAAATTTGGGAAGTGGCGAAAGGGGTCTACCGTTTTACGCTGGGCCAACCGTTGAAGCCGGGAGAGTATGCGCTGGCTGAAATTTCCACAAAAGAAGGAATGAATCTGCTCGTTTGGGATTTTGGTGTGGACGCCCCGCGCGGGAAGCAATCGAAGAGCGAAAAATGAAGTTCTGCTGCGGCAGTTACTTCGATGCGGCGGGTGCGATGAACTTCTCAATCGTCGAGATTAGTTCCGCCATCTGAAAAGGTTTTTGGAGCGCCAAAGAGCCCTTCTCCTCCAACGCGGCGATTTGCGACGAATCGACAATCTCCCCTGTGATGAAGAGAAATCTTGGATGATTCGCACCGGGCCGGCTGCGCACGCGCTCGAATAATTCCAAGCCACTGACTCCACCCAGATTGAAATCGCACACGACGAGGTCATAAGAGCGCGCAGAAATCTTTCCCCACGCTTCTTCGCCGGTGCGAACGCCTTCAACGTCGGCGCCTCGGGCCTTCAGGCCCTCCTCGACCAGCTCGCGAATGCCCTCCTCGTCTTCCACAACGAGAATTGAGCAGCCCTTTATGCCATCACGCCGGGAAATGGATGAATGCCCGGCGGCCGACAGGGACGCGGAGCGCGAAACTGGCAGGAGAATACGAAAGCGCCCGCCGCCCGCGGGAGATGATTGCACTTCGATCGTGCCGCCGTGTTCCTTGAGAATCACCAGGCAGATCGTTAGTCCGAGGCCGGTGCCCCCCGTGGAGCGGCGCGTGGTAAAAAAAGGATCAAAGATTTTCGAACGAATGTCGGCGGGAATCCCCGGGCCGTCGTCGTCAAACAGAATTTCGGCTTTGCCTTCCATCTCGGCGATACGGATGCTGATCTTCCCGTGATCGCGCACGGCTGCGATGGATTGTTCCGCGTTGGCGAGCAAATTCACGAACACCTGGACAACTTGATTCGGGTCGGCTTGAATTTCCGGCGATTTTGACGCCGCATCAAAATCCACGATGATACTCCGGCTGGCGAGTACGAATTGCTGGAGCTCAATGGCGCGGTTTATTAATTCGCCGAGGCGAACGTGCTGGCTCTTGGGACGCGAAGGGCGGGAAAAGTTCAGCAAGCCGTGAACGAGTTCGACGGCCTTGCGCGCCTGTTTCTGCACCAGTTCGATTTGCCGCCGCGAAGCGTCGTCGGTGGCGCGCTCGCGCACAAGATCGCTCATCCCCAGAATCGCTGTGAGAGGATTGTTCAATTCGTGGGCGACTCCCGAAACCATCTGGCCGATAGCCGCCAGTTTTTCCGATTGGAGCAACTGTTGCTCCAATCGTTTCGATTCGGTGACATCGCGCGCCGAGGCTACGATTCCGATAATTTTCCCCTCCGCGTCGGTGAGCGGGCCGGCATTGGCGCGAAACGTTCTCCAGCCGCCATTTTTGTGCGCCGTGCGGTATTCCACGGTTCCGAAACTCATCTTTCCAGCCACGAGACTGTTGAAAAATTCCATTACCGAGGCGCGGTCGTCAGGGTGCGGGCGCTCGCCAAGGCCCATTCCAACGTATTCCTCCGGTGTGTAGCCGAGGAATTCTTCAACGCGCGGGCTGACGAACGTGTACCTTCCGTGGTTGTCGAGAACCACAATGATGTCTGGGAAGCAGGCGACCAGGCGGCGCACGAATTCCTGTTCCTCGCCGAGGCGCCGCTCAATGTTGCGGCGTTCCGTGATGTCCACGAGCGAACCCTGAAAGCGAACGAAGCGGCCGGAGGCGTCGCGGATTGCGACGCAGGAATTCAGGGCATGAATGCTCGAGCCGTCCTTGCGACGGAGGATGATTTCACGGTCACGCAGGAAGCCGGTTTCGCGCAGTTCGTCGAATAGCGAATTCCATTGCGACCCATCGGCAAAATAGTCGCCGAGATTCCCCGCGAGCAACTCCGCCTTGTTTGCGGGACCGAGCATTTGAACCAAGGCCGGATTCACGTCGAGAAGCTTGCCATCCGGCGCGCTGAAGTAGACGCCTTCGTGTAGCGTTTCAAACAGATCGGTGAAACGCGTTTCCGCTTCGCGCTGCGCGGAAACGTCGCGCGCCAGGCCGCTGGCTCCGGTAACCGCGCCATTTTTCACCACTGCCTGCAACGTGCATTCGTAGAAACGAATTATTTCCGGGCTTGCCTTCCAACGCACTTGCACGACGCCGCTCCATGAGCGTGTTTCGATGAAACGCGGCAGTGATTTTTCGATTTGTGCGCGGGTCGGCTCGACGACGAAGTCCTCAAACGGATGGTTCACGATTTCGGCAAAGGGAAGGCCGAGAATTTCCGCGAATTCGCGGTTAATGACGCGGATTTGCCCGTCGAGGGAAATATGGAAGGCGATACGGTCGAGGCTGTCGATAAGTTCGCGGAAGCTGTGCTGCGAACGGGCGACAACCTCAAACAATTTTTCGAGTTGCGCATCACTGGGCGGCCCTGCGTGACCTTCCGCATAGCCCTGCACAAAGCCGCGGAGCTGCGCGATCTTTCGTTTCTGCGTCCAGGCATAAACGCCGAAAAGGACAACCAAAACAATGAGCCCGAACGACAGAAGCCTGAAATGGCCTGGCAGTGCGCGCGCCGGTTGCATGGTGATGAAGCCAACCGTGAAGGCCAGGAGCACAAGGAGCAGCAAGCTGGTGCGCCAGAGAGATGATTCGCGATGCTCGAGCTCTTTCCATTGGGAAAGCTCGACCGTTTCTGGCTTTTTATCGTCTGTCATAGAGAATTCGAAAGCGCTAATTGGAACGGCGATGTATTACCCACGGGCGCAGGGGGCATAACGCAATTGTAGAGGCAGCGGGATTACTGCGACAAACCGTAAAGAGAAACGAGTTTCCACAGATTCAATCAGGGAGACGAGTTCAGTCGGAAGGGGCCGATGAGGGAACGGTGGCGCGAGTGCCTGCCGGACGAGAAGTGCGAGCTAAAGCAAAAAAATAGGCGGCGCGCCTTGCGTGGCACGCCGCCCGGTCAGCTGAACGCGATTCTTGGTTTAAGGTTCGACGATCGTGTCTGTGTCCTTCCGCAAGAAGTCCAGCGCCGCCGCTTCTTCCGGCGTGAGCTGCGGCTCCTCTGCTTCGGGCTCTTCTCTGGGCACTTCGGTGAGAAGTTGAACGCTGCGATAACGGTCGAGGCCCGTGCCGGCGGGAATCAAGCGGCCCATGATGACGTTTTCCTTCAGGCCGCGCAGATAATCCACCTTGCCGGAAATCGCCGCTTCCGTAAGGACGCGCGTCGTCTCCTGGAAGCTGGCCGCTGAGATGAACGAGTCGGTCGAGAGCGACGCCTTGGTGATTCCAAGGAGCAGCGGACGCCCGGTGGCCGGACGATTGCCGTCGTGGATCACGTGGTCGTTCTCCTCGCGGAAGCGGAACTTATCGACCTGCTCTTCGAGGAGGAACATCGTGTCGCCGACGTCTTCCACCTTCACCCAGCGCATCATTTGCCGGACGATGGTCTCGATGTGCTTGTCATTAATGTTCACGCCCTGCAGACGGTAAACCTCCTGCACGGAGTTCACCAAGTAAGCCTGCGTGAACTTTTCGCCGAGCACGGCCAACAAATCGTGCGGGTTGAGCGGGCCGTCGATCAGCGGCTCGCCGGCGCGGACGCGCTCGCCTTCCTGCACGTTGATGTGCACGCCGCGCGGAATGGAGTATTCCTTGATCGTCTTGGCAACTTTTCCGCCGTCTTCGCTTTCAACAAAAATCCGGCGCATGCCCTTGACGATTTCGCCGTACTTGACCACGCCATCGATTTCGCTGATGACGGCGGGATCTTTCGGCTTGCGCGTCTCGAACAGTTCGACGACGCGCGGCAGACCTCCGGTGATGTCCTTCGTCTTGGTGGTCTCGCGCGGAATCTTCGCGAGCACATCGCCCGGCTGCACTTCGTCGCCATCGGCGACCATCAAGTGGGCGCGCGAAGGCATCAGGTATTTCTTGCGAACGCGACCCTGCGGATCGCGGACTAGAATCATCGGCTGGTGCTTTTCGTCGCCGGGCGGCAGCGTAACCACGAGCTGCGACAATCCGGTGACTTCGTCCACCTGCTCTTCGATGGTGATGCCCGGCTGCAGGTCCTTGAACTGAATCGTGCCGCCCGTCTCGGTCAAAATCGAGAAGGTGTATGGATCCCATTCAACCATCACCTGCCCGAGTGTGACGGGTTGGCCGTCGTCCACTTTCAGACGCGCGCCGTAAACCACGTGGTAGCGCTCTTTCTCGCGGCCCTTCTCGTCGACGACGGCGATCAGGCCGGAGCGGTTCATGGAAATGAGAATCTTGTTACGACCTTCGACCACCTTCAGGTCAATGAACTTCACGAAGCCGTTGTTCTTGGCTTCGACCTTGGATTGTTCCGTGACGCGCGTGGCCGTGCCGCCGATGTGGAAGGTCCTCATCGTCAGCTGCGTGCCGGGTTCGCCGATGGACTGCGCGGCGATGACGCCCACCGCTTCGCCCATTTCGACGAAACGCCCAGTGGCCAAGTTGCGGCCGTAGCAGCGCCCGCACACACCGCGGCGGGATTCGCAAGTGAGCACGGAGCGAATCTTCACGCGCTCAATGCCCGCCGCCTGGATGGCGTTGGCCAGTTCCTCGGTGATTTCCTGGTTGATCTCGACGATGACGTTGCCTTCATAGTCTTTGATCTTCTCGAGCGACACGCGGCCGATTACGCGGTCGCGCAGCGGCTCGACTTCGACGCCGGCTTCGAGAATGGGCTCGACGTAAATTCCATCCGCGGTGCCGCAGTCGAATTCGTTGATGATGACGTCCTGCGCCACATCGACCAGCCGGCGAGTCAAATAGCCCGAGTCGGCCGTCTTGAGCGCCGTGTCGGCCAATCCCTTGCGGGCGCCGTGCGTGGAGATGAAGTATTGCAGCACGGTGAGGCCTTCGCGGAAGTTCGAGGTGATGGGCGTCTCGATAACTTCGCCGGAGGGCTTGGCCATCAGTCCGCGCATGCCGGAAAGCTGACGAATCTGCTGTTTCGATCCACGCGCGCCGGAATCGGCCATCACGTAGATCGGATTCATCGTACCTTCCTTGTCCTGAACTTCGAGCGCCTTGAACATTTCGTCGGCGACCTTTTCGGTCACGTCGCTCCAGATGGCGATGACTTTGTTGTAGCGCTCGCCGTTGGTGATCGCGCCGTCGAGGTATTGCTGCTGCACCTTGACGACTTCGCGCTCGGCCGTGTCGACGAGTTTCGCTTTGTCGCCCGGGATGACCATGTCGCTGATGCCGATGGAAAGGCCGCCCTTGGTTGCATAGAAGAAGCCGAGTTCCTTCAGCTTGTCGAGCATCTGCACGGTCTTCTCAAGGCCAAAACGCAAGTAGCAATACTGGCAAAGCTGCTGCGTGCCCTTTTTCTTGAGCAACCCGTTGACGAACGGCATCTCCGCCGGCAACTCGTCGTTGAAGATGGCGCGACCGACGGTGGTCTGCATGAATTGCTTGCTGAGCGTGACCGGTTCCGTGTGCGTGACGTCCTGATCGTCGTACGCCGTGGTCATGTCGATCACTTCGCCGGTGTAGCGCAGGCGGATCGGCGTGAGAAGCTCCACTTCTCCGGTTTCGAGCGCCAGGATCACCTCTTCGGTAGAGCCGAACGCGCGGCCTTCGCCTTTCGCACCGGGCTTGGATTTCGTGAGGTAATAAATTCCGAGAACCATGTCTTGCGTCGGCACAGCCAGCGGGCCGCCATTGGCGGGCGAAAGAATATTGTGCGAGCTGAGCATCAGCACGGACGCTTCCACCTGCGCTTCGGGCGAAAGCGGAATGTGCACAGCCATCTGGTCGCCGTCAAAGTCCGCGTTGAACGCGGTGCAGACGAGCGGATGGATGCGGATCGCTTTGCCTTCGACAAGTACCGGCTCGAACGCTTGAATGCCCAAGCGGTGCAGCGTAGGAGCACGGTTGAGCAGTACAGGATGCTGGTGAATCACTTCTTCCAGAATGTCCCAGACAATCGCGTCCTGCGCCTCCACCAATTCCTTGGCCTGCTTGATGGTGGTGCAGTGGCCCGCGGCTTCCAGTCGGTGATAGATGAACGGCTTGAACAGTTCGAGCGCCATCTTCTTCGGCAGACCGCACTGGTGCAGCTTCAGTTCCGGACCGACCACGATCACCGAACGGCCGGAGTAGTCGACGCGCTTGCCCAGCAGGTTCTGGCGGAAGCGTCCCTGCTTGCCCTTGAGCGTGTCGCTCAGTGACTTCAGCGGACGATTGTTTGCGCCACGCAGCACGCGGCCGCGGCTACCATTGTCAAACAACGCGTCAACGGCTTCCTGCAGCATGCGCTTTTCGTTGCGCACAATTACTTCCGGTGCCCGCAACTCCATCAGCTTCTTGAGACGGTTGTTACGGTTGATTACGCGTCGATAGAGATCGTTCAGGTCGGAAGTCGCGAAGCGTCCACCGTCCAACGGCACGAGTGGCCGCAGCTCGGGCGG
>DATNDO010000082.1:0-6576 GCA_035606955.1 Candidatus Angelobacter sp.
GTGCCGTCAATGCCGAGAATCGTGAATTTCCCGTATCGCGTCGGCAACTCCGCGCGCGCCACGATGCGCGCCTTCCCCGTTTTTTTCTTGCGAGCCATCATCGAACCTTTGTGAAGACGTGAAAACACATCATTATAGCAGGACCGGCTCGGCTCGCGATTACCGCCCAAAACTTTCCATTCTCGCGTCTGCGGCTTTCAAAGCAGCTTTCATTTCGGAGTCTGAATAGTCTCGACCGCCTTTCGCTCTATACCAATACCGCGCCTTCTCCATGTAAGCGCTCGATCGCTCTGGGTCATGTGTCGCATCCGCGACCAGCGCCAACCGAATGTATGCGGTAGCCAGGCTTTGCCCTTGTGAGCTGTCCGGAGTCAACTTTTCCATATCTTCCAAGAAGTTCACAAGAATCAGCAATGCGGCCTCGGCGTGTTGCGGGTCTGCGTACCTGTACTGCAAGTACGAAAAGTCGCGAAGAACTATCGGGTCTGTTACTTGCCTGAGGCTTAAGTAGTCTTGGATGGTGACCGTAGTATTGTGGAATCCCAGGGCCGCGCCGATTGACAGTCCAACAAGCAACGCGCCGAAGTATGTGATTTTTGCGGCAGTTGTCATTTCCTCGGTTCCTCTTTTTGCGGTTCTGGGCCTCCGATGTCCAGCTCAGCCTTTGCGACGTGCCTCAGTGTATCCTCCGAGTAATCGTGCCAACCGAGAGACTGGAACAGCGACTGTGCTGACTTCATGTATCCCCCCGCAAGCTCTTCATTGTTATCCTGCTGTTCTGCCATTGAGGCATCTACGTATGCAAGTCCGAGATCGACGTTCACGACGGCCCTGATTTGTTGCGCGTCCGCTTTATGCTCCAGGTCTTCAAGTCCGCTAATCTCGTTGAGCAAACACGTTTTATTGAGTTTCTTGTCATGACGAGTTGCGAGAACGTAAGTGTATAGTGTTTGGATGGATTCCAGTTCTGACAACACGAGATTGAAGTGCGCCCGTTCGGCGGCCGAAAGCGTTCCTTGCTCTTGTTGCTGACGGCGATATTGATAGACAGCAAACTCGGCTCCTAGTTTTGAACCCAGTTTTGAACCCACCCAAACGCTCAAGACAAAGATGGTCAGAGCCACGCTGAACCACACTCCGATGGGTCCCCTTGTCATGCCCAGCATTCTCCTCTGCAGTGCCTCTACCTTCAAGATCCGCTCAAATCAAGGCGGAGGTGACGGCGGAGACCAGTTCGGGAATTTCGATGCGGATTTGCGTGCCGTCGCCTTCGCGGCTGTGGATGTCCATTCGGAATTGATCGCCGTATAGCAGGCGCAAACGCTCGCGCACATTACTGATGCCGATTCCATTGTTGTAAATCCTGGCGAGGCGGTCCGACGAAATCCCCATGCCATTGTCGTCAATGTCGATGGTCAGCCGGCCGTCGACTGTGCGCGTGCGCAGACGGATTTCGCCGCCTTCGAGTTTTGGCGCAAGGCCGTGGCGAATCGCATTCTCGATAATTGGTTGCAACAACATGCTCGGGACAAAAGTATCGAGCGTGCTCTCGTCGACTTCCTTGAAGAATTGCAATTTGTCGCGGCCAAAGCGCGCGACTTCGATATCGAGATAATCGTCGATGAAGTCGAGCTCGTCGCGGAGCGGCACAAACGTCTCGTGCTTGCGCAACAAGCGTCGCAGAATATTCGAAAGTTTGATTACCACGATGCGCGCCATATCGGGATCGTAGCGGACGAGCGATGAAACGGTGTTCAGCGTATTGAAAAGGAAATGCGGATTGATTTGGCTGGAGAGCGCGTCCATGCGCGCTTTGAGCAGCAGCTGCTGATTTTGTTCGAGGTTCATCTCGATGCGCGTGTTGTTCCAGATTTTGATGGGCATCGCGACGCACATCACTGTGGCCAAAATGATAAGCGGGACCCAACGCCAGTCAGGATACGCGAGCGTGTAGAGCCACTTGCCGTGGACAGCGTACGCGAGAACGTAGCGACCCAGTTCGAGCACCGCGCACGCGCCGAGCGGAACCATGGCCCAGTTCAATTGGCCGTACCGCGCCAGCCGCCAAAGCGATTTCGGGATGTTGAGAAAAAGGAATGGGCCGAAATGCCAGACGTCCTCTTTGTTGGGCATGCCTTGACGAATGACTCCAGCGAGCAAACCGACGAGCGCGGCGAGCGGAGTGGCGATCCATTCGTGATTGCCGAATGCAGGCAAACTGAGCATCGAGCCGCCGAGAAGTCCGACCATTCTTCCGCCGAGCAATCCCAGTAAAAACGCGCCGGGAAGTGTGAGGTCAAAAAAATGGTAGTGGCCAACGATGCGGAGGAAGACTCCAATCGCGAGCGGCGGCGTCAGAAAAAGCAGTAGGAGAACTTTTTGATCCGAATCGCGGATCTCATTGAAGAGCACGCGGCGAAACTTCACAAAGCGTACAAGCAGAGCGGCCAGCGCGGCCGAGACGCCGACCTGCAAAACCAGCGTAAAGAGCAGTTCTTTTTGTGTGCCGAGGGGTTCCATGGGGCTTGCGTTCAAGTTAGCCAATCCGCGCGGGGAAGTAAAGCCCGCAACGATTGTCTGATGCAATGATGCCGGGATGAGCCGTCATTTTAATTTGTGGGATTTGTCCACGCCGACGGAGAAAGTCATCAACGCCTTGGCGACCAGCTTGCCATGGTCGTCCACCACGTCGCATTCGACCACCGCGAGATATTTTCCCAGGCGGATTACGCGCGCCTCGGCATAAATCGTGCCGCGCGAGACGGGCTCGAGAAAGTTGATTTTCATCTCCACGGTAGCCGTGCGCGAGCCAGGAGGCAGGGACAAATACGTGGCAAGACCGCCCGCCGTGTCCGCGATGGACGCGAGCACGCCGCCATGCACGACGCCATGAATCTGCTTATGCCTCGGCTGGACTTTCATTTTCAGGACCGCGCGCCCCGGGCCCGCGTCATCGAACCGGAATCCGAATTGGCGAGCCGTGTTGCTGAAATGAAAACGACGTCCAAGCGCGGTGATGGTGAGAGGCTTTACGATTTCTTTCGGTGGGCTTTTCTTCGCGCGCCGCATATCAGGCCGCCGTCACTCCGCCGTCGAGAGGAAACGCAACGCCCGTCATCCAACCTGATTCGTCGGAGGCGAGATAGAGCGCGAGATTCGCCACGTCCTCGGGACGCCCGAGGCGGCCAATGGGGATTTGCGATTCGCGCAAACGGCGGTACGCGGCGGGATCCGTTGCGCGAGAAATCGCGCCCAGCGCCATCTCCGTTTCCACCATCGCCGGGCAAATGCAATTCACGCGGATGTTTTCGTGCGCGTGGTCCAGCGCCATGGCTTTGGTGAGGAGCGTAACGCCACCTTTCGAAGCGCAGTACGCCGCGCGCTGTTTGATGGCCACGATGCCCAGATACGAGCCGATGTTGATTATCGAGCCACCGCCCGCTCGACGGAGAGCCGGCACCGCCGCGCGCGACATCAGAAACGTGCCGGTAAGATTCACGGATATGACGCGATTCCAGTCGTCGTCGGATGTTTCCTCGACTGAGCCGACGTGAACCGTGCCGGCATTGTTGATGATGATATGCAATTTCCCGAAGCGCTCTTCCACTGCGCGCACGGCGTGCTCGACGGAGCGTTTGTCCGTCACGTCGCATTCGAGGGCCAGCGCTTCACCGCCCGCAGCAACAATTTCGCGCGCTGCTGCTTCGAGTTGGTCGCGCCGCCGCGCTGCGAGCGCCACTTTAGCGCCTTCGCGTGCCAATGCGAGTGCGCAGGCACGGCCGATGCCGGTTCCGCCGCCGGTGACGATGGCCACTTTTCCGGAAACTCGCTGCATCGCGGGCCTGCTCCGTGACGTCTAAACAAAGGCGAGAGTTTGCGAATCTAGCATTGCGCGTCTGGGATTCGCAAGCGGCGCGCCGCACATTTCGAGGACTCTGATGAAAATCGGTATCACATGCTATCCGACGTACGGCGGCTCTGGAGTGGTCGCCACCGAACTCGGCATGGAATTGGCCGCGCGCGGGCACGAGATACACTTCATCAGTTACGCGATGCCGACACGGCTGAACCCGATGCACGAACGCATTTATTTCCACGAAGTCGAGACGACAACGTATCCGCTATTCGATCATCCGCCGTACACGCTGGCGCTGGCGGTGAAAATGGCGGAAGTCGCGGAGTCCGCGCCGCTCGATTTGCTCCACGTACATTACGCGATTCCGCATTCGGTGAGTGCACTGTTGGCGCGCGAGATGTCCGCGCCCCGGCGCTTGCCATTTATTACCACGCTGCACGGGACGGACATTACGCTGGTCGGCAATGATCGCAGCTACTTGCCCATAACGCGCTTTTCGATTGAAAAGAGCGACGGCGTGACGGCGATTTCGGAGTACCTGCGCGACCGGACGGTCCAGGAGTTCGATATCCGGAGGCCGATTGAAGTGATCCGCAATTTTGTGAATTGCGATCTTTATTGCCGCCCCGAGGATCAGAGCCGCCGCAACGAGTGGGCTCCGAATGGCGAACCGATTTTGATGCATCTCTCGAATTTCCGTCCTGTGAAGCGCATTACCGACGTAATCGAGATTTTCGCGTTGGTGCGCGAAAAGATGCCTGCAAAGCTGTTGATGATCGGCGATGGCCCGGACCACGGCGCCGCTGAGCATCTCGTGAAGGAGAAAAAGTTGAGGCGCGACGTTTTCTTTCTTGGCAAGCAGTCGCGCATTCAGGATTTCCTGGGCCTGGCGGACGTTTTCCTGCTTCCTTCAGATTTGGAGTCGTTTGGCTTGGCGGCGCTGGAAGCAATGGCCTGCGAAGTGCCTGTGGTGGCGACGAACGTCGGCGGCGTGCCGGAAGTGGTGACGCATGGCGTGGATGGTTTTCTCGTTGCGCCTCGCGACGTTGCTGGCGCGGCCAAATATGCTATTGACATTCTTTCGCGTGCCGATCGTGGCCGCGAAATGGGTAAGCAGGCGCGCATCAACGCGCGCAAGAAATTCTGCTCGAACGACGTGATTCCGCTCTACGAGGCGTATTACCAGCAGGTGCTCGAAGCATCTTCAACCGCAGCCCGCGCGTAGCTTCTCGCCAACTGTTTACGTCAGATTATTCGCATGGAATTGTGATGCCGGCCCCAGGAGCGTCCGTGCTCATAAAGTCTTATTGAAACGCCGGCGCGGGCTGAATCGAATCAATTACGCAGTTGATGTCGGCCTGAGAAACTACGCCGGACTGGGCGGATTTCGAGGTAAAGAGCAACCGCATCTGCTGCTCATGCGAATCGAAGAGGCGCACGACGACAGCGTGGTCAGTGGCAGGATCACCGAACTGCAATCCCCGAATGTTCCCGGTCTGGAACGTGTAAATTGTTTTGCTACCGTAAGCTCCGAACCCGAGCTTCCACTGCAGTAGTGTGTTGATGCGGACGGCTTTGTCCCTGGACATAAGGGGTGAAAGGCCCGCGGGCGAAGCGCCGTAGACCGCGTCGTACAGCGCGTAGTTATTCGGGAAAAAATCCGCGCCGAAGATAGTCCGGTATTGCTGGTAGGTCTGCGGATTTCCCGTGCGTATGCTGTCCACGATATTTTTCTCGCCTTCAGGATTGAAGAACAGCAGCACGGCGCCAGACTTGAAATCAATTTCCGAGCGATCGTTTAGCGAGTTCTGCTTGTCGATGCCTTTCCACGGCGCTCCGAACTGGAATCCGTAGAATGAGAGACCTTTCTCTTGAATTGGCGACGCAACGGTGGAGGGGAGGGGCTGCGGTACGTCCCCAAGGAAAGGCGATGAGGCGGCCCAATGGTGCGCTTCAAAGTAAATCAGCGTTTGCAGGCCGAAAAGCAGCACGTAACAGCCGATGGCGACGGCAATTAAGGCCAGTATGACGGTGGCGCGCGCGGATTCTTTTTTCTCGGGCATGGCGTCGAGATGCGAATCTAACAGGCTCGACGCCAGAGTGCAAACTTCGCAAGAGATGTTCCTGGCTGCGACTCCGGGGCAACACCAAGATAGATAGAGATAGACTAGCTCTCGTGGTGGCCGTTCCCGTTGCCGTTGCCGTTCCCGCCGTGAGCTGCTTCGTCGCCATCCTTAAAGAGATACTTAATGGAGTGCTTGTAAACGAGCAGGTTCGGGCTGCCGAAGCGGGTAAGCTTGATGCAATCCTGGTCATACCATTCGACGATGCCGCGAAGCACCTCACCATCGGTCAAGACAACGGCAACAGGCGTGTGCGCTTGCATTTGCTTGACGTAGTAAAAGTTCTCGGCGTGCGTTTGATCCGGCGGAGCCGGTTTTTTGCGCGGGGCAGGACCCTGAGGCTCGTGCGTTCCGCGTGGAGGGTATTGTTCCTTCACTTCTGTGAGCGTAGGACGAAATAGCTTGCGGTTCACGATTATGGCTCCTTGCGTTTTACTGCGCTGCTTATTTGACTGCACAAACCCAGGCTGGGTTTCCTATAAATTGAAATAATTTTGACAGCTCGACCCGACGGCTTGCTCAGCGGTTACCAAGGGTTACGGCTAAAGCATCCAGCCCAAGTTGTCGGCCCACATTGCGTCGCAACCGGCTCTGCAA
>DATNDO010000091.1:0-10630 GCA_035606955.1 Candidatus Angelobacter sp.
TTCGACAAACTGACGCTCGAATCCGGCGATGGCAGCGTCAATGCGGAAGCCGTCTCGGGCTCGAAAATCCAGGAAGGTTGGTCGCTGCGCTCCGGCGACGGTAGCGTGACTATTCGCCTGCCTGACGGCTTGAACGCGGATCTCGACGCGCACACCGGCGACGGCAGCATTACACTCGACTTTCCCGTCACAGTTTCCGGCTCGCTTTCGCGCTCAACGATCCGCGGCAAAATCGGCTCTGGAGGTCCGCCGTTGATGGTCCATACCGGCGACGGCTCGATCCACATCGAGAAAATGTAGACGTCGATCTGTTTCTGAGTTTCGTTTTTCGAACTTTGTTTTTCGAATTTCGCTTTCGGAGGCTGCTATGCGCAAAGCGTTAATTTCCTTCGCGGCCCTCGGCCTTTTGTTTTTGGTCCCTGTCGCAAATGCGAATCCTCGCGCCGGCGTTCGTGACGATTCCCAGTCTGATCATCAGTGGTCCAAAACCTGGACGGTTTCTCCATCCGCCGAACTGCGCCTACAGGCCGATCGCGGCGACGTGCACGTCTCGCAGATCCCCGGCAGCGCGATTCACGCTGTCGTCACCACAACCTACTGGCACATCTCCGAATCGGAACTGGAGGTTTCCTCCACGCAGGACGCCAACAGCGTCGAAATTCGCATCCGCGTGCCGGAAGAGCATTTTCATTTCTTTCATCACTCCGCTTCCGTCGACATTGACCTCCAAGTCCCAGCGGGCTCGCGACTCGCGCTCCGCACCGGTTTCGGGAAGGTTCACGTCATGGACGTCGACGGCCACGTTGACGCTGACACGGGATTCGGAGACGTTGACGCGCGCGGCCGCTTTGAGTCGCTCTCTCTGCGGACAGGTTTCGGCACCATTCGCGCCGAAGCGGGCGTCGGTTCGCACATCACGCGTGATTGGCGGCTGTCTTCCGGATTCGGCGACATCACGTTGAGTTTGGCTTCCGACTTGAACGCTGACCTCGAAGCACGTACGGGCTTCGGCCACGTCTCTTGCGACTTTCCCATCACCGTCACCGACACGCGCAGCCGTTCTTCGATCAATGGACGCATCGGGTCCGGAGGGTCGCCCATCAACATCGACACAGGCTTCGGCTCAGTGCACATCCGCAAACTGTAACGGCCGCGCGCGGCGCGCGTCGTACATAAATTAGCAGTCCGACCATCGGCCCTGACGATGACCGCTCCTACGGATGGCACTTTAATTCAATACGAAGGAGCGGCGGGCCTGCGAAAGAATTAGGGACGCCCCCAGGGTTCTCCACGACTTCAATCGCGTGCATGGGTTCCGGCTTCATCCACTTCACACTCCATCTGCCGGAGTGAACCGGCGCTTCTCTGCTCGGCTCGTCCCGAACGCTGCCATCCGGACGATGATAACGAACATGCGGCGTCTTGCCCCCTGTATCCCAACTGAGAAAGAAACTTGGCCAGCGGTGGTGATGCATGGGCTCCGTCGCGCCCGGCGGCGGAATGGTGACTTGGAGAACGCGCACGAATGCATTTTCGAAAATCACTTTGTGACTATTGGGTGCGGCTTGCACGGCGTCGTAGCCGTCAGGAAAATCCGATTTGTTCTGCCCGTGAGCGTAAAAATTCCAAACGAACAGCGCCAGAAAGCTCACGATCAAGACGGCCGCAAATCGGCGTTTTCGAGCATCAAAGAGGCTTTTTGATGGATTCATGCCGCGCAGTATATTGAATTTTCTGCCGTCCCGAAACAGCGTTTTAAGCGAGCGCGGGTCCTTGTCTTACTTCGAACAGTCTTTCAAAGCGCCCGCCCGCCGATGCAGGGTTTTTCACATTATTGCCTGAGGCTTTCCCTCGCGACTGTATGTTCCCGGCGACAGTGTCGCCGCGGGCGCACACTGTTTTCCTCGCGCGATGCGCTTTCTGCCCTGAAATCAACGGGGAAAAACCTCTGCTTTTTGGCCCTTCAGTTGCAGTTCCCTTTTTCGAATTTCGGAGACATTTCATGGGCGCCATTCTCATCATCTCCATCGTGCTGGTGTACGTTTTCCTCTGCGCGACGTCCGGCATCGAATCTGTCTCCGCCCCAGCGAAAAAATCGACCACGCCACCCGCTCGCAAAAATTAGCGCAAAACGATTTGCAAAAGCTTGCCGCTTCGCGCATGATATTTTGTTTTCCTGACGCGCGTCTTTTCAGCTAGACCATACTTCGCGCTCAAATTCATTTCATTCGAGGAGATTGCATGCGGAAACCTGGAAACATCGCGCCAGCCAAGGGCAAGCTGGGAGTTTTGACGCCCGGCATGGGCGCGGTGAGCACCACATTTATGGCGGGCGTCGAACTTGTGCGCAAAGGCAAAGCGCTGCCCGTCGGTTCGCTCACGCAGATGGGCACGATTCGGCTTGGCAAACGCACCGAAGGCCGCACGCCCAAAATTCACGATTTTGTACCGCTCGCGAATTTGAACGATATCGTTTTCGGCGGCTGGGATATTTTCCCAGATACCGCCCACGAAGCCGCGACGCATGCCGGCGTCCTCGACGCGCGCCATCTCGATCTGGTTCAGCCGTTCCTGAAAAACATCAAGCCGATGAAAGCCGCGTTCGACCAGAACTATGTCAAGAAACTTTCGGGCACGCACGTCAAGAAAGCAAAGAACAAATTCGACCTGGCCGAGCAGCTTCGCGACGACATTCGTGAGTTCAAAAAGAAGAACAAGGTCGCACGCACGGTAATGGTTTGGTGCGCTTCGACGGAAATTTTCCTCAAGCAGGAAAGCACCCACGCCACGCTGAAGGATTTCGAGCGCGCGATGAAGGAAAATCATGAATCCATCGCCCCTTCGATGCTCTACGCCTACGCAGCCATTCAGGAAGGCGTGCCCTTCGCCAACGGCGCGCCGAATCTGACCGCCGAACTTCCCGCGCTGGTCGAACTCGCGAAGGAAAAGAACGTTCCCATCTGCGGCAAGGATTTCAAGACTGGCCAAACGCTGATGAAAACGATTCTCGCGCCGGGCTTCAAAGCGCGCATGTTGGGAGTGCACGGCTGGTTCTCGACGAACATTCTTGGCAATCGCGACGGCGAAGTTCTCGACGACCCCGGCTCGTTCAAGACCAAAGAGGAATCGAAACTGGGCGCTCTCGAATATATTTTCCAGTCAAAGCTGTATCCTGAGCTTTACGGCGACCTTTACCACAAAGTGCGCATCAATTATTATCCGCCGCGCGGCGACAACAAAGAAGGATGGGACAACATCGACATTTTCGGCTGGCTCGGCTACCCGATGCAGATCAAAGTTGATTTTCTGTGCCGCGATTCGATTCTGGCTGCGCCCATCGTGCTTGATTTGGTCTTGTTTCTGGATCTCGCGCAACGAGCAGGAATGCGCGGCATTCAGGAGTGGCTTAGCTTTTATTTCAAATCGCCGATGTGCGCGCCGGAGCTTTATCCGGAGCACGACCTCTTCATCCAGTCGATGAAACTGAAGAACACTTTGCGTTGGATGATGGGCGAAGATTTGATCACCCACCTCGGCTCCGAATATTACGACTAGGCGCCCGCGCTGCAGTTTGTGTTCTTGTGTAAGGTCCGACTAACGTAATTTCGCCGCCGCTTTTGCACAGGCTGAAGCCTGTGCCACGTGAAGGTCCCACGCTTCCTAGGCTTAAGCCACACAGCTCACGCCGAGAGCGGACAAACGGCCGTCCAAAATGGACGGGCGGGCGCAAAAATATTTTGCTTGAGGGCCGAGGTGCGCTTGACGGGAGCGGAGCACTACGCTATCGTCCCCGGATTAAATTTCGAACGCCGCAGCCTGCTGCGGGGGAGGTTAGATGGACGCAAAATCAGTGATGGATTATGCCGCGAAGCACGACGCTAAGATTCTCGACGTTCGCTTCATTGACATACCCGGCATCTGGCATCACATCAGCTTTCCGATTCATCAATTGAACGCGGGAAGTTTCGAAGATGGATTTGGAATCGACGGGAGCTCCATCCGTGGATGGGCGTCGATTCACGAGTCCGACATGCTGCTCGTCCCCGACCCCAACACTGTTTTCATGGATCCGTTTCGCGATGTGCCCACGCTCGTCATGCTCGGCGATGTGGTTGACCCGATGACCAAGCAGCCGTATCCGCGCGACTCGCGCCACATTGCGCGCAAAGCGGAAGCCTATCTCGGCTTCACGGGAATTGCGGACCAGGCTTTCTTCGGCGCGGAAGCGGAGTTTTTTATTTTCGACAATGTGCGCTTCGATCAGCGCGAGCAACACGGGTTTTACTTCATCGATGCGGAAGAGGGCCGCTGGAACTCCGGCCGCACGGAACACAATCTTGGTTATCGCCCACGCTACAAGGAAGGCTACTTCCCCGTTCCCCCGACGGACCACTATCTCGATTTGCGCACGGACATGACTTTGCAGCTGGAAGCGTGCGGCATCCATGTGGAATGCCATCACCACGAAGTCGCCACGGGCGGCCAGACGGAAATTGATTTCAAATTCGACACGATGCTCAAAGCCGCCGACAACATGATGGTTTTCAAATACGTGGTGCGCAACACCGCGAATCAGTATGGAAAAACCGTTACGTTCATGCCCAAGCCGATTTTCCAGGACAACGGAAACGGCATGCACACGCACCAGTCCCTGTGGTTGAAGGGCAAGCCGCTTTTCGCCGGCGAAGCGTACGCGGGACTCAGCCAGACCGCGCTGTGGTACATCGGCGGCCTGTTGAAACACGCGCCCGCGCTCGCCGCGTTCATCGCGCCCACCACAAATTCTTACAAACGTCTTGTTCCCGGATTCGAAGCGCCCGTGAATCTGGCGTATTCGCGGCGCAATCGCTCGGCGGCGGTGCGCATTCCGATGTATTCCGCCAGCCCAAAGTCGAAGCGCATCGAATTTCGTCCGCCGGATCCTTCGTGCAATCCGTATCTCGCGTTTTCGGCGATGCTGATGGCCGGGCTTGACGGCGTCGAAAACAAAATCGATCCGGGACAGCCGCTCGACAAGGATATTTACGATCTTTCACCTGAAGAGTTGAAAAACGTTCCGGCGATGCCCGGGTCGCTTGAGGAGTCGCTCAAGGCGCTCGAGAACGATCACAAATTCTTGCTCAAGGGCGACGTGTTTTCGCAGGATCTGATTCATTTGTGGGTTGAGTACAAAATGAAAAACGAGGTGAACGCGCTGCGCATGCGCCCTCACCCGTACGAATTCATGTTGTACTACGACATCTGAGGCGACCATACAATCAAGCGAACGGCAAGAGGCGCTCAACTTTGGTTAATTGGGCGCCTCTTTTATCTTTGCGACGATGCACGAATGGGAGGGTACGAAAAAT
This sequence comes from Candidatus Angelobacter sp., assembly GCA_035606955.1. GTDB lineage: Bacteria > Acidobacteriota > Terriglobia > Acidiferrales > UBA7541 > DAHUXN01. Next base: position 5,349 of record DATNDO010000091.1, read on the forward strand.
GACGACGCTCACTTTGGCGATAACATCGGCAGCCCTTGCCACGAGTTTTGTTTGCGGCATGATGGTGCAGGCGGCGCGAGGCTCGTCGGCGGAAAAGAAAGATGTGCGCGTGACGGGAATTGGCGGCGTGTTTTTCAAAGCGCACGACGCCATGAAGCTCGCCGCCTGGTACCGCGAGCATCTCGGAATTCCCTCTGAAGGCGCCGAATCTGGCGCTTATCATCAGTTTGAATGGCTTGAGAAAGACAATCCCTCGAAGACGGGCGGCACTGTATGGGCGGTTTTTCCGGAGACGACGAAAAAGTTCGGCGCGAGCAAATCACCCCTGATGATCGATTATCGCGTGGCGAACTTGGATCGTCTGCTCGCTCAATTGAAAAGCGAAGGCGTGCTAGTGGAAGATAAAATTGAAGACGCGCCGTACGGGCGATTCGGCCATGCGACGGACCCGGAGGGAAATCGCATCGAATTTTGGGAACCGAAGTAGAGGAAAGTGGTCAGTGGTCAGTGAACAACTCTTGCGACTTGTATTAACTTGGTTTCTTGCTAGCGGCCAACGCACCGGTCAGAACGGTAGTGAGCAAGATAATGCCGGACACGATTGCGACCCAATCAGGATGATTCATAGGTTGCGCCCGCCGGGGCCAGAAGAAATCGACGGCCAGACGCCCGGCAAGCATGATCAAGGCGGCGACGCCGAGGCGTACGCGACCTGAGAGTCTGACTCTTAGGTAGTTTTTGCTCGCCCACGCGGTAACCGGCCAACCGGCGAGGCCCGAGAACATCGCGAACCAGCCGTGCGTCGGCGGCCATGGCCCCGTTGTGATGATGAGCCCCAGGCCGCCGCATCCGGCAAGGATGAACCAAAACCAAGCCGCAGTCGCAGCGATGAGTTCGGCGCCTCGTTTCCAACCGAACGCCCTGTTTTCAGCGCTTACGCCAGTGTCATCGCTCATGATTGAAGTCTCCTTTACCGTCCCGCGAGTCACGATCTTTCTTCCGGCAACTATATATAGTCCTCTCAGAGTTAGCGGGCAGCGTAAAGTCGCCCCTGAAAGGCAAAATCGCCGCGAAGGAATGAGCGTGCAGCCGCATCCGCATGAATTCCAGTCTGTATTACGCATTTGGCTAAAGAATGTTTCAGATGCTCCATTATCGGCGAGGCAAGTGACGGCGAATTAGGAGCACCAGGCCGAGCAGGCCGGCGTCAAGCGACAGGAGACTCAGGCGTTGGCAGATATGCTGTAAACGCCTGAAGCGTTGCTGTTTGCACACGGGTTGGTAATTCGCTACGCTTCTCTGCGACATGCATTCTGCCTTCGCAAACATTCCATTTAACGAGCCGAGTTCCGCGGAGGCAAACCTCGCGATTCTTGGGACGCGGCTTTCGCCGAAGCTGTGGGCCGCGCTTCCCACTTTGCTCGCGCAAGTTCCCAGTCCCGACGACGCGCTGAATTTTCTGGAACGTTATTCGCGCGAAGCGCCCGCCAGCGTCACGCGGCATCTGGAAGGGCATCCCGCCGCGCTGCATTATTTGCTTTCACTCTTCAGTTACAGCCGCTTTCTGTCGGAATCGCTCGTGCAGCAGCCTGAACTAATTTTGTGGCTCGATCGTCGCAATCCGACGGAAGGGCTTGAGCGGCGCAAATCGCGCGACGATCTTCTGGAGGATTGCTACCGCTTCTCGACGATGGCGTACGACCTCGCGCCTGCGCTTTTTCTCGCGCGTTTCAAGCGACGCGAATATTTGCGCATCACTCTACGCGACGTTCTGAATCTCGCCACGCTCGCGGACACGGTGCTCGAACTTTCGGATTTGGCGGATGTGCTGATCGAACGCGCGTTGCGGCTCTGCGCGCAGCGGCTGGAAAATGCTTACGGTTTGCCGCAGTGGCGCGACGCGACCGGACATTTGCAGCCTGCGCGGCTCACGGTTTTGTCGCTCGGAAAACTTGGCGGGCAGGAATTGAATTACAGCTCTGATATCGATCTGATATTTCTCTACGACCATGACGGCGAAACGGCCGGAGGTGCGGCCGGAACGGTTTCCAATCTCGAATATTTTGTACGTCTAACGCAAGCGATTCTGAAGTTGCTGACCGACGCCACTCCGGAAGGCGCGGCTTTTCGCATCGATTTGCGGCTGCGTCCCGAGGGGCAGCAGGGCGACATCGCGACGAACGTTAGCGCGGCGCTCGATTACTACCGCAAACGCGCGCGCGAATGGGAATTGCAGATGCTGATCAAAGCTCGTGTTTCCGCCGGAGAAGCTGCGACGGGTGAAAAGTTTCTGCGCGAAGTTCATCCATTGATTTACCGGCCGGAATTTCATTTTGCCGCCGTGGAAGCGGTCGTGAATGCGCGCGAAGAGATTTCGAAATCGCTGCGGCGTGGAAATTCTTTGACTGAAGATTACGCGGCGGAATGGAACGTGAAACTTTCGCCGGGCGGGATTCGCGACATTGAATTTCTGACGCAATGCCTGCAGCGCATTCATGGCGGACGCGATCCGTGGCTGACGGGGCGGCGTTCGGGTTCGACTCTGGTTGCGCTGCAACATTTGCATGACAAGGGGTATTTGACGCAGCGCGATTTTTTCCGACTTAGCTCAGCGTATCAATTTCTGCGCAAGGTAGAGCACCGGCTGCAACTGCGCGACGGCCTGCAGGAGCACACGCTGCCGCGCAAGCCAGGCCAGCTTGACCGCATCGCGCGACGTTGCGGGATTGACGCCGCGAGCGGCAAATCACCCGGCGAGGAATTGCTGCGGCAAACGCGCGCGCATTTCGAGGAAGTTCGCACGATTTACGAACGCGTGCTGCCGTCGGACAAGCCTAACGCCGTGGATTGGCCGGCGAATTCCGACCACGCTCTGGGAACTTTGTTTGGAAGCGGCGACACTTTGATGGCGCATCTCAGAGCAGATTATCCGGCGCTCGCGGAACGGCTGCTCCATTATCGTCGCAAAGGAAATGCGTTAGGGCGACGCGGTGTAGAGAAGTTTCTCGACGCAGCGCTGTTCGCTCCGGCGCTGCTTCGCAAACTCGACGAGCATTTTGATTGGATTGATCTGGCCGCGCAGCTTTTTTCGCTCAGCGATTTTGCAGCAGACATTTTGATTCGCGACCCGCATGCGATTTGTCACATCACCGAAAACGAACACACCGCCGCGCCACGACTCCCCTTCCAATCGACAATTGCTTCGCTGCGAATCAAGCATCGCGAAGCAGTGCTTCGCGCGGTGGCACGTTCACTGCTGGGAGAGTCGAAGCCGTTCGATACTTTTGCGGCGCTCACGGACGCTGCAGAGGAGGCGCTTCGCGACGCGCTGGTTCTAGCGATGCGGGATGAATCGTCTGCTCGCGAAAATGCTGAGACTGGAAATACTTTTCGCGGCCAAGCTTCGTTCTCGGCGTCGCCATTTGTTGTGATTGCGCTGGGACGGCTCGGCTCGCATGAATTCGATATTGGCTCGGACGCGGACATTGTGTTTTTCACGGATGCGTCCGCCAACAAAGACGACATTAACGAATGGCGGCGCGTCGCCGAACGGTTTTTGCATATCGCGGGGAGTTATACGAGCGACGGGTTGCTGCTGCCTCTCGATACGCGATTGCGGCCGCGCGGCGGCGAGGGCGAGATCGTGCAGTCCGTGTCGTACTTGCTCGATTATTTTTCGCGTGACGCAGAAGGATGGGAAGCGGCGACGTATCTGAAGGCGCGTCCGGTGACGGGAAATATGGCGCTCGGGGAAAAGATTCTTGCCGAGTTGCGCGAGATCTTGCGGCGGCGGTTTTCGTCGGCGCACGGCGGCGACTCTCGCGAGCTTGCGCGGCAGCTGATTCACACGCGCGCGAAACTCGAACAGGAGCGTCACGAAGGTGCGAGTGGATTCAAATCGTGCTCGGGCGGATTTTTCGACATCGATTACATTGTTGCGTATTTGAAATTGTCGCGCGGGTTAGTGGGAGGGACGGAAAGCCTCAGGTCAGCCCCGATGAAAGGCATCGGGGCCCTTCCTGCGTCGGGGCAAGCGGGGCCTGAGCTACAGGGCGGGCCGGCGAATTCTCTCGCCCAAATTGCGTTTTTGGAGTCGCGCGGCGCGTTGGACCGAGAGCAAGCGAGCGCTTTGCGCGACGCGGCGATATTTTATCGTTCGCTCGATCATGCCATTCGGCTGGTGCTCGGGCGTCCGTCGGCGGAATTGCCGGAGCCGGCGCAGATCCCGCGGGTGAGCGCGTTGCTGGAGAAATGGGGCGTACCGAATCGTGGAAGACTGCATGAGGCAGTGACGGAGACGAAGAGGAAAGTTAGAGAGATTTATGAGGGGGTGGTGAGACAGACAAAATAGTGCGCGCTCAATTGATCCGCTCTAATTCTGTGGCCTTGCGAGTCATTTTGCCCGCTTCGGCTTCTCGCCCGATGTCGGAAAGAAAGTCGGCGTATGCTTCGTACCTTTGGCTCTCTTTTGGTTTGAGCTTGATGCCATTGACGTGGATAGCCTCAGCCTCCGCAAGCTTGCCTTGCGCTTGGTAAGCCAGGGCCAGACTGATGCGAGTGATATAATTGTCTTTGATTTCTAGAGCCTCCGAGAGAAGCAATTCTGCCTTCTTGTACTGCTTTTTCTCCAGATAAACGACGCCCAAGCCAAACTTGCAACGGTAACTCTTGGGAGAGACACGTATGGCCCTTGTCAGATATTTCTGCGCCTCATTCATCCGTTCGAGCTTGAAGTAGCACCATCCACAGTTCCACAGCAATTCCGAATGGTTTTCGACGACGGAGGCGCTTTCTTTTACGAATTTGATTGCGTCCTGCCAACGTTCTTTCTTCATTAAAGTTCGAACGCGTTTGAGAAGTTCCTTTGGACGATTCGTTTTGGGCATCACGTCTGCTATGTCCACCTCAGACGCGACCATAAACCTAAACCGTCATCTGCACAACTTCGACGCTGGCCTGCCATCCCTGGGACGTGATATCTTGACGAACTCAGCAGAGCGAATCCGAAGACGCCATGCAGTTTATGGTGGTCGCGGCGTCTTTATCACCACGGAGCCAATGGTCATGAAGCAGCGTTATAACGGAGTTGAGGTGCCGAGGGACGGGGCAGCGATTGAATACCACGCGGCGGCTTCACGGGAAAAACCCCACCCTTTGCACAAGACGCAAAGGATGGGGCACCCGAAAAGGCCTCGCCTGCGCGATTTTTGGCAGTGACCAGATGGAGCGAGCTGACAGCAAAGCGGAGAACAGATGAAGCAAGCGTACAACGGCGTGGCAAT
>DATNDO010000112.1:0-7274 GCA_035606955.1 Candidatus Angelobacter sp.
TGGCGCGCCCGGAGGGATTCGAACCCCCGACCCCTAGCTCCGGAGGCTAGTGCTCTATCCATCTGAGCTACGGGCGCACAAAAAAGCTGAGAAAAACTTGCCGGAGTCCGTTTTGATTCTACCGCGGAGAATACAAGCAGCCAAAGTAAAAGAACAACTGGCTCGGTAGTCCGTGAAGAATATCGATTGCGGCGGCCGCTCTTGAAGCCCCGCAGGTCAATCGCGCGCCAGATCGCGAATTTTCTTGGCGAGTTTCTCGATTTCTTCCGTCTTCTGCACGAACGCAACCGAAAGCACCACCACCGTGTCGGTCTTCCCTGCTTCTTCCTTCAAGTCCTGCGCAAGCGAAAAAAGCTGGTCGACGTCCTTCTTGATTTCCGTTTGATTCGCCTTCAATTGAACTTTCGACGGGGGCTTTGGGGCCGGCGGAAGCGGAGACTGAGGTGGGGTTTGCTGAAGCTGTCCTGGTACGCCGTGGGGAGGCTTCGAACCCTGTGCGCCCAGGATTGCAGCGCTGGTAAAAACCGCGCCGGGAATCAACATCTTCAAAAAAAAGCGCCTTTGCCCTTCCATGACGCCACCTCCTCCGCACGTACGAAACCTCGAATGGCCCTGTGGGACAGGATGGTATAATCCCGCTCTTTCCCATTATATATGACTCCCTATTTCCAACATTGGCTCGACGTAATAAAAGCGCGCGGGCCGCGCATCCTCGCCGTGATCGTGATTGCGTTTGTCCTGAACCGAATGTCCCGGGCATTTACTTCGCACATCATCGTCCGAGCAGAAACGCCGACTCGCGATGCGGAAGCGCGCGAATATCAAACGCGTACGATGGCCGGCATGCTCTACAGCGTTGTTTCAGCAGTCATCCTGCTTGGCGCCATTTTGATGATCCTGCCGGAATTTGGATTCGATGTGACGCCGGTCGCGGCAGTGGCTGGACTGGCGAGCCTGGCGTTGGGTTTTGGCGGGCAATACCTGGTTCGGGACATTATCAACGGCTTCTTCATTATTTTTGAGGATCAGTACGGCGTGGGCGACATCATCAAGCTGAACAATGAATCGGGACGCGTGGAACACATCACGCTGCGGCGAACGGTGATTCGCAATCCTCAAGGCGCTGTGGTGACGATTCCAAACGGTCAGGTCGGACAAGTATCCAATCTCAGCCGCGACTGGTCGCAGTATTTCCTCGACGTGACAATTCCCGGTGAGGCCGCCGCAGCGCAAGCGCTCACCGTTCTGCAAAAATGTGCCTCTGAGATTCGCGAAGATCCCGCGTGGTCTCCGCTCCTTGTCGATGGCCCAAACGTGCTGGGCGTCGAATCTCTGGCGCTCGCGGGCACCACGCTTCGCATGCAGTTTCGCAGTCAACCGACGCGCAACGACGATGTAGCTCGCGAGCTCCGCCGCCGCATCCTTGCAGAAATGAATCTTGCAGGCGTGCAACTGGTGGGCGCGCATCGCGTGACGCTTTTGAACTCTGAGCTGAATCCAATGCAATCTCCGCAGACAAGCGGAAACACTCAAGGAGGATAGCCATGGGACAAGTCACACATGAGCAAGTGAATCTGATGCTGCATCTGTACGAAATGCGCCGCGAGCCGGTGATGCGCGAGGCGCGCGCTTGGTTCATCGCCAATTTTCACCCGCAAACTCCCGAGGACGTGATGAAAATTTGTCCGCCGGGCAGCAAGGAAAATAGCTATCTCCGCCAGGTTTCCAGCTACTGGGAGATGGTTGCAAATATCGTCAGCCGCGGCCTGATTGACGAAGAATTTTTCTTTGAGAGCACCGGCGAACAATGGGTCGTGTGGGAATGCATTCGCCCGATCGCGGCCGGCTGGCGCGCGCTTTTCAAAAATCCTCATGCGTGGTCGAAGCTCGAGGAGCACTGCACGCGCTATGAGGCGTGGCGCGAGAAACGCGCCCCCGGCTCGAATGCCGCGACGCGACAGATGCTTGCCGAGACGTTGGCGAAAAGGGGGCCGGCGAAACCAGCCTCCGCGTAACTCGCGAAGGACAGGAGAAACGGGGACGATAACAGAATCAACAACAAGCTCTGCAATTCTGTAGCGATTGCGTCCTGGCGTTGGTAGCCTCTGATAAATCGGTAGGTCTCGACGCACGAGAGGACGACAATGATTCGAAATCGCGCAGTTTTGTGGGCCTGTGCCGCCTTCGCTGCAACGACGTTAGCTATCCCGCCGGACATCGCTTACGCCGCGGTCGCTGGGGCGCAGCACGCGGGCAGCATATCGCTTGTTCTCCCCAAAGTAGAGTTGGTGCGCGGCGCGCAGACCACGCCCGTTCAGCCACCGACGCCCGTTTACTGGGGAGATGTTGTGAACACCGGACACATGGCGCGCGCTCGAATCAAGCTCGACGATGGCTCGGTACTGAATGTCGGCTCGGACTCGTCGCTGACAGTGGTGAAGCACGACGCCTCACAGCAGCAAACCCAGATTGACGTCACATTCGGCGAAGTGCGCTCGAAAGTGGTTCATCTCGCCAAGCCCGGTGCCAGTTTCCAAGTTCGCACTCCAACGGGAGTCGCCGGCGTGGTCGGAACCGATTTCTACATGGCCTACACGAACTCCATCACGCACCTGGTGGTTTTCGAGGGCAACGTAAAATTCTGCAACCTCGCGGACCAGTGCGTCATGGTCAGCGCCGGAATGACGTCGTCAATCCGCGACCAGAATGCATTACCGGATCCTCCAATCGTGGCTCCCAATCAAGACGTGCTCGAAGCGGGGAATAATACGCAGGTTAAGGGTCCAAGCCACGGCCCCGGCGGATTCGCAAGAGCGCATCCGATCTGGCTAACCACCATTATCGTCGTTGCAGTTGGTGGTTCCATCGGGATCGCCAAGGGTTTGAGCGGCGGCAGCTCCAGCAATCCAAATGGCACCAAACCAATCCCTGGGCATTCTCGCGGTTTGCCTCCTGGCAACTGAATAAAACTTCATTACGGCTGGAATGGGCAGGTCAATACGGCCGCCTGCCCATTGTTTCTTCAGAATTCCTCGCGCGGCAATTCACAAGGGCTGATTTGTAAGGACGAGTTTGCCTCCGCTTGTCACGACCGTGTAGAGATCACCGCGGCCGACTAATTTCTCAAACCGCGGAACCGCTGAATGATCCGCAACAACATAGTAGCGATCGTGCGTAAGCCACAATCTTTTGAAATCGGCGTCGTCAATGAAAACGTTGGGCGCGTCAGGCGCGTAAGAACCGTACTCTAGATTTGTTACCCGGCCATTCAGGAGCAACGCCCGGCGATTCGTGTAGAAAAAAATGGACGAGAAGGCGTAATACTGATCGTCGACGATTAATTGCCCCGCGGGGCTGCGCAAAAGCGCGTTGGCCAACGGACGCGAAGACATGTAGGGATCGAAGGTCACCATCGCCAGCCGCGTCGCATGCAGGAAAATCACCATCATCACTGCAACAGCAAGGAACGCGCGCTTGCCGCGGTGTCGCCAAGTGCCAAACACGCCGACGAGAAAAGCGATCCCGGCCAGAATCAGAGGAGCGCGCAAGTACGCGAAAGAATCCAGGGTCAAATCCTCAAGGTGACCCAATGAAAGCGTGTATGCGGAGGGATGTTGCGTCAAAGCAGAAGAAATATCACCGGGCGTAGGGATACCTCGAACAAGCAATAGTATTGCGGCGATAATTGCAGCCGCGACGGCGGACGTTACCAGCAGAAACTTTGTTCCACGCCTAACCCATTCGCCATCCTTGTCCATCGCTGACCCAAGCAGCAGCGCCAGAGCCGGATAGCACGGCATGGAATAGTATTCCTGCGTCGTCGAGAACGTAAAGAAGATCAACAGAAAGCCCGCCCAGCAGAGTGCAAGCAATCGCGTTCGCGCAGCGCGATCCACCGGCTTGTATGAGAGTCCCAACGTTGCGGGAAAATATGCGCTCCACGGGAAAAGCCACACGAGATTCAGCAACCAGAAATAAAGGCGCGGAACCGTGTTGTAGTCCCGGGGATAGCGCAGATTCAGAAAACGTAGAAGTTGCTCGTTGATGAAATAGAACCAGAGAAAGCCGTGATACTCGCCTGGCCCACTATGCATGGTGAAGGCGAAATAGGGAGGGTTCCGCAACGTCGCAAGAACGTGCCAAGGAGCGGCAATCAAGAGGAGGACGAGCAGCCCGCTGATCACGTGAAGGCGTCTCCACGTGCGCCGCAGAAATAGCTGGCGCGTCAGCAGCAGATAGACGAACGCAGCGCCGCACGGAAAGACGACGGCAATCAGGCTCTTGAGAAGCAGTCCAATTCCAAGACTCGCCGCCAGCACCAACGCCCAGAAACGCGGATGAGTCTCTTCTTCCTCCAGCACGCGCAAAAACGCCCACATGGCAAGCGCCACTGTGATCGTCAACATAACGTCGGGAATCAGAATGCGCGTAAAGAGAAACAGTCCAACGCACGTCGCCAGGCATAATCCCGCGTAAAACCCGGCCCGGCGTCCAAACGCCCAGGCGCCAAAGCACGCAGTGAGCCAGCAAAGAGCAATCACCGAAAGAGCAATCGGTATGCGCGCCGCCCAATCGTGAACTCCGAAGATTGCGTAGGAAGTGGCGATGCTCCAATAGACAAGCGGAGATTTTTCGAGGTAGGCGACACCGTCGAGGCGCGCGGTCACCCAGTCGCCCGACTGCAACATGTTGTGCGCGATTTGCGCCTGTACCGCATCGACGTCATCCATCAACGACGGCGGCGAAAAAGCACAACCCAGATAAACGATCGCGGCAAACAGAATGACAGCTAGGTGAAGGTAAGAACCTTTTCGAGAGGTTCCCGTTTCACCTCGGCGAACGGCGTCGCCTGAATCTTCCATTTCTTCATCCAGAGAAAAAGAATCATCAAACCCCAAAGGTGAAAGCCCATGTTCGCGCGTCGGTCCATATGGTCTTGAATGAAGCCTTGTATCACGTCGCCGCGGAACAACTTCGTTTGCTTGATTGCCTCCGGCGTCAAGGTGTCGAGCAGCATCGGACGCAGCACGCCTCGCAACCAATCGTGTGTCGGAATATCCAAGCCGATTTTCTCTCGCTGCAAAATGAACTTGGGGAGTTTGCGCTTCATCAACTCGCGCAACAAGTATTTCTGATGCGATCCGTTGATTTTGAATTTCTCGGGAAGTGAAGCGGCGAATTCGACCAGACGATGATCCAGGAACGGAGGCCGCAACTCCACGGAATGGGCCATGCTCATGCGGTCGCTCTTATAGAGAATATCGTCGGGCAAATAGCAATGTTGGTCGAGTGACAGGAATCGGTTCAGCTTTCCCAAGTCGTTCGATGGGTCGCGGAGATCTCGCAGCAGCGTCGAAATATATTTGCCATCGGCGCCGACGAAAAAGCGTTTCTTTTGGGCCTCAGAAAAAGTTCCGTTCCAATAAAAATGCGCTTCCTCGGGAGACATCAGGGAACCTTCGAGAAAGCGCTTCAATTTGTATTCCAGCGCGATCTTGTCGTCTGAAACAGGCCAGTGTCTCAAGAGCTTTAGGGCGTTCCGCCGTACGCCGGCCGGAATTCGCTGCGCCCGACGCGCCAGGATGTCCGCCCGGTAGGTTAGATAACCTCCGAAAATCTCATCCGCACCTTCGCCGCTCAGCGCCACAGTTACGTGATCGCGGGTCATCCGGGAAAGGAACCACACGGGGAGCGCGCCGGAATCCGCGCTGGGCTCATCCGAGTAATAGGCGAACTCTTCTATTGCGCTGGTAAGGTCCGCGTCCGGACTCACATCGAGTTCGTGGTGTTCGGTTCCGTATTGCGCCGCCATACGATGAATGTAGGCCGTTTCGTCAAAACTTCTGCCTCGGAACGAAATTGAGAATGTTTTCAACCGTGAAGGAGCCTGAGCGGCTGCATAGTGGAGGATCGTAGATGAATCGAGGCCTCCGCTCAGCCAGATTCCGAGCGGCACGTCGGAGACAAGATGTTCGCGAATCGAATCTCGCAGAAGGAAATCCAATTGCTCTTTGGCCGACTCCAAAGTCCAACGCGAATCTTCATAAAGCTCCACGCTCCAGAATGCTTCCGTGCGGATTTTCCCGCCGCGCCATTCGAGAAGATGTCCGGGAGGAAGCTTCTCGATCCCATCTACCAGCGTCCAGGGACATGGGACAAAATTCATGGACAGAAAACAATTGAGCCCGGCCATGCTGAGCTGCCGGTTCACTTCAGGATGGATCAGAATGGCTTTTAGTTCGGAACCGAACAGGATATCGTCATTCAAACGGCAGATGTAAAGCGGCTTTATGCCCATCCGATCGCGCGCCAAAACCAGCCGCTTTTTTGACTCGCTCCACAGCGCGATGGCAAACATTCCGCGAAGCCGCGCGAAGCACTTTGTATCCCATTCGAGAAAAGCGTGAAGAATTACTTCCGTGTCACTGTGGGAATGGAATTTATGGCCCAGCCCTTCGAGCTCGCCGCGAAGTTCGCCGTGATTATAGACTTCGCCATTGAAAACCAGGGCCACATCGCCATCGTCCGATACCATCGGCTGGTTTCCCGACTCAAGATCAATGATCTTTAGCCGCGTTGCGCCCAGCGAAATGAAATTTGAGCGATAGACCCCTTGCTGATCGGGGCCACGATGGATTAGCGAAGCGACGGCACTATCGATGCGCTGCGGGCTGACTACACCCATCCTATGCGTAAAGCCAACAATTCCACACAAAGCCGTTCACCCCAGAAACCGGCGAGTTAACAAACCCTCATGAATAACTTATTCTTATCGCAATCACCTTTCAAAAAAGCTCCTGAAAGGTCCCCGTGCCAGACAACCTATCATGAACTAGGCAGGCGCTCAACCAACTTAAAAGGGACGAAAGGGAAGGAGGCACAAGTAACCGTCAAATTTGCTATCTGATACCATCTCGATCCTAAGAGAATTAATCCGTTTTCCCTTCGCTCTGGCGTTCGCGAAGTTCGCGAAAGGCAGGCTCCGTTCTGAAACGTTCGAGGAAATGTTCTTCATACGAGGACAAACGAGGGCAGATAAGTCGACGGTGAACAAGGCCAAATCCGAATCTTTCCATTTCCCTCTCGGCTTTCTCGGCGGACCACCCCTGCTCCGCCATGCGGTAGGCTGCGATCATCATACCCGTGCGGTCATCGCCGACTCGGCAGTGCACAAAGATTTTCGTTCCGGGATTGTCGACAATCAAGGTAAGGAACTCCGCGAAAGTCTTATCCTTTGGAAATGAACACTCCCAGCCCATGGGAATATAACTCAT
>DATNDO010000114.1:0-10530 GCA_035606955.1 Candidatus Angelobacter sp.
CTCGCCGTGCAATTCGTCGCCAACGGACTGATCGATTTCGGCCTGCTTAAAACGCCCGGGGCGCATTGAGCGCGCGTCGCAAAAGAAGTCCCGCGGCGCGTCGTTGTTGTGCCCTTGGTGAATTTTTCAGAAAGCAACGCTCACACCGCATGCAATTGGTGTATATTTCAGTTCGTTACGCTTGCAAACCCGAAATCCCGGCTCGAGGGTCTGCGCACATTTTCTGGGGACGCTGACACATGAGCTTTCGAGTATTTGCTGCCGGAGCATTAAACGATTTTTACACCACGGCGGCGATCGCGCCGAGTTCGCCGCATCTTGCTTCGGCAATGCTCGCGCCGCTGCATTTGCCGAGGGCGCGGGTCGCGCTGGAATTAGGCGCGGGCACAGGCGCCATTACGCAATGCCTGCTCGATGCGCTGCCGGCGTCATCGAAGTTGCTTGTCTTCGAAATCAATCCTCGCTTTTGCAGCCATCTGCGAAGGAAGTTCAAAGACCCGCGCATGGTGCTCATCAACGCGAATGTTGCAAACCTGGATTCGGAACTTCACAGCCGCGGATACGATCACGTGGACGCGGTGGCCTCTTCGCTTGGCCTCGGATTTATGTCTGAAGCTCAACGCAACGAAATTTTCGAGCGCCTCATGCCGTTTCTGCGCGAGGACACGGTCTTCACGCAATATCAATATATTCACGGCATGCAGTTCGCGAATGGACGCCTGCGCCGTCTCAGCCTGCGTCCCACGCTCCGCCGCTATTTCGATTCCGTGGAATCCAAAATTATCTGGCGCAATCTGCCGCCCGCTTGCGTCTTCGCCTGCCAAACGCGCGCCACGATCAAGCAATAAAATTCAAGTCAAGAAAATTGGAATTCGGAATTCAATTTTGCGGGGAATAGAATTTTATGTCGACGGCGTCGACCATTTCGGGGATGGGGAGGCCCTTTTTTTCATAGGCGGAAATGTCAGGCTCGTGTTCGAGGGTGAGGCCGATGTCGTCGAGGCCTTTCAAGAGGCAGCGCTTGCGGAACGGATCAATTTCAAATGAGCGCTCGAAACCTTTTCCGTCCGCGACGGTTTGATTTTCAAGATCGACTGTGAGCGTGTAGCCTTCATTTTTGTTCGTGCGCGCGAAAAGCTCGTCGATGTCTTTGTCCGGAAGAGTCAACGGCAGAATGCCGTTCTTGAAACAATTGTTATAGAAAATGTCCGCGTAGCTGGGCGCGACAATCGCGCGGAAGCCGTAATCGCCGATGCCCCAGGGCGCGTGTTCGCGGCTGGAACCGCAACCGAAATTCGCGCGCGCCAGCAGAACGGACGCGCCTTTGTAACGTGGCTTGTTCAGCACAAAATCCGGATTCGGTTTTTCACCCGGCAAATAGCGCCAGTCATAAAACAGCACGCGGCCGTAGCCTTCGCGCGTCAAAAATTTCAGGAATTGCTTGGGCACCATTTGATCGGTGTCGACGTTGACGCGATCCATCGGCGCCACAAGGCCGGTATGTTTTGTGAACGGCTTCACTCTAGTTTTGGTCTCCGTTGCGCCATTTGCGGACGTCGACGAAGTGGCCTTCGATGGCTGCTGCTGCGGCCATTAGCGGGCTGACGAGATGCGTGCGTCCGTCTTTGCCCTGGCGGCCCTCGAAATTGCGATTGGACGTGCTGGCGCAGCGCTCATGCGGCTGGAGAACGTCGTCATTCATACCGATGCACATACTGCATCCAGCATCGCGCCATTCGAATCCGGCGTCGCGGAAAATTTTGTCGAGGCCTTCGGCTTCGGCTTGCGTTTTCACGCGTCGCGACCCGGGAACTACGAGCGCCTGCTTCAATGATTTCGCAACGTGCTTTCCGGCAACGGCTTTCGCCGCGGTTCGCAAATCCTCAAGACGCGAATTGGTGCATGAGCCGATGAACACGCGATCGAGATAAATGTCAGTAATGGGTGTGCCGGCCTTAAGGTCCATGTACACGAGGGCGCGCTCGGCGGCCTGGCGATCGACGTCGTTCGCAAATGACGCCGGATCGGGAACGCGCGATGTCACGTCCGTGACCATGCCGGGATTTGTGCCCCAGGTGACTTGCGGCGCAAGTTTCGCGGCATCGAGCTCGACTGCCTCGTCGAATTTCGCACCTGGATCGGACGGCAACGTTTTCCAATGCTCCACGAGGCGCTGAAAATCTTTTCCGCGCGGCACGAACGGCTTGCCTTCGAGATATGCGAATGTGACTTCGTCGGGCGCGACCATTCCGGCGCGCGCGCCCGCTTCGATGGACATATTACAAATGGTCATGCGCGCTTCCATGGAGAGGGCGCGAATCGCGTCGCCACTGTATTCAAAAACGTGGCCATTGCCGCCGGCGATTCCGAGCTTGCCGATGATGGCGAGAATGATGTCTTTTGAGGCGAGACCGCCGCCAAGTTTTCCCTTCACTTCGATGCGCGTGGTTTTCGATTTGAATTGCGAGAGACACTGCGTTGCGAGGACATGCTCGATTTCGCTGGTGCCGATGCCGAAGGCGAGCGCGCCCATCGCGCCGTGCGTGGAAGTATGGCTGTCGCCGCATACAATCGTAAAGCCCGGCTGCGTGATGCCGAGCTCCGGGCCGATGATGTGCACGATGCCTTGATTGCGGCTGTGCATGTCGAACAGGCGCACGCCGGATTCACGGCAATTCTTCGCGAGGGCTTCGAACTGGCCGGCCGCGTCGGCGTCGAGAACGGGCAGTTCGCGATTCTTTGTGGAGACGGAATGATCCATCACGGCGAAAGTCAATTCGGGGCGGCGGACCTTGCGGCCCGCGGCTTTCAGTCCAGCGAACGCTTGCGGAGAAGTGCCTTCGTGAATCAGGTGACGGTCGATATAGATGAGCGAGGGTTGGCCGGGAACTTCGCGGACGACATGCGCGTTCCAAATTTTTTCGTAGAGAGTCAGCGCGGGCATCAGCGAGTCTTCTTCCTCACATTCGAATCACCGTGCAGTTGGACGGCAACGCAAGCTTGCGCGTTGCGGGAAGATTGGACGAAAACGCGTTGCGCAAAAAGTGCTATTTTGTACCGATTAGAAATGGATGCGGCCGTGTGTTTTGTGTAAGTTACGGGCAATTCTAATAATTTGTTGTACCGATTAGAATTGGCAAAAAACGGCTGGAGACTTGGCGTTTGATTGGAGAATTTTCTCTGCGGACATTCGTGCTGCGCTGCTGCTTGCATCGCGCTGCGAACCTCTCGAGCAAGCGTAGCACAAACGTGGGAATTTTTCAGAGGCGACAGCGGTAGTTAGGGTGTGGGGACAGAGTCGGACGAGGTTCGCGGCTAACGACATCTGAAAGGGTGAGTCTAAACGGGCAGAGGGGAGGACCGAATGGGGATTCCGGCAACGCCTGGGAGGGCGTGGCGGGCTATGTCGCTGCGGGCATTGCTGACCATGAGGACAGGTGACGCGGGCGTCGGGATGCTGGGAAAATAGTTGGAGTCGACAGGCAACGCACTAGGCTGGTGATATACTCCAACTTCCAGCCTGGCGAAAAAGCGGGGGCACGGTCGGAGGGAGCAGCAATGGGCATTCAGTTCTTGGAACTGGTTACGTGGGTGCGGCACCGGAAGATCTTTGCGAGCATACTGCTCGCGCTGACCCTCGGCATTGGAATCCTTGTAGGCACGCTGATTCCCGGAAAAGTGGCGGCGGTACGTCCGGGAGATCCAAATGGCCCCATGCTGCTTACGATTCCCGACCCGGTTAATTTGTCGAATGGTTTCTCGAATATCGTGGCGCGCGTCGAGCCAGCCGTGGTGAATATTTCCACGACGCAGGTGTTCGAAGCGCCGAAGGACAAGCGCGGCACGGGGACTCGCGGGCAAGACCCATTCCAGGATTTCTTCAACAAGTATTTCAGTCAGAACCCCGGCGCGGAGCAAGGGCCAGAGGCCGAAAAGAGCCTGGGCTCGGGCGTGATTGTCGACAAGCGAGGGTATATCCTGACGAACGATCACGTGATTAACGGCGCGACGAAAATTCAGGTAGCCATCGACGGTGATGCGACGCATTACACCGGGAAAGTGATCGGTTTCGACAAGCAGACGGATCTCGCAGTGGTCAAAATCGACGCGGGGCACGATTTGCCGGTTGCGCGGCTGGGCAATTCGGAGGGTTCGAAGGTAGGCGACTGGGTGCTGGCGTTCGGCAGCCCATTTTCGCTGAACGGCTCCGTGACGGCGGGAATCATCAGCGCGACGAACCGGCAGAACATCGGCAACTCGCAATTCCAAAATTTTATTCAGACGGATGCGGCAATCAATCCGGGAAATTCGGGCGGCCCGCTGGTGAATTTGGCCGGGGACGTCATCGGAATCAACACGGCGATTTATACGGGCAGCCGCGGATTTGAAGGAGTGGGATTCGCGCTGCCGTCGAATACGGCGATCAACATTTACAACCAGTTGGTTACGCAAGGGCATGTGACGCGCGGATCGATCGGAATCAAGTTCCAGGATGACCAGACGAGCGACGTGCTGTTGCATAAAGAGCTGGGGGCGCCGAATGGCGTGGTGGTGCAATACGTGGCGCCGAGCGGTCCAGCGTCGAGGGCGGGGATTCAGCCGGGCGATGTGATCACGCAGATCAACGGGCATGCGGTTCGGGCAGGGTCAGATCTGATTAATCCCGTGATTGGGACGCCGGTAGGGCATTCGGTGGCGTTGAGTTACGTGCGGAACGGGAAGACGAAGAATGTGTCAGTGAACGTCGCGGATATGTCTAGGATTTTCCCGGAGGATACTTCAGCGGGCGCGGATCCGGTATCGGCGGACGCTGAAACAGGGCCGACATCGTTCGGTCTGCACGTTGAAGAACTGACGGCGGAAATCTCGCGGCACATGGGATTGAGCGCGACCCAGCCGGGCGTGATTGTGAGCGAAGTTGAGCCGACGAGTTTTGCCGACGACATCAAGTTCCTGCGCGGCGAAGTGATTGTCGAAATCAATCACGTGGCGATAACGAATCTGCAGGATTACAAGCAGGAGATTGCGAAGCTGAAACCGGGCCAGGATGTGCTGTTTAAAGTCGTGCATCCGGATGGAACCGGGCAGCAGTACACCGTGTTCCACGCGGGAACGATTCCGCGAGCAGGGGAGTAGAATTTGCGGGTTGGTAAAAAGGGCCAAATGAGAGAGCGTTTGCAGGTGGAATCTTTGCCGAGGATGGCGCTGAAAATGGCGAGACGCGGGCTGGTATTAGTCGCGTTGGTGGCCGTGGCGTTTTGGTTTACGCCGTTGCGAGCGAGTGCAGCTCCACATCAGGCACACGCAAAAACTCAGGGAGCGTCCCGCAAAGCCACGACTGCGAAATTGGGCAAAGCGAGATTGCGAAACGCGTCCTATAAAACCTCAACATCAACGCACAAACGGCGCTCGCGGTATCGCGGAAAGAGGCGCCATCATATAACGCTGCCGAAGCAGCCGGCCGCTGATCGGACTGAGGAAATTCAATCAGCGCTCGAGCGCGGCGGATTTTACTCCGGCAACCCGAACGGCAAATGGGACGGCGGCACACAAGAGGCGTTGCGACGTTTTCAAACAGCGAATGGGCTTCCGCCAACGGGCAAGCTCGACGCGCTGAGTCTGCAAAAACTCGGATTAGGCTCTGATGTGGCGGGGTTGAGCGCGCCGCGGGCAGTCACCTCGGGCACTCAATCGACCGGCCAGTCGTCCAGTCAGAATTCTTCTTCCCCTGTACCAAAAACCCCCGGGTGGTAATTCGACGGTAGTTCGTCTGCCAACTCCGCTTTCGCAATCACAATTCATGGTTCCGTCGCGGCCAAACGCTCGCTTCGCCGAGAATCGTCGCAGCGATAGCGATGCATCTTCTAAGAAACGTTCACGAAGTTTCCGGCTGGATTTTGTCGCGCACCGGGCAATTCAGCCGAGCCAGCGGAGGCTGGGCCACATTTGCGGCAGCGGGGCTTCGGGTTTGCGGCAGATGTAGATGGGGAGATTCGATTCTTCAGGGATGGCGTAGGGCGGGGAGATGCGCGCCGCGAGCGTTACTTCGCCGAAGATATTCCGCAATTGATCTTCCGTGTAGCCAATCGTAATCACGACATTGCCGGTATAGCCGCGCGGACCCCACAGGCCATATTGATTGTGTCCACTGATGGCGGGCGGCAAATGATACGCGGGGCCGAGGTAATCCACGGCTGAAGCCTCGCCATAATTCAGCGCGAGGATGGCGCACTGCTCGCGATCCGCAGCGGGCAACGCGTCGAATACTTTCGCGATGGCCTGGACCTGATGGCGCCAGCCGTACATATCTCCGAAAAGCTGAGGAAGTTTGCCGAGAGGGATATTTTCGGGATGAATTGCGTCCACGTCCCAGAAGCGGGAATACCGCACCGCTGCATCCACGGGAAGAATCGGCATCGCAAGCGGAGCGGCAATGAAGCCGCCTACGATGAGAGACGCAATGAGCATTGATTTGTATAACGTCGGCCTCAGCCATTTTTCCGTGCGCATCGGCAATTGCGATTCGATCCATACGGCGCCGGCGGCAAGAAGCATTGGATAGACTGGCGCGAGATAATAAATCTTGCCGTGCAATGCGATCATTTCAATGAGGACGACGAGATAGGCCCACGCCAGCGGGGCGTAAATCCCCTGCGCGAATCGGTGACCAAGTGCGAGGATTCTGGCGCGTGCGACGCCATAAGCAGTCTTATCCTCGACATCGTGCGAGGCGGCGGAAGCAGCTTCGCGTGTGGGGTTCCAGAACAAACACCAGAGTCCGGCGAGCCATATCGGGGCTGAGAGAGGCAACGCCAGCAGCGTCTGCTGCCAGATGAATTGCCAGGGAGTTAGCGTGGTGTATTTTGTGCCGATCACGGCGTGAAGCAGGGCAATCGTCGGAAAGCCGTTGCGGATTTCCCAAAGCAGATTCGGCAGAAAAATCAGAAACGCGATGGCGCCGCCGAGCCAGATCCACTTCCTTGCGTATTCACGGCGCGCCGAGGTGAACCAGAGGCCAGTGAATACGCCGCTGCCGAAAAAGAGCATTGAATGCTTGTTCAAAATCCCGACGCCCGCCACGGCGCCGAATAGCAGCCACAACTTTTCCGAGCCGCCATTCAAAATGCGCATCAGAATCGCGGCGCAGGCCATCCAGAAGAGTGGCTCAAAGGAATTCATGGAGAGAAAACTGTCGAATGTGAGGTAGATGGGCGCGACAAGCACCGCGACCGCTGCGAGAGATTGAGCAAAGCGGCGGCCTCCTAGCTCACGCGCCATCCAGCCTGCGAGAATCACCTTTCCGGCGGCCGCAAGCGCGGGGGAAAATCGCAATGCGAAGAGCGAATTGCCTAGGAGGGTTCGCGAGAGGCGCGCGATCCAGGCAATCAGCGGCGCGTGATCCACATAGCCCCAAGCTAAATGCTGGCCGCAGGCGGCATAATAGAGTTCGTCGCGGAAATAACCATACCGCCCGGCGAAAATGAAGTGGAAGAGTGTCGCGAAGATCGCTAGCGCGTAGACCCAATCGGCTAGCGGCCTGCCGCGCGCTGGCGGATACTCGAGAGTGGCGCGCGTCTGCACTCGCAACGGCGAATCGACGATCTCTGCCGGCGGTGGCTGAACGCCTCCGAGCAAATTGCCTCCTAAGCGCGTGTGCGAGCGCTGCAAATCGGTACTTCAGTGGCTAAAGCCCGCTGAAAGTGCATTGCTCATGTCGTGGCTACCCTTCACTTCGTTCAGGGTAAAAAGCCACGACCCACAAGGATTCCTGGTAATGGGTCAGTTCGAATTTTGACTGTTTGTATGACGATCAAGAAAATGCAAACTGACCAACACCGATTCTTGAGCTGCCGCACAGAACTTCTAATCGAGTGCCACGCGACGCGAAACACTTTCGCGTCATATACCAAGAGCGCGGCACGGGCGAAGTGTAGCGGAAATTAAACGTGCACGTAAGATAAGTTTTTTCGCACGGCAAGACGCACGGGGCGTGACACGTTTTGGCGATTTGTTCATCTAAATTGATGGGGTGAGATGATTCGGCGGGACGTTTACCGGAGTATTAAATCGCATGAATGAAGTTTTGCAAATTCGGCGCGCGCATCCGGAAGAGAGCGGTTTTCTGACCGATTTGGCGATGCGTTCGAAGGCCCACTGGCCGTACGACCGTGCGTTCCTCGAAGATGTGAGGCCGGATTTAACGCTGCGGCCTGAAAAGTTCATGCCTGACTTTCACGTGTACATTTTGGAGGCGGCAGGGAAGCCGGTGGGATTTTGCAGCCTGGTGCCAATTGATCCGGGAACGGTGGAGCTGGACGATCTGTTCATAGAGCCGGATGATATAGGCAAGGGATACGGGCAGCGGCTGTGGGATTATGCGGTCGGCGTGGCGCGCGATTTGGGCTTCCAGAGAATTGTGCTGGTATCGGATCCGTATGCGGAGGCGTTTTATGCGCGACAAGGCGCTGTGTGCATCGGAGAGAAAACGTCAGCAATCCGCGAAGGCCGAGTGTTGCCTGTGATGGAATACCGACTCAGCGTATGATCTGAGGGAGCTGGTTGTGTTTCAGGAGGGATGCTGGCGGGAAGCAGGGGAGCTTCGCTGGCCTGAGAACCATACGAAGCGCCTCTGCTCCCGAACAGCTCAATGCAAAAACTACGCGCCGAGTTTCCGGCGGATGACGCCGCCCATCGTCAGCAAACCCGTGCCAAGCAAAAGCAAGGATGCCGGTTCAGGTGTGGGACCGCCAATTCCAATACCCATAGACGTTATGCCCAGGTTGTTCTTGTTTGTGTTCACTAGAGTCTTGTTAAAATCAATTCTGATGTCAGAACTCGCTGTCAATGCATCGGTGCCGGGCATGGTCACAGCAAATTCGAATGTGTATTTGCCGCTCGCAGGTACCGGATCACTAGCGCTTAGGTTTTGGAAACAAACATATCCGCCGGCGCCGCCCTTGCCATTGCAACCGCTAGCGTCCACGCCGCCGACCATTTCTAGACCCCACGCGCCGGGTCCCCCGGGTGCCATCAAGAGAGTCACGGAGCTTGCGATGTCGCTTCCGGTCTTGAACTGCATGGAGACGGCGGTGAGGAAGCCGCTGCCAGCGCTAAAAGAGGAAGCATCTACGGTGAGGAATACGTCGTAGACATTGCCCGGTCCCGGAACAAACGTCGATGTCGCGGTGTACGTCACATTTAAAGTGGTGTCGGTCACAGAGCCAGCTTTCGCTGACGATGCGAACCCAAGGACAAGGAAAAGTAAGCTCCCTGCCAAGATTCCCTTCAATGCCTTCATAGCCTATCCTCCCAAGATCGTACCTACTTCAACAACCAGGCATGGGCAATTCGACCTCCAAACGATGGCTCCAGCGAACATTTTGCGTAACTCATTGATAGGCAGTGAATTACCGTGTAAAAACAGCGGGTCGTGGGAACTAGCCTCTACGGTTCGAGTCGCAGATGTTTGCAGTTTATGTGAATTCGCGGACCTGCCAAAATCTGTCATGACACAAATCGCGGACCAGTTGCATCATTCATCGAGGTGAGATTTGATTAAAGGGGTAGGGAGAATATGAAAATAAAATTGACAGTAGTTCTGGCTGTTCTTGTGTTGCTGTGCCCGAGCTTGTTTGCGGACCAGATCACATTGAAGAACGGAGATCGGTTGACGGGCACGATTGAGAAATCAGACGCAAAGACGCTGGTTATCAAGACCGAGTCCGCAGGCGAAGTGACGGTTCAGTGGGCGGCGATCGACAGCATCACGTCGACGCAGCCACTCCATGTCGGTTTGAACGGAGGGCAGATGGCCGTGGGACCCGTTACTACGACGAGCGACGGTAAAATCGAGATTTCAACCGCAGCGACAGGGGTGGTGACTACTTCCAAGGATTCGATCGTGGTGATCCGATCCGATTCGGAAGAAGCTGCCTATGATGCCACGATGGAGCGATTGCAACATCCGCATTTGAGCGACTACTGGAGCGGCGCGCTCGACACGGGCCTGAGCTTAACTCGAGGCAATTCGGCGACGTTGTCGTACACGCTGTCCGGGAAGGCGATTCGTAAGACGGATCGTGACAAAATCACGGCGTACACAACTATCGTGTACGGACGAAATGACAATACCTCTCCGAGCCAGACGATTGCACACCAAATTCAGGGAGGCGTGCGCGGAGACATCGATATTAGCGCCAGAATGTTTGCCTTTGCGTCCACCGATTTCAATTCGAACCAACTGCAGCATCTGGACCTTCAGAATGTGATTGCCGGCGGCATTGGATACCATCTGATCAAGACTAAAAATACGACGTTCGATGTTTTTGGCGGAGCCGGATACAACCAGGAGTATTTCTCGTCCTATTCGTTGGTGAATCCAGCGCCGCCACCGCCGCTTCTAACGTTTGCCGCAGTGACGCAGAGGAATGCGGAGATTGAGCTGGGAGAGGAATTCGATACAAAGGTGAGCGACCGCACGAATTTTGGCGAAAACTTCACTTTTTATCCTAATATCAGCGGGCCGAGTGG
>DATNDO010000141.1:0-14957 GCA_035606955.1 Candidatus Angelobacter sp.
TGGCCAACCGCTGAAATACGAAGTGAGCCGCGAAGGCCAGTACAAACGATTCAAGATTTATGTGCCGGGCGCGGTGAATACGACGAAGACGGTGGTGTTGCGCTATAAGGTGCTGAACGCGTTGCGATTTTTCCCGGACCACGACGAGCTTTATTGGAATGTGACAGGAAACGAATGGGAGATGGCGATCGAAAACGCGACGGCGCGAATCGAGCTGCCCGCGAGTGTTACGGGCCTGCACGCGGAAGCGTTCACGGGGGGATACGGGCAACGCGGGCAGGAAGCGGAAGTGAAGGTGGAGGGGAACGTCATTCAGATTCGCATGCAGCGGCCGCTGTTTTTTCACGAAGGGCTGACGGCGGTGGTGGGGTGGGACAAAGGGTTCGTCCATCCGCCAAGCGCGGCCGCGAAGGCGATACTTTTTCTGCGCAGCAACTGGCCATTGTCTCTTCCGGTGCTCGCGTTTTTCATCATGGGGTGGCTGTGGTATTCGAAAGGACGCGACCCGCGGCGAAATCCGATTACCGTGCAATACGAGCCGCCCGACGGCTTGAGCCCCGGCGAGACGGGGACGCTGGTGGACAATGAAGCGGCGATGCGCGACATCACGGCGACGATTGTGGATTTGGCGGTGCGCGGATTTTTGACCATCGAGCAAACAGACACGAGCCAAATGCTCGGCATGGTCCGCCACAAAAGTTACATATTCCATCGAACGAAGGCCCCTGCGGAATGGGCCAACCTGAAGCCGCACGAACAGGTGCTGCTCTCGGCGCTCTTCGACGGCGGCGGCAGCGATTCGGTGTCGCTGACGGAGCTGCAGAACCACTTCTACACGCACTTGCCGACGATTCAGAACCGCATTTTCGACGGGCTGATGAGCAACGGATTTTATTTGCACCGGCCTGACAAGTTGCGGCAGGGATTCATCGGAGCGGGATTCGTTATCGGCATCGGGCTTTTTTTCGCAGCCAATTTTCTTTCGGCGACGATGGGAATTTCGTCAGTGACGACGATTGCCGCGGGAATTCTTACCGGGCTGGTTGTCGCAGGCTTTGGGTATTTCATGTCCGCGCGAACGGTGGCGGGCGAACGAGCGCTCGAAAAAGTACTGGGTTTCGAGGATTTTCTGGGGCACGTGGAGAAGGACCGAATCGAGCGCATCGAAAAAACGCCGGAGATGTTTGAGAAGTTTCTGCCGTACGCGATGGCGCTGCGCGTGGAGAAAAAATGGGCGAGTGCGTTTCAGGATATCTGCAAGCAGCCGCCGCAATGGTATTCGGGGCCGTACGGGTCAGGCTTTGCGCCGTATCTGTTCGTGAATGACCTGAATGTGATGTCGATGCAAGCGGGCAGCGCGATGGCGTCTTCGCCGCGCAGCGCGGGCGGTTCGGGATTTGGCGGAGGAGGATTTTCAGGCGGAGGATTCGGCGGAGGGGGAGGCGGAGGGTTTTGACGCAGAGAGGCTGAGCGATCAACCATTTCCCGGTTCGCTGCGGAAAAGCACACAGGCTGAAGCCTGCCTGCGGCAGGCAGGCCTGTGCCACGGGAATCGTTGAATCGGGGCGCGCGAATTATCGTGCGCGCAGCTCGTCGATGCGCTGCACGATGCGACCGTCGGATTCCTCGATAAAACTGACTTTCACCACATCCCCCACCGCGATTCCCGGCTGGGGCGCGGCTAATTTGAAATCGAAGCGCTGAACGTTTCCCTCGGTGGTCACATCGAGTTCGATTTTCGTCTGCGTGAGGCCAGCGATCTTGCCGACGAGGATGGAGCGCTGCGCGGACTTCTGATATTCGTCGGTGCGCAGAATAGCGTCGAGCCAGCCGTGTTCGCGGAGGCTTTCGTCTTCGATTTGACGCGTCCATGCGCTGAGAATGCTGGAGCGGTTCAGGTAACCGACGAGCTTCTTGGAGCCGTCGCGGCTAACGACAGGCAAGCGCCCGATGTTGTTGTTCAGCATGCGATAGAGCGCGTCGAATGCGCGTTCATCGGGATACGCAACGACGAGCGACTGTGCTCCGGCATCTAGCACCTTTATTTTCCCGGCAGGATCAAGCTTCAGCGCGCGCAGTAAATCGCCCTGCGTGACGATGCCGACAAGTTTTCCGTCGGCATCGCAAATAGGGAGCCCTTGGGTCATGTTGAAGCCGGGCTCTTCGCGTCCCATGCGTTCTGCCAATTCGCCGACCTTCATCTCCGGCAGGATGCTGTGGACGTCCGTGCGCATTACCTCGCTGACTTTGACGACCTGCAAGACGCCTACTTCAAAATCCGTGGGGACGGTCAAGCCGCGGCGCGTGAGCTTTTCGGTCATGATGGAGCTGGGCAAGTAGTGGAGAGCAATCATGTCTGCGATGACGCAGGTAATCATCAGAGGCAAGACGGAGTTGTAGTCGCGCGTGATTTCGAATGCGAAAACAATCAGCGCAAAAGTCGCGCGCGCTGCGGCACCGAAAACCGCGCCCATGGCCACGAGTGCGTACGCTCCCGGAGACAAATGCGCACCGGGAAGAAAATGATTGATGACCATGGCGAAAACGCCGCCGAGCGCGGCGCTCGACATGAACATGGGGGCGAGCAAGCCGCCCGATGTACCCGAACCGAGCGACACGACGAGCGCGAGCGCCTTGAAAATCATCAGCAAGACCAATACTTTGATGGCGAGATTGTTGTGAAGGATATCGGAAATCGTATCGTATCCGACGCCCAACACCCGCGGAATGAAAAAACCTATTACACCGAGAACAAATGCGCCGATTGCGGGATGCCACAAATCGTCGAGAGGCAGGTGGTCGAACAAATCCTCTACCCAGTAGAGAAACTTCGTGAATCCGACCGCCGCGAATCCGCAAATCACGCCGAGAAGCAAATAATACGGCAGGCCATGAATGGGGTCGAAAAGAACATGCGGATCCATGGAGAACATGGAATGCTGTCCGAGCAGGAACCAGCGCACCGAAGTAGCCAAGGTCGTTGCAATCACCAGAGGAATGAAGGAACGGGCGCGAAATTCGAAAAGGAGCAATTCGATGGCGAGAATCACGCCGGCGATTGGAGTGTTGAATGTGGCGGCCATGCCGGCGCCGGCTCCGCAGGCGAGCAATACTTTGCGTTCGGACGCGGTCGTCGCGATGAACTGCCCGACGAGCGAACCAAGCGCGCCGCCGGTCTGAATGATAGGGCCTTCCGCGCCGAATGGGCCGCCCGTGCCGATGGCGATGGCCGCGGAGAGCGGCTTCAGGATGGCGACTTTCGCTTCAATCCTGCTGCGGGTGGTGAGCACGGCTTCCATGGCTTCAGGAATGCCATGACCTTTGATTTTGTCGCTGCCGTACTTGGCCATGAAGCCGACAATCAAACCTCCGATAACCGGGATGACGATGATCCAATAATGGAAGGGAGTGTTTTCCGGACTGCGGAAATGAAACGACCACGCGTGATAGTAAGCGAGATTGGTGAATAGGCCGATCAGGTCATACAAGATATAAGCGATGAAGCCTGCCGCGACGCCAACAAGGCCCGCGAGAAGTGAAATGTAGCCGAGACGGAACGTGCCCGGCTCGATTGTTTCGGGCCCCTTTGGGTGCGTCTGTTTCATTGTCAACGAAACCTCTCAGTGGGACTTTTGCGCCGCACCACTAAAACTGCGCCGACGTACTTTCACTTCTTTCGTACTTCCTTCGCGCGGCGGTTATGCCGAGGAGCGGATTTTTTTCGTCGCGACTGCCCGGAAATATTCACATGGGTCATCGCTGTTTCGAGTGCTCGCAACAGAGCGCGGCCGGCGCTGCGCAGTTCGGCGCGATGCGACAGCGACAGTTCGTTGAGAAGCTGAGTGCCGCGGCGCGTCACGCGCAATAGAACCTCGCGGCGGTCTGCCCGGCTGGACGCTCGCCTCAGCAACCTCTCGGCCTCCAGACGATCCACCAATCCCACCGCGCTGTGATGCTGGATTTGCAAGCGTTCCGCGAGCACTCCAATGGTCGCCCTGTGAGTTGCAGGGAGGCCCTCTATGGCCAGCAGTGCCTGATGCTGCTGGGGTTCCATCCCGGCGTCACGAGCCGCCTGTTCGCTGAAATTTATGAACCGACGAATCTCGTAGCGGAACTGTGCGAGCGCTTGGTAATCGAACTTGTTTTGCGTACGCTTATTCACAGGCTCTCGTGAATTATATCGTAAGACGATGTAAAACAATAATCGTAATGCCAAGAAAGAGCGCACATGTGCTCATTCGCTCAAGGGGTCCGGGGCGAGCGAAAACAGCTAGAACAACCGGGGAATGAGGGCTGGCACGCGGCTGCGGTAACCGTCGAATTCGGCGCCGAATGACTGATGGAGCAACTTTTCCTCGCGGCGGACGCGGATCCATGTTCCGCATAGAAAAAAGATGATGGCGGCAATGAGCATGGGCCAACGGCTGGCGGCGAGGCCAGTGGCGATCAGCATACCGAACATGCCGGTGTAAATCGGATTGCGCACCAGATTGTAAGGTCCTTCGGTAATTAGCCGGTGACCTTCCACAATGCGCGCGACGTAGGCCCATTGCTTGCCGAGCACGATGATCGCGCGCCACATCAGCCACAGTGAAAGGGCGGCGAGGACGAGCGCAGCGACAATTACGGCGATCTCCGTCCACTTTGGCATGGGCACGATGGGCGCAAAATCCGGCCGCGGAATCGTCCACGCGAGCGCGTAACCGATGGATTGAAGAAGAAGGCCGCCGAGTGATTTGGGATCGCGTGCCCGCTCCGCTGTTCTTGGCGGCTTCTTGCGCAGGCCAAAAATCAAACTGAAAACGGCCCATAGCGCCACCATTACGAAAAAGAAAACAAGTCCAATCAAGTCCAGGGATGATTGCATGTGCCTCACCAATCTTGGTTTCGGTAAGATGCGCCTGTTTACAATTTTTTGCGAAATGATTTCTGCGTTTTGTTGACGCGATAGCCTAGATTTTCGTAGAAGCGGTGCGCGCCTTCGCGAACTACGTTCGAGCGCAAGCCACATTCGGAGCAACCCTTTTCGCGCGCCCAATCCTCGGCGCGGGCCATCAACATGCGGCCGATGTTCCGGGAACGCGACTTCTCCTCGACAACCAACCCAGCGATTTCCACGCGAACGTTTGAGGCGGCAGTGCGGAAAAGGAACACGTCGACATAACCGGCGAGCTCGCCGCCTTTTCGCTCGGCGACGAAAATAATGTGCTCGGAATCGGCAAAAATTCCGGGAAGGCGCGCGGCAACTTCTTCGGGAGTGGAATCGTAGCCAAGCTGCTTCGCGAGAGGAGCGAGATTGGGAGCATCGGTAATCCGTGCTTCGCGAATTGTAATCCGCGACGATTTATCTTCGCCGGACACGGGCCCTCCTAGCGCGAAGTCAAAAGAGTTTATCGGAATCGAGGAGAATGGTCACCGGACCGTCATTCGTCAGCTCGACGGACATGTGCGCTTGAAAAACACCGGTCTCGACGCGCACACCCAGCGCCGCTACGGCACGGACGAATTCCTCATAGAACGATTTCCCCTGTTCGGGAGCGGCTGCTTGAATAAAGCTGGGCCGGCGGCCGCCACGCGCGTCACCGTACAGAGTGAATTGAGATACCACAAGGATTGCGCCACCCGTATCGAGAAGCGAGCGATTCATTTTTCCCCGCTCATCGTTAAAGATGCGCAAGTTGACGATTTTTTCGGCCATGACTGCGGCCGTTTCGGATGTGTCCGCACGTCCAACGCCCAGCAGGACGAGGAATCCCGCGGCGATTTCCCCGGTCACACGTGCTTCGACCACGACGCGGGCCTGGCTCACGCGCTGGACCACAGCTCTCATGACGATCTGCCTTTCAAAGCGTTCCTCTCAAACTCTGCATTCGCCGGCGGTTGATTGTACAGGGAGTTTTATTTTACCCCGTAGAGGCGACACCGTGGGAGTCCGCGGGCAATGTGTTTACGCCGACAAACATTTGTGGCTGCCTGAAGTGTGGTTGTCTTACAGATCGGCGGTTGGCGACTGCGGGAACCTATGTTAGAAACGATGAAGCCCGTTCGAAAGGCGGAAGAATTTGAAGCTTGCGCTGATTGGAACGCATGGCGTGGGAAAAACCACGCTCGCGTATGAAATCTGCTCGCGAATGAAGAAAGTGGGCGAGAACGTGGAAATGGTCGCGGAAGTGGCTCGGCGGTCACCCTTTCCCGTGAATGCGGCGACGACGCTCGAAGGCCAGCTGTGGATTTTGCACGCGCAGATTGCGGCGGAGCTTGACGCTTCGCGGAGTGCGGCGAATGTGGTTTGCGACCGTTCCGTGCTCGACAACTACTGCTACTTCGTGAACAAGTTCGGGCGGCAGCCGCAGCTGGAAGCGTGGCTGGCCTGGTGGATGCGAACATACGATTTGCTCGCCGGCGTGCCTCTATCAGAGACAGAAATCCAGCCCGATGGTTTCCGCTCCGAGGACCGCGCGTTTCAGCGACGAATTCATGAGCTGCTGAAGGAGCTTCTCGATGATTCTGCTTTTGCGGGCGTACGAAAGCGAGTGATTTGGCTGGATGAGTGCGAGCGGCTCGCGTGGGGTGAGCGCGTCTTTGACGCTGCAATTCCGATAGCGCGCGCGGCACACAGCGCGCAAAAAGCCTCCTGGTAAATTCCCTCCGTGAAGAATCCCGACGATCGCAGTGACGCTCAAACCGGCCGCTGGTTCACGCGCGGCATCTTGGGAATCGGGCTTGCCAATTTGTTTTCCGATTGGGGGCATGAAGCCGCAACTTCCCTGCTGCCCGCGTTGCTCGCCCTCGTCGGCGCCCCGGCAATCGCGCTGGGCATAATCGAAGGCGTTGCGGACGGGCTTTCGAGCTTTTCGAAACTGGCGGGCGGATACATTGCGGACCGACCCGGGTGGCGCAAGCCCGTCGCTGCGGGCGGGTACATCATTGTCGGGCTTACGACGTTCGCATATAGCCTGGCTCAAAGCTGGCCATTCGTCCTGCTGCTGCGCGCCGCCGGATGGGTGGGGCGCGGCGCAAAGAGTCCTTCGCGCGATGCGCTGCTCGCGGACGCGGTGCCCAAGTCGCAGCTTGGACGCGCGTTCGGATTCGAACGGGCAATGGATACGGTCGGCGCTGTCGCGGGGCCGTTGACGGCGCTGCTGATGGTTTCACTTTGGAATGTTCGCACGGCGCTGGCGTGGACAATCGCGCCGGGCGTGCTGGCGTCAATTTGCTTTCTGTGGCTGGTACCCGCGGGAAAATCGGCGACAACGCATCAGCCGTTCGGTTTCTTTCATAGTTTGCGCCAGCTCCCCGGGAGCTTTCGGCGATTCCTTGTCGGTGTGCTCGCGCATGGGATTGGCGATTTCGCGCCGACGCTGCTGATCCTGCGCGCGGGTCAGATTCTCACGCCGCAATATGGCGCGGCGCGCGCCTCGGCGCTGGCGGTGGCGCTGTACACGCTGCACAACGTCGTGTTCGCGGTAATTTCGTATCCAGCAGGCGCGCTGGCGGATCGCGTGGGTAAGCGCGGGCTTCTTGCCGTTGGCTACACGGTCGCCGCGGTGATGTGTTGCGGGTTCATTTTCGCGCCCGCAACGCTCGCGTGGTTGGCGATTCTCTTCGCGCTAGCGGGAATTCATATCGGGATACAGCAGGGACTGGAAAAGTCGCTGGCCGCGGAGCTGCTGGCTTCGGAGATCCGCGGAACCGGATTTGGCGTGCTCGCGACGGTAAACGGTATCGGCGACTTTGCGTCGAGCATCATTGTGGGCGCACTGTGGACGACGGTGGCGCCCGCGGCGGGATTTCTCTATGGCACGATTTTCAGCCTTGCCGGCGCGATGCTGATTTACTTTTGGCGCTGACGCGCTTGCGGGCGGGGCTTTCTGCAGTGCGCTTTCTTTGCGAGCGACGGTTCCGTGGGACTCGCTGGCAACTCGGGCAAAAATAACTGCTGCGCCCGGCGACAATCATGCGGCGAACTTGCGTCCCGCAGCGCGAGCACTTCTTCCCTTCCCGCTGGTAAACGCGATGGCGAAGCTGGAATTCGCCGGGCTCGCCTTCGGCATTCACGTAATCCGAAATCGATGAACCCCCAAGGCGAATCGCTTCGCGCAACACTTTTTGAACTGCGCGGTAAAGGCGCGTGACTTCTTCGCGTTTTAGGGATGCGCCCAAACGCGCGGGATGAATGCGCGCACGCCACAGACTTTCGTCAGTATAAATATTCCCCATGCCGCGAAGAACGCCTTGGTTGAGCAACAGCGCCTTGATTCGCGCGTGCCGGCCAACAAAGCGCGTGCGAAATTCTTCTTCGCTGGCTTCGAGCGCGTCAAGACCGAGTTCACCGAGAATACCGTCGCTGGCGGATTCCGGTACCAGCGCCATGCGGCCAAAGCGACGAGGGTCGGTGTAGCGAAGCTCGTGATCGTTGTCCAACGCGAACCATACATGCGTGTGCAGTGCCGACGGCATCGCATTGGAGCGGACAGTGAGCTGTCCAGTCATGCCCAGATGAACAATCAAGTGAAATCGCTCAGGCGCGGAGCGCCCAGCGGTTTGAGATGCGCGATTCTTCTCCAGGAAAAGTACCAGGAATTTGCCGCGGCGGCGTACCTCAACGATGCGGCAACCTGGGACGTGCTGTTCGATTGCCGCGGGATCGTCGATAAAATCCGTCTTGCCGAGGCGAACGCTGAGTATTCCACGGCCCGGCAGCAACAATTGCAGGCCGCGGACGACAGTTTCGACTTCGGGAAGCTCGGGCAAATGTTAGTCCGGCAGAATGGCGAAAACGCGCACGGGACCGCCGGAGCCGCCTTCGAGTTTGATGGGCGCAGCGATCACAAACGCGCCGGTCGCTGGCAATTTATCCAAGCTCGCGATGTTTTCGACGTGAAACAAGCCCGCGGGTAAAGTGGTGCGATGCACCTCGAAATTCGCCGATGGGCCGTAATCTATGCTTAATGTGTCGATGCACAAGCCGCTGACGTGCCGCGTAATCAAGAATTTTGCCGCGGCCACGGAATATCCCGGAAAGTGCATCACGTTCTTCGAATCCATGTTGCGGTAACGCTTCTGATCGGGCCAACGCGAGCCCCAGCCTGTCCGCAGCATTACAATCGCGCCCGATGGAATTTGCCCGTGCTGCGCTTCCCAGGCTTGCACATCGGCAACGGTCAGCCGGTAATCGGGATTCTTGGCGGCTTTGCCGCGAATGTCGATCACATCGGCGGGACCAAAGAAGCGCTGTATGGGGATCTGGTCGAGTGTTTCCTTGCCTGGAGGAAAATGCGCGGGCGCATCGATGTGCGTGCCGTAATGTTCGAGCATGGTGATTTTTCGAGTGAAGTAACCCTCTTTGGCGGGCGAAGCGTTGGTAACGGCCTCGAAGGGGTGAGCATCGCCAGGCCATGCAGGCGAATGGTCATTGAGGGCATACGTCATGTCCACCACGTGGGTGCGCCCTGAAGAAATTCCCATGAGGGCACTGCATATCGGTTCGTGTTTTTTCGATTGCGCGCCAAGCGAAACGGCGATGGCCAAAGCGACCGCAAAAGTAATTCCTCGCGCGAAAGCAGAAAATATTCTCACTTGATCCTCCTTTTTCGTAGACCCGAACGCGAAATTGTAATCGCCATACTAATTCCAATTTTCGTTCTTGCGAGGCGATTTAGCGCTATGGCAAAGGAATGCCGGGAGTGGCGACAATCCCGGCGAGCCGGAGAATCTCAGAATATTCTTCTCCGATCAGCGGAGAAATCGTAAGGCGCGGATTCTTCAGAAACTTCACTTTGCGCAGCAAGCGGTCCTCGCGCAACTCCTCGAGAGAAACCTGGCGGGGCAGACGTTCGAGCGCGCGTAGATCAATCACCATGAGTTTCGATTCCGGGTCGTGTGGATCGGGGTATGGATCGCGCGTCACTTCGGCGATGGCGTAAAGCGCATACTCCGGTTTACCGTGGTAGCAAAGCGCGCGGTCGCCGCGACGCATCTGCTTTAGCTGGCGCAGGGCGTCAGGCTTGGCGCCAGCGTGCCGCCACATCTCCTTCCCTTTTACGAAAAGAGTGTCCCAATGGTAGATGCGCGGGTCAACGGCCAGCAACCACTGATGAGGTCTGGTAACGGCGTGAGTCATAGCCGGGCTGTAACTGGCGAACTATACATGGAAGCACCCGAGAAACAATCAAAAAATTGAGCTGGCGCGAACAATTTCCGGAAATGAGCGACAGCATCAGCCAACGTCGACGAAGATTTCATCGCCACGCAATTCAACAGGATAGCATTGGACACCGTCAGAGGGCTGCTGCACCACCTTGCCGGTTGTGACGTCGTACTGCCAGCCGTGCCACGGACAACTTACCACCGTGCCGTCAAGCTCACCTTCGCCGAGCGGCCCACCGTGATGCAGGCATACACTATTGATTGCAAATAACTTACCGTCAACATTGGCGACGGCTACGGACTTCCCGTTGAGCGAG
The DNA here is from genome assembly GCA_035606955.1 of Candidatus Angelobacter sp. Classification (GTDB taxonomy): domain Bacteria; phylum Acidobacteriota; class Terriglobia; order Acidiferrales; family UBA7541; genus DAHUXN01. The sequence goes on from DATNDO010000141.1 coordinate 10,467, forward strand.
ATCTCGCGGATTTGGCCCGGCGGAATTTCGTCGAGTTTTGCAGCGCGCTCGAATGCCATTCGCTCGGCCTAACTCCAAAGTAGTGTGACGCCAAGTAGCCTAGTACACGGGTACCAGCCAGGGCGAGGAGTATAAGGCGCGAGACAGAAGCAAATCAAATGGAATGAGCACTAACGGGCTGGGGGTCTTAAGGCTTCGTACCGTGAATGAGCAATGCGCCTTCGCGGCGGAAGGCGGCCAGCTCAGCCGCGTCACGGAACCACCGGCCCGTGTAGGTGTCGGGTGTGGGTGTGGGATCGGAAACTCGGCGATGTGCGACGTCTTTGAAACCCGCGATGCGGAACAGACCTGCCCATTCGTCGCCAGATAGCAGATGCGTGGGGATCGCGAAAGTCCTGCTCCACTGGTGGCAATACAAATTGTCGCGATAATAATTGATCAAAATCCAGGCTGAACCGCCGGGGCGAAGCACGCGAAAAATCTCTTGAATGCCCGCCGCAGGGTCGGGCCAGTAGTAAGAGGATTCGACAGAAATGACTTTGTCGAAGGAATTCGCGGCGCGGGGAATGGCGTCAACGCCGCCAACGACAAATTCGACATTGCGTAAATTGGTGGCGCCGCGACGCGCTCGGCTGATCATCTCATCGGAAACGTCCATGCCGAGCACGTGGCCCGTTGGGACACGCGACGCAATTTCGCGCACCAGCCAGCCGCCGCCACAACCGACGTCGAGCACTTCGTCTTGCGGGGCAATTTCCATCAACGCGAGCGTTGGCTCAACGATGGGGCGATGCTCCGTCTCCATGCTCTCGCCCTTGCCTGCTTGGGCCCAGCGATTGAATTCTTCGCGAAGATTTTCGTTTTGCGCGATTTCTGGCATCGTCATCCTGCTGTCAGATATTTTGTGCGCGCTGAAGGATACGTCGTTTCAAATCACGCGGCCGCAACTTGAGCAAAAGCGCGCTGCAGGCATGGTTGGCGTGCCGCATTGCTGGCAGTAGCGTACTGGGCCCGCGACCATGAACACGGGCGCGCATGTTCTCGACGTGCAGGCCCAGAAAAGCGCCGCGACCCAGCCGATAATCGTCCAACCGAGAAAGAAATTCAGCAGAAAGATGCCGAGCGCATCGCGCTTGTTGTGGCCGATAATCGCCGGCAGAAAATACAGGAGAACGAGAACAAGCAGGCCCATAGTCGCACCTCTCTATCTGAAGTTACGCTGCCGGCAAGCGAAATGTTCCGCCTACAGTTCTAATTCTCCACTTTTGCCAAGAGCTTCACGAATTTCTCCTGGCGACCCTGCTGGTCGAGACCGTCGTTCGCTTCCGCGATTTGCGTCTGGTTCATCGAGCAGAATTTGGGGCCGCACATCGAGCAGAACTTCGCGTCCTTGTAAAAATCGTCGGGAAGCGTTTCGTCGTGCATCGCCCGCGCGGTCTCTGGATCAAGCGAAAGTTCGAACTGCTTATTCCAGTCAAACAGAAATCGCGCATAGCTGAGCGCATCGTCGCGATCGCGGGCGCCAGGACGATGCCGCGCCACATCCGCCGCGTGCGCGGCGATTTTATAGGCAATCACGCCCTGGCGAACGTCATCGGCATTCGGCAATCCGAGATGCTCCTTCGGCGTGACGTAACACAACATCGACGCGCCGTGCCAGCCGATCATCGCCGCGCCTATCGCGCTCGTGATGTGGTCGTAGCCGGGCGCAATGTCCGTGACCAGCGGCCCGAGCGTGTAGAACGGCGCTTCATGGCACATCTCATTCTCTTTTTTCACCTGGAGCTCGATCTGGTCCATGGGAATGTGCCCCGGACCTTCGATCATCACTTGCACATCGTGCTCCCAGGCTTTCGTCGTCAACTCGCCCAACACTTTCAATTCGGCGAATTGAGCTTCGTCGCTGGCGTCGGCGAGCGAGCCAGGACGCAAGCCGTCGCCCAGCGAAAAGCTGACGTCGTGCTTCTTGAAAATCTTGCAGATCTCATCGAAGTGCTCGTAAAGGAAATTTTGCTTTTTGTGATGGCTCATCCACACGGCGAGTAAAGCACCGCCGCGGCTGACGATTCCCGTGATGCGATTGCGCACCAGCGGAAGAAATTCGCGCAGCACGCCCGCGTGAATCGTCATGTAATCGACGCCCTGCTCGGCCTGCTCCTCGATCACTTCGAGCATCAGGTCGATCGTCAAGTCTTCGGTGCGGCGCACGCGCGAGAGCGCTTCGTAAATCGGCACGGTGCCGATGGGCACAGGCGAGGCGTTGATGATGGCTTTGCGAATCGTGGGAATGTCGCCGCCGGTGGAAAGATCCATCACCGTATCCGAACCATAGTGCACGGAGCGATGCAGCTTTTCGAGCTCGTCTTCAATCTTCGAGGTGGTCGCAGAATTCCCGATGTTCGCGTTGATTTTACATTTGAACGCGACGCCGATGCCCATGGGCTCGAGGTTTGTGTGATGAATATTTGCGGGAATGATGGCGCGGCCACGAGCAACTTCGCTGCGCACTAATTCTGGCGCGAGCTTTTCGCGCTTCGCCACGTACTCCATTTCCTCGGTGATGGTTCCGAGCCGTGCATAGTGCATCTGCGACACGTTTCGGCTTCCATTCACGCCTGCCGTTTGCAGCCGCTTCTCAATCCATGCATCTCTTAACGCCATGATTCGCCCCCATTACAAATACAACGATACAAATATGAACGTCGCGAAGCGAGCAGGCCGATTGCTCGCGCCAATCAAGGCCCATTATCGCATCGCCAGCACCCGCCATCAACCAGACGTCCATGCACAACGCGGTGCCACGCTGGTGAGGCGATACATCCGATGGTATCATTCGCGCAAATATCATTGGAGGTGACCCATGCGCGCCTCAAAATTTTGCGTCTCCCTCGGACTCGCCGCAATGATTGCCCTGCTCGACGGTTGTGCCTATTCCCTCCACCCGCTCTACAATCCAGGTGAAAACGTGCGAGAACCTGGTTTGGTCGGAACATGGATAGCTGACAAGAACGACAAGGACAATAGCAAGATCACAATTCAGGCAAACGCCGACGGAACGTATGAGGTCACCGGAACGGATTCCGATTCCCATGTCGAACAGCGCTACAAGGTGCGTCTTGTCCACCTCGGAGACAATCTTTTCGCCGACGCGATTTTCGATAACCAATCTTTGAATGGCAAAGCCTTCGATCTCCCCGGTGGAGTTGCACCTCTGCATCTTTTTTATAAGATCTCGCTCAGCGGAGACACACTGCAAACTGCACAATTAAATCACGATTGGCTTGTGCAGCAGTTCGATGCCAAGAAGATTTCGATCGCCCACGAACCTATGGGTGAAAAACCGGATTCTGACATTCTATTTACGGCATCACCCCGCGAATTGCAGCAGTTCATCCAGCAGATTGCTGATACGCCCGGCGCGCTCGACGAACCCGATATAGCGCATCGTCAGAAACAGGCGGGAGCCGGAGCTCCTTAAGTATTACGCGGCTTAGCCCGATTGAGTTCGTTGATCCAGGCGTCGGCGGGCGCGCCACTCTTCGGCGGTGATTTCCCAAATCTCGCCGGGGAGACGGCCCGAGACATACGCTCGTTCTTGCCTTGCAATCACGCGCATCCCTTGCTTCTCGGAGATGCGGCGTGACGCGGCATTGGCAATCGCCTTGGTCACGTGTAGAACCGGGAACTTGAGCGCATCGAACCAATAATCATTCACCGCGTCGCACGCTTCGCTCACCAACCCCTGCCTTTGCCACGGCAAGCCGAGCCAGAAGCCGCGATTGTCGTTTTCGTCTTTCTTCAGGCTGATGCTGCCGATCAAACGAGCCGGATCAGTTTTCAGACGCAGAGTCCAGTGCCAGGCGTCGCCGCGTTCAGCCGCGGGCAGCGCGACGTCGCGATAAAATTGGTATGCACCGTCATGAGGATACGGCCACGGCACTATCGCGGCGAGAAATTTAACGATCTCCCACTGCGGGAAAAGAATTTGCGTTTGATCGGCGTCCGCGAGTTCTAGAGGCCGCAGCAAGAGGCGCGGAGTTTCAAGCGTGGGCGTCATTGAACTTCGTACTTCATCCGAAACTTTTACTGTGCCGCGGCGTGCAAGGTCGGACCCGTCAGCAATTCAATCAACTTTTCAGGCGCGCTCACGGGCGGATAACACGAAGTTCCCACGCACAGGAACGCCTGCGCAGCGCTCGCATCCAGATGTGGAATCGTTTCTTTCAACGCCGGCGCAAGCGCATCGGCCGCGATAATCTCTGGAGTGACGCGCAGCACGGCTTTGCCGAAGCGGTAAACAGAATTTGCCGCGGCTTCGAGCGCCGCGGCTTTCGCATCGCCCCCAACACCCGTGACCACAACCTGTGATGTGTGCCGCGAATGCAACACCGCCGCAAGTCCGTACGTTGCGGCGTAAAGGCCAAATTGCGGCGCGAGCGCAGCGAACGCTTCAAGTGTGCGCTGGGCCCATTCGCGATACAGTTCGTTGCC
>DATNDO010000142.1:0-8226 GCA_035606955.1 Candidatus Angelobacter sp.
TTGGAAGCGCAGGAGCAGGCGAGCCATACGTTCACGCTGATGCTCGCGAGTATTGCGTCCGTCGCGTTGCTGGTGGGCGGAATCGGAATCATGAACATCATGCTCGTGTCCGTGACGGAGCGGACGCGGGAAATCGGCGTGCGCATGGCCGTGGGCGCGACGGAACGCGACATTCAAATGCAGTTCCTGATCGAAGCCATGATCGTCAGCTTGCTGGGCGGAGTCGCGGGCGTGTTCGTCGGGGTGTTCGCGTCGAATTTGCTCGCGAGCACTCTTCAGTGGACCATGCAGATTCCGCCCATCGCCATCATTGTGGCCGCGGCGTTCGCCCTGTTTGTGGGACTTTTCTTCGGCTATTACCCAGCGCAAAAGGCCTCGCAGCTCGACCCGATCGAAGCGCTGCGATTCGAATAGGTACAGTTCATCTCACGTATTTCCTCTTATAAGCCGGCAAGCCGCTGCTGTGATACGATGACCGTTCACGAAAAGGAGCTTAAGAACCGCACTTGAGTAAAACTTCCCTGTGGATGATCCCGCTTGGCGGGCTGGGCGAATTTGGAATGAACATGATGGCCCTCCGTTACGGCGAGGATATTCTCGCCATCGACGCGGGCTTGATGTTCCCCGAAACGGAATTGCTGGGCGTCGACGTCGTCATTCCGGACATTTCCTACCTGAAACAGAATCGCGCCGGATTGCGCGCGCTGATTTTGACGCATGCGCACGAAGATCACATCGGAGCGGTACCGTATCTGCTGCCCGAACTTAAGTGCCCGATTTACGGAACGCGCTTTACGCTGGCGCTGGTGCGCAAGAAACTCGAAGAGCACGGGCTGCTCGAATCCGCGGACTTGCACGAAATTGCCCCGGGAATGACGGTATCGCTCGGGCCGTTTCAAGTGGAATTCGTCCATGTGACGCACAGCACCATCGAATGCGTGGCGCTGGCAATCCGCACGCCCCTCGGGATTGTGCTGCACACGGGGGACTTCAAGATTGATCCCACGCCCGTCGACAACATTCCGTTCGATTTGCATCGCTTCGCGCGTTACGGCCAGGAGGGCGTGCTGGCGCTGTTCGCCGATTCGACGAACGCGGAGCGGCCCGGTTACACGCCTTCGGAGCGCGCTGTGCGTCCGCGTCTGGAAGAGCTATTTCGCGCGGCCCCGCAACGCGTCATCCTTTCGTGTTTCTCGAGCTCCGTGCATCGCATCCAGCAAGTGATCGACGTCGCCACGGAACAAGGGCGCAAGGTCGGCTTCATCGGGCGCAGCATGGTTGACAACGTCGAAATCGCGCACTCGATGAAGAAATTGACCATTCCAGACGGCTCAGTCGTGCGCCCGCAGGACATCAAATCATTCGACCCGAAAAAAATTGTCATCCTTGCTTCCGGCAGCCAGGCGGAACCCATGTCGGCGCTGTCGCGGATCGCCGTGGACAACCATCGCCTGATGGCCATCGAGGAAAACGACACGGTCATCGTGTCGGCGCGCATCATTCCCGGAAACGAAAAGGCCATCTCACGGATGATTGATCATCTCTTCCGGCGGCGCGTGCTCGTTTATTACGAGAGCGGGCGCTCGGCTCCGATACACGTCTCCGGCCACGGTAGCCAGGAAGAAATGAAGCTGCTGCTGAATCTGGTGCGACCGAAATTTTTCGTTCCGATTCACGGAGAGTACCGACAATTGTTTCAACACGCGGCGTTGGCGCATCAAGTGGGCTCCGTCTCTGGCCAAATCCTGCTGGTCGAGTCGGGGCAGCCAATTGAGTTCACCGCGGACGGCGGCGCGTTCCGTCGCGAACCGGTGACTGTGGGACGCGTGTGCGTCGATTCTGGATCTCTTGAAGAGCTGGAAGAATTCGTGATTCGCGACCGGCGCCATTTGGCAGAAGACGGCATCGTCGTGCCGATCATTGCCATCAACAAGCACAGCGGACGAATGGAAACGCCTCCGGAGATTGTCAGCCGCGGGTTTTTGCCTTCCGACGATGGTCAGGAACTGATGGCGCAGGCGCGCGAAGTGATCGTGAAGACCGTCGAGCAATCGAATTCCGAAGAAAAAACGGACTGGAGCGTCATCAAGGAAAAAATTCGCACGGACTTGAAACGCTTTCTCAACAAGAAAACCTCGAAGCGGCCCATGATTTTGCCGGTCATCCTCGAAGTGTGAAACCCCGCATTTGTCGCTAAGCACATGATGCGAATGCTTACGGTGCATCGGCGTTCGCGGGTATTATTGTGAACCGTGAGATTTTCGATTCGAGAATACCGTGCGGCGGACTTCGAGGCGATTTACGCCATCGATCAGGCCTGCTATCCGGCGGACATTGCGTATTCTCGCGACGAACTGCGCTGGTATCTGAGCTTGCCGGGCGCAGAATGTCTGGTCGCCGAAATTCGCGGCAGCCCAACGGGCAGAAACAAGAGCAGCGCGAAGGCTTCGCCCAAGAAGATCGCCGGATTCATCGTCACCGCGCGGCAGAACGTCCACGCGCACATCGTCACAATTGACGTGCTCGAATTGCACCGGCGGGCCGGCCTGGGCGCTTCCCTTCTCCGCCGGTCGGAGGCGAGTTTGCAAAAACGCGGCGCGTGCGAGGTGTGGCTGGAAACGGCAACCAACAACGAAGCCGCGATTGCCTTCTGGAACAAGCACGGCTATCGTACACGCGGCCGGATTCGCAACTACTATCCCGGAGGGCTCGATGCGTTCTCGATGTCGAAGCCGCTCGCGGGAACCGCTGTCCAGGAGAACTGAGCACCGATGCACCTCTACCAGGCGATTATTCTCGCGATCATTCAAGGCATCACCGAATTTCTCCCCATCAGCTCGACCGCGCATTTGATTTTGTTTCCGTGGCTGGCGGGGTGGCCGGATCCGGGCCTGGCATTCGACGTGGCTCTGCACACCGGCACGCTGATCGCGGTGGTTCTGTACTTTCTGCGTGACTGGCTCCAATTGCTCGCGGCGGGAATCGGGCTGCATTATCCGCGGAACGCCAGTTATGAATACGTGGAGCATCAACGGAAAATGTTCTGGTATATCGTCGCGGCCACCATTCCGGGAGCGGTGGTGGGATTCCTGTTTCAGCACCGAATTGAAGACCGGCAGGGAGAGAGTTGGTACATTCTGGCAATCGCCGCGGCGCTGATCGTCGTGGGCCTGCTAATGTGGTACGGCGAATACGCAGGACGGCTGGACCGTCCCATGGAGCGGGTGGGTTTTGTGGACGCGATGGCCATCGGCATCGCGCAGGCATTCGCATTATTTCCTGGCGTGTCGCGTTCTGGAGCGACAATCACCGCAGGGCTTTTCCGCGGGCTGACGCGCGAAGCGGCGGCGCGTTTTTCGTTTCTGCTGTCGACGCCGATTATCGCGGGCGCGGCAGTGGTCGAACTGCCAAAGCTCATGAAGATGCACCACGCGGGAACATTGCCGATCCCTTTCTCGACGATTCTCATCAGCATTGCCGTGTCGGCGGTGGTGGGCATCATCGCGATCGCCATCTTCCTGCGTTATCTGCAAGTACGCACGCTAAAAATATTCATTTACTACCGGATTCTGCTCGGTATAGTGATTCTGTTGCTGTTCTTCCACATGGGTCACGCGCGCTAGCGCCCACGCGTCCCGTGCGATGCTGAGGCCTTCCCCCACAGCCCAGGAGAAATTGTGCGCATATTCGCTTTGACCGAAAATCGCCGCATCAACGAACTGGCCGGATTTGTGGGCATCACGCTGGCAGTGTTGCTTGCGCTGAGCCTTCTTTCTTACTCGCCACAAGACGCGGCATTCAACGTGGCTGCCGCGCCTCCTTCCGCAGGGCCGTCTCACAACTGGATTGGGCCCGTTGGCGCGCATATCGCCGATCTTTTCTTTCAAGGCATCGGGTACGCCGCATTTCTCTTCCCTGTTGGACTGTTCCTGCTGGCGTTTCGGCGGTTTCGCAGTCAAAAAGTGAATGCACCGATTGCGAAGACGGTTGGGTGCGCGCTGTTTATTTTCGCGCTGCCTGCCGAACTCTCGTTGACGGGCGTCCCTGAAGTGCGCGGCGCGCTGCCGCCCGGCGGAATGTTTGGTGAGCTGACAGCACACCTTTTGCGCTCCGCGTTTAATTCGATTGGTGCAAACGTAGTGGCATTGGCGTGCATTTTCGCGGCGTTGCTGCTGACCACGCATTTCACTTTTGCGGGGACGGCAAAGTGGATGCGCGGGCCGTTGGGCGCTGAAGGCTTCCTGGGTAAGCGAATTCTGGCGCTGGTTGACCGCGTAAAGGACTGGCGCGAGGCGCGCGAGTCCGAGAAGCTACGCAAACGCGTCGAGGAAATCAAGATTGCCGGCAGGCCCGCGGTACCGACGCAACAGAAAACGAAAGTCGCGACGACCATAAGGGATGCAGAAGAGCTCGCCGCGGAAGACGAACACGAGGAACGCGCGAAGGGCGAGATGCGCCGTGTCGCACCCGTCATCACGTTCAGCGAACCGCTGGAAGCAGCGCAAGCACCGCGGAAATCGTCGAGCACCGAGCCGAAGATCGCCAAAGGGAAAACGACCTACCGGCTGCCGTCGCCGGCATTATTGCGCGGAGCAGAGCGCAGCGAACGCATGACCGAGCCGGAACTAAAAGAATACGCGCGCGCGATTGAGCAGAAGTGCGCTGAATTCGACGTTGCGGGGCACGTAACGCAAATCAACCCCGGGCCAGTCGTGACTACATTCGAGCTGAAACCCGAAGCGGGAATCAAGTACAGCCGCATCACCGGACTTGCGGACGATCTGTGCCTCGCGTTGAAAGCCGAATCGATCTTGATCGAACGCATCCCGGGCAAATCGACTGTCGGAATCGAAGTGCCGAATCCGCATCGCGAAACGATTGCGCTGCGCGAAGTGATCGAGTCGCCGGAGTTTTCGCAGTCTTCGACGAAGATGGCGCTTCCGCTGGGCAAGGACCTCGTCGGACATATTCGCGCCGCCGATCTGGCGCAAATGCCGCACTTGCTGATTGCCGGAGCAACGGGGACGGGCAAGAGCGTGTTCATCAACTCCATGCTAATGGGCATGCTGTACAAATCCACGCCCGACGAACTGAAAGTGGTGCTGATCGATCCGAAGCGCATCGAGCTGGGGCTTTACGAAGACATCCCGCATTTGTACACGCCGGTCGTCACGGATCCAAAAGTCGCGTCGAACGTCTTGCGCAACGCGACGAAGGAAATGGAGCGGCGCTTGAAGTTGCTGGCACAGCGCGGCGTGCGCAATATTGACCAGTACAACCGTACATTTGAGAAGGGCCAGCCGATGTCGCTCTTTGACGACGTCGAAGAGACCGAGCACAAGCCCCTGCCCTACATCGTGATAGTGATCGACGAACTCGCCGATTTGATGATGGTGGACACAACGAACGTTGAAGAATCCATCACGCGGCTGGCGCAAATGGCGCGCGCGGTGGGCATCCATTTGATATTGGCGACACAACGGCCTTCGGTCGACGTGATCACTGGCTTGATTAAAGCGAATTTCCCGGCACGCATTTCGTTCCGCGTCGCCAGCAAAGTGGACTCGCGCACGATTCTCGATACCAACGGCGCGGAATCGCTCCTCGGACGCGGCGACATGTTGTATTTGCCGGCAGGCTCATCGCGCATTCATCGCATTCACGGACCACTGGTCACCGAACAGGAAGTTGCCGCCGTCTGCGAATTCTGGCGCGACCAAGCCAAGGCGATTTACAACGAGGAATTGCTCAAGCCGCCGCGCGATGAAAACGCAGGCAGTGTTGAAGGCGGAGTGGACGGCGGCGAGGAAGTTGACGACGCGCTGTATCAAGACGCCATACGCGTGGTCTGCGAAATGGGCCGCGCTTCTACATCAACTTTGCAGCGGCGCTTGCGTGTTGGCTACGGACGCGCCGCACGGCTGATCGACTTGATGGAGAAGGACGGGATCGTTGGCCCGCCGGACGGCTCACGTCCGCGCGAGGTGCTCAAGAAAAAAGACTGGATGCGCGAGTTCGACGAATCCGTGAAGTGACGATCCGACCAGGATCGTCATCCCGAGGCGCCAATTTTGGCGCCGAGGGATCTGCTTATGGTTTACGCCTCCGCGCGCCTTTAGTGGTGCTAGAATGGTTTTCAGGTGAACCCACGGTGACGAACCTCGATAAAGTTATGAATCCTCTGGTCATTGCTGTGGCTCTCGCCGCTTATTTTGCCTTTCGAGTTCGTCGCCTCGCATGGTTCGCGGCCAAACTCCACATTGCGCCAAAAAGCTGGAACCGCAGGATCTTCGGCCGCGACTACGGTCAGAAGCTGCACTGACTCACCCTTCACACTTGTAAAACCTTCACTCTGAATTGACACGCCCGCGAGCGCTCATCGACGGCTCGACCTAGTTGACCTGCGCCAACGGAATGATGACACTGCCAAGTTCGGTGGTGCTCGGGTCTTCCACGAGCACACGCAGCGTGGTCGCGCCGGCGTGAGGCGGCACAAATTCGTGAAAGAGGATGCCCGATTTCAGCAGGGCCTCGTATTGTTTCTCCGGGAACTGCAGAGTGAAGGTCTTGCCCGACTGCAAAATCACTTTGCCCGTTTGATCCTGTTCGACGATGTAGACTTCGACGGAGCCTTTGCGCAGGCCGCCGCTCTGCACCAGACGAAGATTGTGAGCATCGATGGTGCACAGAACTTTGAGCGAATGCGGAGGCTGATCGACACGCTCCACGGTGGCCGTCAGCGGAATTGACGAAGACTCGAGGGGGCTCTGCACGGCGGCGACGAGCCTAAACTGATCTTCGTCTTTCGTGGCCTCTGTATCCGGAAATGCGAAATAGCCCTTCGGATAGCGTATGGTCAGGCCTTTGCCTCTGACCTCGATTTTGATCTCGTGGAATTTTCCGTCGAGGGCATCGCGGTTGATATAGAAACCGAGCGAGTAGGTGACGGCGGAATCCTCGACGGCTTTGCGGATGGCACCGGTGATGTCGTTGGTGTTGACGAAGGCCTGGCCGCCGGTCTCATCGGCGAGCTTCTGCATCGTAGTGATGCCGATCGGCTGTGAGGACTGAGCCGGCATATTATCCATGTGGCCGCTGGCCCCTGAAACGTCGTCGGCGTCGGCCGTACCAGGAATATCCGCCAGCACCATGGGCGAACGGGCCAGCAACCCGCGCGCGTCGACGGGATAAACAGCGATATTCGCGGGGCTCAACACGTGCGCCATAGCAGCGCCGGAGAAAGGAAGATTCGCGGTGAGCCAGACAAGGTTCTTGCGTCCCGGAATATTCGCGACGTGCGCGGCAATCGCCTGCAACGCAGCCATTGTTTGTGCGCCGCGATCCGCGTTGGCCGCCCCTGCGAGACTCCCCGATGCTCCGTTCTCGAATTCGCCGGCCTGGCCGAGGATGTCTGCCATCGGATTGTCATGCCCGGGCATAATGATCATCGTGTTGCCGGGCTCGACGACTTCGCGATTGGTGAGGGATCTTGTGTCATAGTTTCTTAAAATGGTGAGGAGCTGGTCGCGATCGCTGGTGAAATCGCACAACACATGGAGCGAATGTTGAAGGCCATAAATCGCGACGCGGTCTTGGGGCTGGAGCTGCTGGGTGAATTCGATGAGATGGTTCTTCGCATTGCGAAGCGCAAGATCCTCGAGCCAGTATGGCGAATGCTCATACTTCGATTGGGCCACCGAACCGTAAAGCGTGTTCAGGTTGTCGAGGAGAACGACGGTGACGCTTCTGGGCGCGGTCGCGCCATACTGCGGCAAATCGGAGAAGGTGTTTTGCGGCAGCGGCTGTTGCGGTGGTTGTTGTGCGGAAGCGGCGGCATCGGCGGAGAAAATGCTGATTTTCTGCGGCTTGCCCCGGTCGAGTACTGTGAAATCCTCTTTTGTTAAGCCGGCAACGGGGCCGTTTTTGTCGCGAACAATCACGCCGACTTCAACGAGCCGAGCCGCAACGCGAATCTGCGGAGTCCGCTGAGAATCCTGCGACGCCAGAGCCAGCGGCACGAGCACCAACACGAGCAAAATGGTGAAGCGGCGCACCAACACCTCTCTCTATATCCCGATAGCGCCGATTGTACGCCCATCCGATGCGGATTGACACGCCACTTCCCCGCCCGTAAAATCGCTGACTGTTCCCGTGCCGAGGTAGCTCACCGGTAGAGCGCGGCCCTGAAAAGGCCGGCGTAGGCAGTTCAACTCTGCCCCTCGGCAC
>DATNDO010000219.1:0-10389 GCA_035606955.1 Candidatus Angelobacter sp.
AAGGTGTTCACGCCCTTCGTTCCTCGCGGCGAACCGAGCGCTCCGCGCGATTGCGTTGCCGGGCGGCAACGTGCCGGCTTGGCGGTTGGCTGAAAGTCATGCGTTTTTCAAGGTGATGGTTTCGATGACGTTCGCAACGTCTTCGCATTTGTCCGCGGCGATTTCGAGCACTTCGATGATTTCTTTCCACTTGATAATTTGAACGGGGTCTTTTTCCTGCTCAAAAAGGGTGGCGATTAAATTACGGCAGAGGCGGTCGGCTTCGTTTTCGAGGCGATTGATTTCGATGCAATGGCTGAGAACGTGATCTTTCTGTTCAAGGACGCGGACGGCGGCGACCATTTCCTTTGTGGCGTCGAGAAGGGCGCGCGCGAGGTCGACAACTCCGGGGCGGATTTTTTCGATGCGATAGGTGACCAGGCGGCTGGCGGCGGCGTCGGTGAGATCGAGGACGTCGTCAATTTTGCTGGCGAGCTCGTGGATGTCTTCGCGGTCAAACGGAGTGATGAAAGTTCGATTCAGCTTTTTGAGCAAATTGTGGGTGATGGTGTCGTTGGTGTGCTCGATGTCCTTGATTTTTTCGGCGGAGGCGATGGGATTCGAGAAATCTTCCAGCATGGCGACCATGGCTTGGGCGGCTACGTGAACGTTTTCGGCGAGCTCCACGAACATGTTGTGGAAGCCCTTTTCGCGAGGCAGAAGTTTGCTGAGTAGTCCGGGCATGGGAGCGAGTCAATCCTGCTTTTATTGGAATTGCTAAGGCGACCCACTATACCGGAAGGGAATCGGTCGGGCAAGGAAGTGGCGGAAAGGCCATACTTGAATTGCGGCGTGTTTGCGCTCAAGCGGAGAGGTGCCAAGTATCAGCGCTCGGATGCACGGGTAAATTCGGCGGCGGGGCGGCCCAGCCAGCGGAGGATCCTCATCACTTGAGGGAAAGCCGTTCGCCCTCCGCGGGATAAGTGGATCAGGGTAGAGACGCCAACACCAACTTCGCCCGCGACCTGGACCCAGGTCATTTTTCTCTCAATGCGTTCCGTGTCGAGAGCCGCGTGAAGCTTCTTCGTGTCGAATCGCAGAACGTAGTGTAGAGGAACGTGCGGCAAGCGCGCGCTGGCGTCTTCCGAGTGCGGGTGGCCCGGCATGAAACTTTCTGGCGTGCGATTCAACCAGCGGAGCATTTGCAAAACGCCGTCACCCTCGGCCACCATTCTGGTGCGCGTGCCCGTGACGGTGGATGGGCTGAGCCGATGAGAGGAGGAGCGCCCGGACTTCCCATTCATTTCTCGCGTGACTTGGGCCCAGGAAAGGCCGCGGGATTTCCGTTGCGCGTCGAGCGCGGCGTGGAGAGTGCGAAGGCTAAAGTCACTCGATTGCGTCAAGGGACGTTTCTGGCCACCTGAGAGCCATTTTACAATGACCCCGGCGGGCCGGATACAGAACCTTGAGGGTTCAAAACCGGTCCGCTGGGTTTCAGCAGATGGCCGAAGCTAGAGGCGATGGTCTCGGCCGTCTGGTTTGTGATTTGGCTTCTCTTTATCGGGATGGCGATTCGCGTTGTTCTTCTGGTTACGCTGGTCGCGTTGAGGGCGGACATTGTCCTGACGCGATGGGCGGTTGTCTTGCCGGTTGCGATTGTCGTTCCGGAGATCGCCGCGGTTATCAGCGCGGGCGTTCCGGTTCCGGAAATCGCCGCGGTTATCGGCGCGAGCGTCCGGGTTGTGAAAATCGCGGTGGTTATCGTTGCCACGAGCATCGTTCGCGTGATCCCCGAAGCGTTCGCCGCGATCGTTGCCGCGTATGGCGCCGCGATCGTTGAACTGGCCGGGGCGAGGCGTCGCCGCGACGTCAGGGCGACCGTGATTGAAGTTGGCGAACTGCGCGCGATTGTGGCTGGCTTCGTCGCGATGCTCCACTTGGTCGCGGGTTGCGTCGAAGTGGCGATCATGGTCGGCGAACTCCTCTTCACGATTCGGGCGAGCATCGACGCCGCCACGGCCGCCATTGAAGCTGACGCGGTCTCGATCTCTGTCGAAATGGTCATCGACGCGGCGGTCGTAAACGTTGCGGATTATGTGTACGTCGACGCGATTGACGGAGCGGTTGTAGAAGAACTCGCGACCGCGCCATTCGCCGCCGAAGAAACCGACGCCCGGATAACCGAAACCGTAGTTGATGCCGCCGTAGAAGCCGACATGGCGTCCCCAATAGCCGCGATGCCAGACGTAAATGCCGTCACCCCAGCCCCAATAGCCGGGCGTCCACAACAAGCCGGGCTCGGGCGCCATTACCCATGTTCCGGGAACCCAATAGTAGCCGTCATCACCATAGGCCCAATAGCCGGGCGTCCAGATATAGCCGGGCCCGGGGCAGAGCGGCTGTTCGTAAACGGGTAGAGCGGGAGGGCCGATTCTGACAGACACGCCGATGCGGACCTGCGCGTGAGAGGCTGCCGGTACGGCCAGCATTACGAAAGCAAGCAGGAACCACTGCAAGAATCGATATTTGCGCATCCTTGTCACCTCGAAGAAATCTTTGATTACAACTCCTGCACTCATAAAACACCCCGGGAAGCGAAAAGTTGTGGCTGTGGTGAGTCACGCAGCAGAACTCTTCTGAATTAAGCGTAGCGCCGCGAATGGGCGGGTTCAAGAATCTCGCGAGCGAGTGGTGCCTGCGCAGAACCTGTACGGTTGGGCAGGCGCAGCAGGGCGTGAAGTGGTTTTGAGGTAGGAATCCTGCGATAATCTGCGGCGTTATGAGTCTTGAAGCGGGAACACGTTTAGGTCCGTATGAAATTCATGCGCCCATTGGCGCGGGCGGAATGGGCGAAGTGTATCGCGCGCGGGATACGCGGTTGGGACGCGACGTGGCGATAAAAATTCTGCCAGCGCATTTGACCGAGAAAGCTGACGCGCGACAAAGATTCGAGCGCGAAGCGCGCGCCGTCTCTTCGCTGAACCATCCGCACATCTGTACCCTACACGATATCGGCCATCAGGACGGCACCGACTTCCTGGTGATGGAATTCCTGGAAGGCGAAACGCTGGCAAAACGTTTGGACAAAGGGCCGCTGCCGACAGCGGAGCTTCTGCGGGTAGCGATTGAAATTGCGGATGCATTGGAGAAGGCGCACCGGCAGGGGATTCTGCACCGCGATTTGAAGCCTGGAAACATCATGCTGACCAAGACCGGCGCGAAGTTGCTGGATTTCGGGCTGGCGAAGGCAGGTGGCGACGCGGTGGCCGCTGCGCCCGCGCTCACGAGCTTCACTCAATCGGTGAATCAGGGAAAGTCAGAACCGCTGACGGCGGAAGGGACGATTGTCGGAACGTATCAGTACATGTCGCCGGAACAGATGGAGGGAAAAGAAGCTGATGCGCGGAGCGATATTTTTTCGTTTGGCGCGGTGCTGTTTGAAATGGCCACGGGCAAGCGCGCGTTCGAGGGAAAAACGACGGCGAGCGTGATTGCGGCGATTCTCGAACGCGAACCGCCGGCGATTTCGCAATTGCAGCCAATGTCGCCGCCGGCGCTGGACCGCACGGTAAAAATTTGCCTCGCGAAGGATCCGGATGAACGATTCCAGTCAGTGCATGACATGAAATTGCAACTGGAATGGATACGTGATGGGGTGTCACAGGCAGGAGTGCTCGCGCCGGTTGCTGGGCATCGGAAAACACGGGAGGGAATTGCGTGGGCTGCGGCAGCGCTACTGGTGATCGTGGCGGCGATTTTCGCTACAGGATATTTCTTGCGCGCTCCGACGGATGCTCCTGCGATTCGCGCCTTCATCAAACCAGCGGCGAACACGAGCATCACGAGCTACAACGGTGGAACGGCGGGTTTTGCGATTTCACCGGACGGGCTCCGCCTGGCCTATGTAGCCTTGGGGCCAGATGGACGATCCCTGCTGTGGGTTCGGCCGATGGACTCCTTGCAGGCGCAACCACTCGATGGCACCGAGGGAGCCAGCATGCCGTTCTGGTCGGCGGACAGCCGGTTTATCGGATTCTTTGCCGGCGGAAAACTAAAGAAAATCGAAGCGTCAGGAGGGCCGCCCCTGACGCTTGCGGATGCGCCGGGAGGGCGAGGGGGCACGTGGAATCGCGACGGGACAATTCTTTTTGTGCCGTTTTTCAGCACTCCGCTTTTTCGGGTATCGGCAGCGGGCGGCGCGGCGACTCCGGTGACAGCTCTCGATCGAAGCAGGAACGAGTCAACGAACCGGTGGCCGTACTTCCTGCCGGACGGCCGGCACTTTCTCTATTTGGCGGGCAATCCGCTGACGCCGACGGGAAGTCCGACCAATTCCATCATGGTTGGATCGCTTGACTCAAAAGAAACGAAATTCCTGTTTCACAACCATTCCAATGCAATCTACGCTTCGGGCCATCTCCTTTTTCTGAGACAAAACACTCTGATGGCGCAGCCGTTCGACACCAAACGTCTTGAATTATACGGTGATGCCATTCCGATCGCGGAAGACGTGGAGGATGTCGCGCCGCGCGTGCAAGGAAGCTTCTCCGCGTCTGACAATGGAACGCTGGCTTACCTTGAAACAGGAAGCGCAGGGCGGCAGCTCTTGTGGTTCGACCGGAGCGGCAAGCAAGTTGGAGCAGTGCCGGGAACGGACAGCTACGCCGATCCTCAGCTCTCACCCGATGGCAAAAAACTCGCCTTTGTTGTCGAGTCGCCCGCAACGGATCTTTGGATTTACGATATCGCCCGCAGTGTGAAGACCAGGTTCACATTCGGCTCGGGCAATGAGGGACCGAGGTGGTCCCACGATGGCACGCAGATCGCGTATACATCGATCCGCAATGGCGAATTCGGAATCTATGCAAAGGCCGCGGACGGCTCGGGGCATGAGGAAGTGCTTGTTCCGCCTGGCCCCGAGCAGATTTATCCGCTGGACTGGTCGCCGGATGGGAAACTGCTCGCGTATTCGGGATGGGAGCTTGGCACCACAGCCCAATCCCAATTGTGGATACTTCCGTTGAAGGATCGCAAACCATACATAGTCAGTCAGCTTCAGCAATCCTCAACTCCCTCGACCCGTTTTTCGCCGGATGGCAAATGGCTGGCCTATAGCTCCACTGAATCGGGGAGATCGGAGGTTTATGTGACGCCATTCCCGGGACCGGGAGGCAAGTGGCAAGTCTCGACGGATGGCGGGTCGTTCCCGCAATGGGGGCACGACGGCAGCGAACTCTTCTACATTTCGCCCGACGACAAACTCATGTCGGTGCAAGTAAAGGAAAACGGATCGAGTTTCGTGGTCGGGACGGTCCGTCCACTTTTTCAAACCAAGCCGTATTTTGGCCTTTTCACGGCGAACTTATTCGATGTGACAGCGGATGGACAACGGTTCATCATTCCGTACGATTCGGGGCAGGCGAACAGAACGATTTCGCTGGTTCTGAACTGGCCGGCGCTGCTGAAAAAGCAGTGATGAGTGGTCCGTGATGGTCAGTGACGAGTGAGAAGCAACCAAGAAGTACCGCAGAGACGCAGAGGGCGCGGAGGAAAAGAGGGCAAGATTTTGCACAGCTTTGAGGGGTACGCGCCTGAAGGTGGACGCCACAGAGTGACGCGGCGCGTTCGCGCGGCGCCCTTCGTTCCTCAGGGTAACAAGCCCCGCCCCTACGAGATAAAACACAGGCGAAAAAAAGGCGGCCCATTTTGTGGGCCGCCTTGAGATGCATGGTGGTGCGGAGGTTTAGTACATGCCGCCCATGCCGCCGCCACCGCCGCCAGGACCACCGGCACCAGCAGCCTTCTTGTCGTCTTCCTTGATGTCGGCCACGAGAGCTTCCGTGGTGAGCATCAGGGCCGCGATGGACGCTGCGTTCTGCAGCGCCAAGCGGGTGACCTTTGCGGGATCGATGACGCCGGCCTTGACCATGTCGCCATACTCGCCGGTATCGGCATTGAAGCCGAAGTTGTCGTCCTTCGAATCGCGCACGCGGCCAACGATGACCGCGCCTTCTTCTCCCGCGTTGTGAGCGATTTGCCGCATGGGCTCTTCGAGAGCGCGCTTGACGATGTTGACGCCGATTTCCTCATCGCCCGTAGCTTTGATCTTCTCGAGCGCCGCTACGCAGCGGAGCAGAGCAACGCCGCCGCCGGGGACAATGCCTTCCTCGACCGCAGCGCGTGTGGCGTGCATGGCGTCTTCGACGCGAGCCTTCTTTTCTTTCAGCTCGGTCTCGGTCGCCGCGCCTACCTTGATGACGGCAACGCCGCCAACCAGTTTGGCCAGCCGCTCTTGCAGCTTTTCCTTGTCGTAGTCCGAGGTGGTGTCCTCGACCTGCGTGCGGATCTGCTTGACGCGGCCTTCGATCTCGCCGGGCTTGCCGTAGCCTTCGACAATGGTGGTGTTGTCCTTGTCGATCGTGATCTTCTTGGCGCGGCCCAGGTCTTCGACTTTCACGTTCTCGATCTTGATGCCAAGGTCCTCGGTGATAGCGCGTCCGCCGGTGAGCGTGGCGATATCCTCGAGCATGGCCTTGCGGCGGTCACCAAACCCCGGGGCCTTGACTGCGGCGCATTGCAGCGTGCCACGGAGCTTGTTGACGACCAACGTTGCGAGCGCTTCGCCTTCGACGTCTTCGGCGATAACCAGCAACGGCTTGCCCATTTTTGCGATCTGCTCGAGAAGGGGAAGCAGGTCCTTCATGGAGCTGATTTTCTTTTCGTGGATGAGAATGCGGACATCCTCGAGGGCGCATTCCATGCGCTCGGGATCGGTGACGAAGTAAGGGGAAAGGTAGCCGCGGTCGAATTGCATTCCTTCGACCACTTCGAGCGTGGTTTCCATCGTCTTGGATTCCTCGACGGTGATCACGCCATCCTTGCCGACTTTCTTCATTGCTTCCGCGATGATGGCTCCGATTTGCTTGTCGTTATTGGCGCTGATCGTGCCGACTTGCGCGATCATGTCGCCCTTCACGTCTTTGTGGAGCTTCTTGATTTCCTCGATGGCGACTTCGACAGCCTTCTCGATGCCGCGCTTGAGGGCCATCGGGCTTGCGCCGGCCGCAACCGTCTTCACGCCTTCGCGGAAGATAGCCTGAGCCAGAACAGTTGCCGTGGTGGTGCCGTCGCCGGCGACGTCGGAAGTTTTCGACGCGACTTCGCGGACCATTTGTGCGCCCATGTTTTCGAGCGGATCGGGCAGCTCGATTTCCTTCGCGACGGTGACGCCGTCCTTAGTGATGATCGGTGCGCCGAATTTCTTTTCGATGACCGCGTTGCGCCCCTTGGGGCCCAGCGTGATCTTGACGGCGTCAGCCAGAATATTGACGCCCCGCAGAATCGACTGGCGCGAATTCTCACCAGTCACAATTTGCTTTGCCATGAGAACTAGTCCTCCTCAATTCCTCTTGAATGAATTGCCCGGCGGATTGCTCCGCGTGGGGTTGTTACTTTCTGCCGGACGCCGCTTTTGCAGCGCCGCCGAGTTTGGCGAGGATCTCGTCTTCTTTCAGGATGAGATATTCCTCGTCGTCAATCTTGATTTCGTTGCCACTGTATTTGCCGAACAGGATGCGATCGCCGGCTTTTACGTCGAGGGGAACTCGCTGGCCTTTCTCGAGTTTTCCTGCTCCGACGGCGACAACTTCACCTTCCTGGGGCTTTTCCTTCGCCGTGTCGGGGATGATGATACCGCCCTTGACGGTTTCCTTCTCTTCGAGCCGCTTCACGAGCACACGGTCGTGCAGCGGGGTAATGTTCACTGCCATTTTTCGTAACCTCCGCTAAGAGACTTCGGGATTATCGCGAGGGTGGTGCAGGGGACAATTTAGCACTCCTCTTCGACGAGTGCTAATATATGCAGTTTTCGGACGACTGTCAAGGAATTTCCAGACACTTTGGGAAATTCCGCGATTTCCTCTTGGGGCCTCTTGTTTTACTTATCTTGTTTATATACAGTCGCTTGCCATACTGCAAGGTTTCCCCGACACTTGGGCATTGAAGTGCGAAGAGGGGTGCGAGTAGAATCCGACAGCAACGCCACCAATGCCTGCACTCTTCTATATTCGACTGATTGCGTTCACGGCTGGAGCGCTGCTGCACCTGTTCTTGCTGGCACTGATTGTAGGGCACCGGCGGCCGCGACGATTTGAACGCGTGCTGTTCTTCTTGATCCTCGCACTGTTTTTCTTCTACTCAGGGGCATTGCTGGCTACCAACGCAACGATTCATTACGTTAGCCCGCCTGTGAGCACAGAGCTATTCGCGATGGGTTTGGTGCTGTGCGGGCTGGGCTTTTTGCCGGGAATTTTGGTTCACGCTGAAGTGGAATATGGGGGGATGGCGAGGTCGGTTCGCATCGGTGCGGGGCAGAAAATTCTGGTGGCGGCGTTTTATCTGCCGGTGGCGTTTTTCCTGGCGCGCATTGTTCCGCAAATACTGGCACGGTCGAGTCTGGACGTTTTGTGGTCGGGCGGGTTCGCGGCGGCGTTTTATGGAATTTGGCTGAGCCTCGCACTGGCGGCAAGCGCATGGTTTGAGATGCGGGCCTCTGGCGCGAGCGGCGATTCATCCTCGCGTCGGCTGCACATTTTGCTTGGTGGCGTCTTCGGCGTTTTGGCGGTGCTTGTCTTCTATGCGTACGGACTAAGCGCGCTGCACGGGCTCGACGCGCTAGTGAAATTGGGCACGGCGGTGATTGTTGCCGGACTGATTCCGGGGGCGCTGCTCGGCTACTTCGCGCTGCGCTACAACTTCCTGCAAATCGGCATGCAACGAAATTTGGTGTATGCCGTGTCCGCCGCGTTTCTGGCGATGCTTTATCTTGCGCTTGTGCGGCGTGTGAGCGGCTGGCTGGAACCAGTTCTTCCTCCAGAAGCGACGGCGGCGGTGCTGCTTTTTGTTTTGGTGATTTTCTTTGAGCCGCTGGAGCGGGTGATTGGGCGCATGCTGTATCGTTCGTTTCAGCAGCGCATGGATCGCGTGCAGCGGCTGCTCGGCGAATTGCAGGCGGAAGCGCAGAACGGCGATGTGGAGAGATTGCTTTCGACGGCGGAGGCGAGGATTCGTGAGGAATTTGGTTTGTCGGTGGCGCGTTTGGCGCTGCCACGCAGCGCTGATTGGACGCCGCTGCGGGCGCCGGGCGGCTTGGGGCATTGCGTCGAGCTGCCGCTGAAAAACGGGCGCGAAGAAATCGGTCTGTTGGAGGCGTGCTCGACGGGCGCGGTGCTGGTGGGTGAAACGACGGTGGCGCTGGAGTTTCTTGCTGAGCAATTGCCGACGCTCATCAATCACTGCCGATTGATTGAAGAAAAACTGCGTCTGGAGCGCGAGCTTGGCGAACGCGAGCGACTCGCGCTCATGGGGCAAATGGCGGCGAGCATTTCGCACAATTTGCGGAATCCGATCAGCTCGATGAAGACCGTTCTGCAGACGCTGCTTGAGGAACGTGACTTGACGCCGCGCGTGCGCGAGGATTGCGAAATTGTGGTGCGCGAAATGGACCGGTTGAGCAGCAAACTGACGCAACTGTTGCGTTACGCGCGGCCGGGCATTCGCGGAAGCGATGGTGCGGGACAAATTCCGATTGCGGCGATTACGGAGCAAGTCGTGTCACTGCTGCGGCGAGATGCGGAACGGCGCAATGTGCGGCTGGAATTTGCGGCGGAGGGCATGGGGAGTGAAACTGTTGTCGGGGGATCGGAAGAGGCGTGGACAGACGTTATCTCGAATCTGGTGGTGAATGCGATTGAAGCGCAGAGCGGAGACGGGAAAGTTTGCGTGTCGGTGAGGCAATGCGACGGTGCAATGCGCGTGGAGATTGTCGACGACGGGCCCGGCATTGCAGCGAATGTGGGCGCGAAGCTGTTTCAGCCGTTCTTTACGACGAAGCCGAGCGGCACGGGGTTGGGGCTTGCGATTGTGGCGCGACGCGTGACGGAAATGGGTGGCGCGATTTCGTGGGAGAGTCCGGTGCGCGATGGAGGCGGAACGAAGTTTGTGATTACTGTGCCGGTTGGAAAAGAAAAAGCGGATCCCTCGCCGCATGGCGGCTCGGGATGACAACTTAAGAAAAAAGCGAAGAAGGGAAAAAGAGGCAGAAGAAGCAAGCTCTTGCCCCAGGGCAAGCGGGACGACAGCTTCAAGGAACAAAGGAACGACAAAAGAAAAGGATTGAAAGCGGGAGATTCACCGCAGAGACGCAGAGGTCGCAGAGAGACGAGAGTCAACGGGTGACGATACCGAGGCGCGAGAAGGGAAGTGATGGCTATGCGAACGATACTGATTGTGGATGATGAGCCGGCGGCGCGTTACGGGTTGCGGCGGGCGCTCGAAAATGTGTACCGCGTAGTGGAAGCGGATTCGGCGGCGGCGGCGCGCGAATTGCTGGCACGCGAGAGTCCGGACCTG
>DATNDO010000179.1:0-15127 GCA_035606955.1 Candidatus Angelobacter sp.
CCCTATCAGCACGGCGAAGTGTACGTCACCGACGATGGCGCGGAGACGGATCTCGACCTCGGGCATTACGAGCGCTTCACGAATGCCAAGCTAACGCGCGATCACAACTGGACGACTGGCCGCATTTACGAGTCGATTCTCGCGAAGGAGCGGCGCGGCGATTACCTTGGCAAAACTGTGCAAGTGATCCCGCACGTCACCGACGAAATTAAAGCCGCGTTTCGCAAAGTTGCCGATGACGTGGACGTGGTGATCGTCGAAATCGGCGGCACGGTCGGTGACATTGAATCGCTGCCGTTCTTGGAAGCGATTCGTCAAATGCGTCTCGAACTCGGCCCGGAAAATGCCATTTACGTTCACCTGACTCTGGTTCCTTATATCGCCACGGCAGGCGAGCACAAGACCAAGCCCACGCAGCACAGCGTGAAAGAATTATTGAGCATCGGAATTCAGCCGGATATTTTGCTGTGCCGCAGCGACCATCCCATTGCGCCGGAGTTGAAGGCGAAAATCGCACTCTTCTGCAACGTGAATCAGTCCGCCGTGATTTCCGCGCCTGATGTCCGCAACATTTACGAAGTTCCGATGTCGCTTGTCGCGGAAGGCCTCGACGAGCAAATCTTGCGGCTCTTGCATTTGCAATCCGGTCCGCGCGACATGTCGCCGTGGCTCGCCATGCTCGAAAAGCTCGAGCATCCGGAAGGCGAAGTGCGCATCGGCGTGGTTGGGAAATATGTGCAGCTCGAAGACGCGTATAAGAGTTTGCGCGAAGCGTTGATGCATGGTGGCCTGGCGCTCCGTTCGCGCGTCGCCATCGAATGGGTCGAGTCGGGCGACATCGAATCGCTCGAAATGGCCGCCGAGCGTTTGCGGCACATGGACGGAATTTTGGTTCCCGGCGGATTCGGTAAGCGCGGAATCGAAGGAATGATTTACGCGATTCAATATGCTCGCGAAAAGAAAGTTCCGTTCTTCGGAATTTGTTTGGGAATGCAGTGCGCGACGATCGAATACGCGCGCCACGCCGCGGGATTGCAGCACGCGAATTCGACCGAGTTCGATGCGCAGACGCCGTATCGCGTGATTTACAAATTGCGCGAGTTGCTCGGCGTCGACGAAATGGGTGGGACCATGCGACTGGGCGCCTGGCCGTGCAAGCTAGATGCGGATTCGTTCGCCGCGCACGCGTATGGCGCGGCGGAAATTTCCGAGCGCCACCGCCATCGCTACGAATTCAACCGCGATTACGAACCCGCTCTCACCGCGGCAGGTTTGAAAATCACGGGCAAGACGCCCGACGGCGTTTACGTCGAAATCGTCGAGGCGCCCAATCACCCGTGGTTCCTCGGCTGCCAGTTTCACCCGGAATTCAAATCCAAGCCGCTCGCTCCGCATCCATTATTCGCCGCGTTCATCGGCGCATCCGCCGAGCACCGCCGCCGCCGCGCCGCAACTCCCCAGCGCGCCGCCCACGCCCCTGCCGCATCGTAGCGATCGCTACGCAACAACATGGTACTCGCTGGACACCAATCCGCTCGGATAGTGCCGAGTCTGTACGTGACTGAGCCGAATATCGTGCGGCAGGGTGCCGAAGAGAGGGACTCCTTCTCCAATGAGCACAGGCACGCGAGTGATAATGAGACGTTGAATGAGTCCCGCGCGCAGAAACCGTTGAATCGTGATCCCACCGTCGATGTAGAGATGGTGAATCCCACGAGCAGCCAGTTGCGAAATGATCTCAGCAGGAGACCCGGCCATCTGTTCAGCTACGCCCCCGCTGACCACCGACAGGTCGATAGGACGACTACTCAGGACCACGACGCGTTTGTCACCGTATGGCCAGGGTCCAAGAGTGAGAACCTTCTCGAAGGTTCTGCGACCCATCACAATCGCATCGACACTTGCTATGAACTCGTCATAGCCGTGGGACTCGCCGCCGTCCGCTGGCAGAAAGTCCAGATCGTCGTTCCGTCGTGCAATGAAGCCATCCAGGCTGGTGCCGATAAAGACGGAAGCTGTCATCGCAGACTCCTTATCTGTGGCCGCCTAATTCTTCTTTATGTTGAAGAGACACAAAGACACTCACAGCCGGGCGCATAACGCGAGCGGCGTGAGATGCGAAGAATAATTTCTACGCTTAAACCGCGCGGCTGCGAAGAATTGTGACGTTCCCCGCGCTTTCGTACCCTTCGTCTGCGACCGTCTTTTGCGCGGCGGCGCGGAGCGATTGCTCATCCGCATCGCGAGGCAAATCGCAATGACGGCGTACCACTTCGTCGCCCACTTCGATTCGAACCTGCCATTTTGATTTTTCGTTGTCCCAGGATACTTCCACGCGGTCTGCTTGCATGAGCTTCCTCCGTCGCCGGCGCTGGCGATCTGTTCGCATTGTACTCGCCCGAATCGCAAAGAGAAATCATGGCTTTCCTGTAGAAGCCTGGTTCCGATTCAGGTGGAAGGAAACCCCGTTCGCGTTAAGCGGGCAAGCCGCGGCCTTTGGTTTCCATGCCCAAGGGCAGAAGGGCGAGCCCCACGGCGAAGGCTACCGACGTTATCGCGATGGGGATGCCGATAGTGTGGAAATGAGCGACTCCCGCGCCGACGAGAAACGTGATGCCGGCTCCGGCGAAACGCGCGGCCGAAGTCGAGAAGGCAAACGCACTGGCGCGGCATTCAGTAGGATATTGTTCAGGCAGCCAGAGCGTGTACACCGCGAAATTTGCCCCACCGAGCCCCAGGAAAAAAAGGCACACGAAGAACCACGGTAGTGCGTGCGCGTTCAGATAGAACACATAACCAAAAGCGAAAAGAATGAAAACGAACATACATCCGAAAAACAAAGCCATGGTAACGCGGCGGCCGAAGCGCTCGGCGAGTGCAGGAACCAGGAGGCAACCGAGAATCGTCGCAGCAGCAAGAAGCATGGTGCCATACGACGCAAACCGAACCGCTTGCACGCTGGTGAAATGCTCGCGCGCCGCGAGGTAAGTGATCGAGGCGGGAACATACACCGACTCGGCCCACAGGCCTACGATTGAAACGAACATGTAAATCGAATTCAGCACAGTGCGGCGGCGATAATCGCGCGAGAAAATCTGGACGAGCGGCCGCCATACAGATTGTCTCTTGAGTCCATTACTTTTGGCTGCCCAGCGTTGTGGCTCCGTGACGCCGTAACGGATGAAGCCGATAAACAGCGCGGGCAGCGCGCCAATCGCGAACATCGCACGCCATCCGTAATGGCCGCCGATGCTGTAATTGGCGATGGCCGCAAGAAAAACTCCTACATAGTAACCTGTGTGCATCATGCCCGCGCCCATTTTGCGGCGCTCCTCGGGCCATTCTTCCGCGACGAACGTTCCCCCCATCGCCCATTCGCCACCGATGCCGATTCCCGCGAGCAAACGATAGGCTGCCAGTTGCCATACTCCCGTGGCAAGCGCGCCCAAAAAAGTGAAAAGCGAATACCAGAGAATCGTCAGCATTAGGGTGCGCACGCGGCCAAATTTGTCGGCAAGTGGTCCCCACAGGAACGCGAATCCCCAACCGATAAGAAAAAGTGCGAACAGGATGCCGCCGTAAAATCCGACGTTCGCTTGCGTGGCCGCGATATGGGATTTCGGCAACAATTCGCGCAGCGACGGCACCATCACGAGCGCGTAGATGAACGAGTCCATGCCGTCAACGGTCCATCCAGCCCAGGAGGCCCAGAAGCCGCGAATTTGATTGCGCGTGAGGCGAACGTTGTGCATTTTCGGACTGCGGGATTCTACGCGCGGCATGCATGGCGCACAACTTATCCCGCGATTAAACTTTTGACGGCCTGAGCAAAAGCGAATCCGTTCAAATACCGGGCGTTCAGCCGCGCGCAACTGAAGCAAACGGCAAGATTGCAAAGGCGACGAATCCTGCATAGTCTTAGGGTTGCGCCGATCCCAAAAGGATGGCACAGACAAAAAATGGCCGAGATTTTTCACAAATTTAGCGTAGGCAATGTGGCGATGGGTCAAGGCGCGCCATTCTTTTTCATCGCAGGCCCGTGCGTGATCGAAAGCGGCGGCCACGCGATGATGATCGCGGAGCGGCTTGCGGCAGTGGCGAGCGGGCTACGCGTGCCGTTGATTTTCAAAGCGTCGTACGACAAGGCCAACCGCTCGTCGCTTGCATCTTTTCGTGGGCCAGGGATAAAAGAAGGTTTGCGGATACTCGGTGAAATTAAAAAAAGATTCGCACTGTCAATCTTGACCGACGTGCACGATGTGGCGCAGGTCGCGCCTGCCGCGGAAGTCTGCGACGTGATTCAGATTCCGGCGTTTCTCTGCAGGCAAACGGATTTGCTGGTGGCGGCGGGAAGGTCCGGTTGCGCCGTAAACATTAAGAAAGGCCAGTTCGTCTCGCCGTGGGAGATGGGCAACGCCGTCGAGAAAATTGCCAGCACGGGGAATCACAAAATTATCGTGACGGAGCGCGGCGCGTCATTCGGTTATCAGAATCTTGTGGTGGACATGCGGTCGTTTCCGATTTTACGCAAGCTTGGATATCCGGTGGTATTTGACGTGACGCATTCCGTGCAGCTTCCCGGCGGAGAAGGCAAGTCGAGCGGGGGCCAGCCGGAATTCATCGAGCCACTGGCGCGCGCCGGCGTTGCAGCCGGAGCCAGCGGGTTGTTCACGGAAGTACACGACCATCCGGCGAAGGCGCTGTCGGATGGAACGAACGCGCTGCGCCTCGAGCAATTCAAGCCGCTGGTAGAGCGAATTGTGAAAATTGCGTCGCTCGTTCGCGAGTGGGAGAAACAGTGAAGGCGACGAAGTCTGTGAAATCAACGGGAAGCGTTGCGGCGGCGCAGCGCGTTCTGCGAATCGAAGCGGAAGCGATTGCGGGCTTGATCGAACGGCTGGACGAGCGATTCGAGCGCGCCGTGGAAATTATTTTCGAGTGCGGTGGTCGCGTAATTGTCACGGGAATGGGCAAGTCGGGGCTGATCGGAAGAAAAATCTCCGCAACGCTTGCGAGCACAGGCACACCGTCGGTTTTTCTGCATGCTGCGGAGGCGCTGCACGGCGATTTAGGAATGCTGATGCGCGATGACGTGGTGCTGGCTGTGTCGACAAGCGGCGAGACGGAAGAACTGCTGGCGCTGCTCGAGCCTATCAAGCGGCTGGGGATTCGTCTGGTGACGCTCACTGGGAATTCGCATTCGACGCTGGCGGCGGCGAGCGACGTGGCGCTCGACATCGCGGTGAAGGAAGAGGCGTGCTCGCTGAATTTGGCTCCCACTGCCTCGACAACCGCTGCATTGGCCATGGGCGACGCGCTCGCAATTGCTTTGCTTGACCGGCGCGGTTTTCGCGAAGAGGATTTCGCGGCGCTGCATCCGGCCGGGAAACTCGGCACGAAGTTGCGACGCGTGGACTCGGTGATGCACGCCGGCGATGCTTTGCCGCGTGTGGGCCCGCAAACGCCGATTCCGGAGGTCATTTACGAGATCAGCCGCAAGAAATTGGGAATGGTGGTCGTGACGGACGACGCGGGCAAACTCCTCGGCATCGTGACGGATGGCGATTTGCGACGCTTGATGGAGCGGCGAAAAAAAGAAGCGCTCGATTTGACGGCCGCGGACAGCATGACGAAAAATCCCGTGACCCTCGCGCGCACGGAGCTGGCCGCGAGCGCGCTGCGATTGATGGAGGAGCGAAAAATCACTTCGGTCGTGGTTGTGGACGCGGAGCGTCACGTCGAGGGCGTGGTGCATTTGCACGATTTGTGGACCCTACAGCTTTTCTGAGGAACCATGAAGGCGCTTTGCGGATGTGCTCTTGCTGCATTGATATTAGGCGCGACACTTTTTGTCCAGCCCGCTCCAGGCCAAAAGCAATCGGGCTCAATTGACGTATCGCGTGCGAGACTCTTATGGGATGAAATGATTGCAGCTAAGGGAGGGCGGGAAAAGTTAAACCAGGTCAGCGACTTGGTGGTGCGGATGCGGACCGACTGCCCAAATGACGAGGCAATGGTTCTCAAATATTTCTTTTGGAAAAGGGTTAGCACCGAGACGCTTTGGGTTTTTCCGGACCGTTTCTATTTCGTGACCCTTGGTGTGGCGGAAGATCCCGGAGACGCCAATTTTAATCTCTACAACGGAGATGCGCGAAAATTCTGGAGTTTCTTTCCGGGCATGAAAACACCGCGTGAGTTCAGCAGTGAGGCGTCATTGAAATTCGCGAAGAACAGGGTTCTGCGGGCGCAGATAATGTATCTTGGGGAGACCCGGTGGGTCAAACCAGCTCCGGTAGGGTATTCCAGACAGCGAATCCATCTACGCGCTGTTGATGTTGTTCACACTCGCCTTGACGACATCAGCGCCGATTTCTATCTCGACAGGCAGACGCACTTGCCGTTGAAAGTGGCAACAAATCTGTCTTTCGGCGGGCAAGTCCTGCACTCATCGCAAGGGTATGTGCTCTCCGATTACACAAGCATCTCCGGAATCCGGTTCCCGCTGAAAATGGCGGCTGGCCTGTGCCGCGCACAGTTGGGGTACGACGTAAACGCCTCTTTACGATCCGAGTTTTTTTGAGCGGCCGCCAAGAGTTCGATACGAACCTGAGCCTTGGCGGGAAGTGTCCTTAGGCAACGGAAAGCACTGAAGGGGAATTCACCAGCCAGATTATGGTAGCAAAGACAAAATCGGCGGACGTACAACGGCGGGCAAAGAAAATTCGCCTGCTGCTGATGGACGTGGACGGCGTGCTGACGAATGGAAGCGTCTGCCTGCAAGCGTTTCCCGATGGCAGCGTCGCGGAGATGAAAGTGTTCAACGCGCATGACGGCGCGGGGCTGCATCTCGCGTCGATGGTCGGCTTGCGTAGCGGCGTGATTACGGGACGAAATACGCCAGCCGTTGACCAGCGCGCAAAAGAAGCGCATATCGAGTTTGTATATCAAGGTCAGGCGAAAAAAATCGGCGCGTACGAAGAAATTTTGCGGCGCGCGGGTGTGAAAGACGACGAAGTCGCATACATGGGCGACGATTTGCCGGATCTCCCGCTCTTTGCGCGCGTCGGATTGGCCGTTGCGGTAGCGGACGCGACGGCGGAGGTATTGCGCGCGGCGCACTATGTCACGCAGGCCAAGGGCGGGGAAGGCGCGGCACGCGAAGTAGTCGAGCTGATCCTCAAATCGCAAGGAAAATGGGAAGCGGCAATCCCAAAGGCGCTGGCATAGCAGCATTCCTTCAGCATGAAAGTGGCGGCCATCGGCGTGCGGATGCATTCCGGCTGGGGAGCGCTCGTCGCCGTATCGAATGACGGTGGCAAACTGAGCGTCGTTGACCGAAGGCGCATCGACGTCATAGACGAGAAGAAGTCCACAGGAAAGAAACAACCGTACCATTTCGCAAAAAATCTGGCTCTGGACGCGGCTGAAAAATACATCGCGGATTGCGCCGTTGATTCGGAGCGCCTGGCATCGGAATCAATCCGGAGTTTGATGGATGAGTTGCGTGTCGGCGATTACGCGGTGAAAGCGTGCGCCGTGGTGCTGGCTTCAGGGCGCGCGCTGCCTTCGCTGCCGGAAATACTTGCTTCTCACCCGTTGATCCACACAGCAGAGGGCGAATTTTTCCGGCGCGCGGTCTGGAACGCGTGCGAGAAATTGAAGATTCAGGTGTCGGGGGTCCGAGAGCGCGACCTGGAAACACAAGCTAAATCTGTCTTGGGCAAATCAGCAGCGGCCGCAGTGAAGAGAATTTCGAAAATGGGGAAGTCAATCGGCTCTCCGTGGACGCAGGACCACAAGAGTGCCGCGCTCGCGGCGTGGATCATCTTGCATGAGAATAAAACGCGGCGGCCGACCGTAACGCAAGAATGAAGGGGCAATGCATTGGCTAACGAAGATAAAGATCGGCTACTTCGAGCGAGAGCGCTGACAAATCAAGATCCGAGCGATTTGACAAGATAATTATCGTCAGATTGTCGGCGGGGAAGCGTTGGATGACGGTGTGGAAACCGATGGAGCTGCCGTAATGCCACATGCGCGCGTGGCTGCGGTACGGATCGAGGAACCAGCCGAAGCCATACGCGAGCGGTTTCTGGCCGGCGGCTTTCGGCAAGTCCTCCACATTTTCAGGCAACACAGCCGCGGAATTCTCCGGCGTCACTGCGGGCCGCAT
This sequence comes from Candidatus Angelobacter sp., assembly GCA_035606955.1. Classification (GTDB taxonomy): domain Bacteria; phylum Acidobacteriota; class Terriglobia; order Acidiferrales; family UBA7541; genus DAHUXN01. Next base: position 8,174 of record DATNDO010000179.1, read on the forward strand.
CTCCGCCGCGCTGAGCAGCGTATGATTGCGAAGCGCATCGTCCCACTTGATTAAATCGTCGAGCGAAGAATAAATTCCGCCGTCGCCAAGAGTAGCTGACGTCGGGCTCTGATCGGTTTCGAGCCACACTCCCGCGTCGTTCGTGTAACCGTAAGCGCGATTCGCGACGTGGTCTTTGCCGTAAACGTGCGCGACGGTGTTTTCCATTTTGAGCGGAACGAAAATTCGCTGATGCAGAAACTTCGCGAACGGCACTCCTGCGATTTTCTCGACCGCCATCGCAAGTACGCAGTAGCCGCCGTTGCTGTACTCCCACTTCGTGCCGGGCGGAAATGTCGTTCCCGTTTGCTGCTCCATCAGCGCGAGCACGCCCGCATCACTGATTTGCGGAATTTCTTCCCAGGATCTGCCCGCGTATTTCTTGTCCATCAGGTCTTCGTAAGCGGCAAGGCCGGAAGTGTGGTTGAGCAAATTGCGAATCGCGATGGTGCGGCCATAAGCGGGAAAGTTGGGAAAAATATCGGTGAGGCGCGTGTCGTAGTTCAGTTTTCCGTCATGCACGAGCAGCATAACTGCCATCGCGGTGAATTGTTTGGTGAAAGACGCGAGGCGAAAATTAGTGCGCTCGTCGATGGGCAAGCCCGAACGCAAGTCGCGCGAACCATACCCACGAATAAATGCGGTGCGGCCGTCCTGTCGCACAACCACCGCGAGACCGGGCTCGTGCGCCGATGTTAGCCCAGAAAAAATTGCGTCAATTTGCTTCGCGGTCGGACTTTGCGCAGCGTTCGCGAACTGTGAAAACGCCACCGCGAAAAGTATCAGTCCGGTACGCGATCTAAGACAAAAGCGGCCAACCTTCCAGCGCATGGTGGCTCCTCATCCAACTGATTATTCGCAGAATGAAATGTGCCCGAAAATCGCTCGTCGCGCCAGCGGGAATAGAGATCGTCCAAGATCCCAGACGCTGTGCGCAGGTGGAAACAAGTGCCAATAATTTGTGTCGCCTTTTGAACACTTGGCCCCTGGCGCGCTGGCGAATTCGCTAGCCCTACAGGGTCAACTATGGTATTCTCAGGTTGCGTTTGTTGCTCTTGTAAAACCCCTAGATTCGATTAAAGGGGCTGCAAGTACAAACTTGCAGCCTTTTTTGCTTTACGGCTGGAGGCGGTCGCGAGGCGCAAATAGCTTAAAATAAAGAAGAGGAAACACAAGTGTCAAAAGAACAAGGAACAGTAAAGTGGTTCAATGCGAGCAAGGGCTTTGGATTCATCCAGCGTCAGTCGGGCGAAGATGTTTTCGTTCACTTTTCCGCGATTCAGTCGGAAGGCTACAAATCGCTGAATGAAGGACAAGCTGTCGAATTCGACGTCGTGTCAGGCCCTAAGGGCTTGCAGGCCGCTAACGTAACTAGCCTCTAGTCAGTAGACCAAAATTAGCGGGAGCTTGCTACGCGCAGACTCCCGCTAGCATCTCAAAAAAGCCAGGCCCGCCACAAAGTACCTGTAAAGCGAATCGAAAAGAAAGAGTTTGGCAGCGGATTCAGGGAAAGCCTCTCAGGGTGTGCGAATTCCAGGAAGGTCGCTGCGGCATAGCAGTTTAAGGAGTCCCCTCCATGGCAAAGCTCTACGTAGGGAACCTGCCGTTTGAAGTAACCGACGAAAGCCTGCAGCAAATGTTCACCAGCCAGGGGTTCGAAGTGCAGTCCGCCCGCGTTGTTCGCGATATGGGCACCGGACGTTCGCGGGGGTTCGGATTCGTCGAGCTCGGGCCCAAAGAGGATTCCGCGCGCGCGATTTCGCAGCTGAACGGAACGATGATGGAAGGCCGCGCTCTGCAGGTGAACGAAGCGCGTCCGCAAGCGCCGCGCGGCGAAGGCGGCGGAAATCGCGGCGGATTCGGTAACCGCGGAGGCGGAGGCGCAGGCGGTCGGGGAGGTCACGGAGGCGGTGGTGGCGGCGGCCGCGGGGGTCGCGGTGGCGGCGGAGATCGGGGCGGTAGTGACCGCGGTGGTAGTGATCGTGGCGGGGGACGGCGGTAACCAGCTGGCTGTAACGCAGCGCAGTTGCTGCCATACTTAAAGGGAGCTTCTCTGTGACCGAAAACCTGTTCGTGCAGTATGTCGGCTTCAAGGTCAAAACGTTCGACCGCGAGTACACGTTTAACGTGCACGTCTCAGAAGGCGCGATTCGCGCGTTCAAGCTGTCGATTTCCAACGAAGCTTTCGACGCGCATCGCGCGCGTTTTCAGGACGCTCCGTCGATTTGTTCAACCAAGCTGCATCGCGAGCTTGCCGGCCACGCCAACAATCCTTTGGAGTCGAGTTACCGCATTTCGGATACGGACCTGGAAGAATACCGCAGCGCGCACCCGCAAAAATCCTCTCGTTACCCTTACGCCCGCAAGACGAACTAAGCCTCGGTTAGTCCTGCAAAAGTGAATCAGTCGACTCGCCAAGAAATGACCGTAGGGAAAGAAATGCCCTAAAGATACGAGGTTCACCCTATACAGCTTGTGCTGCTTCGCGGTCAAGATCAGCCATGAGCGACGGCAGGAAGCCGAGCGATAATCGGGATTCCACGTATCACGCGCGAAAGCTAATATTGATCGCCGACGATAATGGTCTGGTACGGAAACTGTTGCGCGGCATGTTGGAACGCGACGGCGGATGGGAAGTTGCGGGAGCCAAAGATGGCCGAGAAGCAGTGCTAAAGGCGCAAGAATTGAAGCCCGACGCCGTGATTCTCGATTTAGCCATGCCGGTTATGGATGGATTAGAGGCCGCGCGAGAAATCGGCAAGACGCTACCCTCCGCGCCTGTTATCCTCTACACAATTCATGATTCTCCCGAAACCACACTGGCGGCGACGCAGGCTGGTGTGGCGCGCGTCTTCCCCAAGACGGGCAGTGGACACGCATTAATCAAGACTGTCGGGGAGTTGTTGACGAAAGAGAATTTCGCACCGAAAAGTAGTCGTGCCCATGCGTAAGCCTACGGCCCGCTGCAATTACGGCCAAACACGAGATGGTTCTTCTTGTCAGCCAGTGCGCGGAGCATACGTACGGGCACGGGAACCTTGAGTTCTTCAAAACCGCAGTGCGCCGAGTAGGTACAAAATAAGCAAAATCACCAGAACAGTGCCAACCACTCCCAATCCACCGCCTGTTCCCCATCTTGAGTACCCGTAATAGCCGCCACCGCCAGCAAACAAAAGCACCACCAGAATAATTATGATCAGTAGCATGAACCCCTCCTGCCCGCTGAAGTTGAATCCTAGAGCCGGAGATTAGACTCGTCCTGCTGCACAAACGTGACAAACAACGGAGGCTCTTTCTGGGATCGGCGCGGTTCTCGAGTCAAATCAGGTTCGTCAGGCGGGCGAGTTGCGCCGGTGGGACTCGGTGCAGCAACTCGAGAAACAAACCATCGGTCCATCCGAAGCCAATTTCATTGGTAGCGCAGCCAGCGCGGTGGCTGCGAACGGGTGAGGTAGTAAGTGCGGTTCGCATCCATTTTTGGAGCGGCGGCACTTAGCTTCGTCTTCTTGGCCTTAATTGGAAAATGAAAGCGCGGTCAGTCAGTCGCGTGAGCATTTCTTCGACCTACTTCGCGGAAATCACGCCGGGAGCAGAGAGTTTGCGCAGCTCGGTTTCGCGCCGAAGTGTTGAAAAACTATCCGCGCCGGCGCTACAGGACGCCGGCTTCACCCGCCCATCTAGCAGTGTGCATTTTCGAGTAATTCGCGCTGGCACGCTAAGCGCTCGGCACGCTGTTGTGCAAAGCGGTCAATGCCCGCGAGAATCGACGCCTGATCCAAATGGGCTTCCGCAATCACCTCCAACTCCAGGCCGCCGGTCAGCCATTGATTGTCCCAATCGGAGGTCAGGGAATATTTGTCGGTGAGAGGGCCGACGTTGCGTATAGGCCAGACACGTCGCGTGCCAGAGCTGATCACCATTAGGTCATAAAGGGCTTCGGGGGGCAGCACAACTCGGCGGTAGCTGTCGGACTGCCTGTCGAACAGTTCTTCGCTGACGGCACAAATGATTTTCACGTTAATTCCACGCTCATCCAAGTCCGACAGCTGTCTTACGACATTCATGGTCGCGCTGGCGCCCTGAACGATCACGTAGCCCTGATGGGGCCGATCCGGCGCAAAATCGCGAATTACATAAAGCCCCTTGGCGGCGGCTTTGACATCGGGATCGGCAAAACGGCTGCGGTCGGCCACCGGAAAATCGGGCCGCGCCACCTCAAGAATGATAATGCCCACCTTGGGGTCGCGCGCAGCAATCTCCGCTGCGGCAAAATACCCCGGCGCCACATCATTGTAATCCCAGAAATTCAAATGGATGGTCTGTCCCTGCGGAAAGAGCTTCCATACCTGTGGTGCGAAAATGCCGAAGTGAGTACGGGCATCCGCAGCTGTTTCCGGTCCGGAATGCGCTGCCAAAATGTGAAGCACCCCCATACGAAACTTGCTGTCCTGGTTCTGTTGGCTCCACACGCGGGCGGGAGTGTACATCAGCGGCGTGAAAGCGCCGTAGGTGCCACTGAGGGCCCACACTCCCGCAAATCTCGTGGGGTCGACAGACGCACTCTGGCTCACGAGCCCGATAGCGGTCGAGACATTACCTGCTTCCTGAATGCCAGCCTTCAGGCGCGTGCCGAGCGGGTTTTTCTCGGGATCATAATGACCCCACAAACTGCCATGCTCGACGTTGATCGACTCGGACAGATCGGCGGCTAAGGTCAGAAATCGGTTATCGGTCACGTAATTCGTCCACTTAATGATTTCCGAAATGGCCCGCCTTGCTCCTGCAGCTTCCCCAGGTTTGCGAAACAGAGCAATCCCCAATTCCTTCTGTTTTCCCGAAATTGGATTCGTTACCGAAAGCTGTTGTGGTTCGCGCGGCAAATTTGCGACTCGCAAGCGTTCATCAAGAAAGGGATCGTGCCGGACATCAATGCGAACGGGAATCTCATCCTTCACTGCATCGCCAATCGATACCAACCGGTCCGCCAGCCAGTCGCCCAAGCCATTACGGTCAAGCACCGACATGACAATGTCAATGTTGGTCTTGAACTGGATCAGGCGCTCTCTGGGATCCGTCACTGGCCCCTGACGGATGCCGCTGAATTCGACACCATAGTGGCGCTCAAACGTTTCTGCCAGGGCGACAAAATAGGCTGCGTTCATCTTAAGTGAATAAGGATGGCTGGCGTAGCCAAGCACCTGCGGGCCATAATTGGGGATCTCCTTGTGGATCGCCCCGGGCCAGTAGCCCTTGAGGGTCTTGCCAATCGCTATCATCGGACGCCGATCCGCCGGATCCCATTCCTCCATGGCTTTCAGCACGGCCACGATCTGCCCGTAATCGTGGCCGTCGTCCATTGTGAACACGTTCCAACCATACGAAGTCCATTGATCGACGACCCTGTAGCGGTCATATTTTTCGGCAATAACGCCGCCGCGCAGCGAGTCGTCAATGCCGCTGTTGTTGTCGGACAAGAGAATCCGCAAGCGTTTGCCGACTTGCAGCGCGAGCGCCTGTGTCTTCAACTCTTGAGCATGGCCCTCGGTCATCGCAAATTCGCCCTCGAAGGCAATGACTTTGGGGGAACTTGGGGCGCCCACGAAATCCCAGAATGCGGCTTTCCCGGCGGCTGTAGCGATGCCAACGCCGGAAGGTCCGCCATTCACATCATTGGTAAGATCTGTCGATTCGGCATGGCCGGCCAGAGCGCGGATACCGCGCTCCTTGGCTTGAGCAAACAGAGGGTGATCTCCCAGTCCCAAGCTTGGCAAGAGCGTTTTGAGGGCGCCTGCGCCCCGGCGAAATCCAAGGGCATCCACCGGCAGCATGGCGACATTCGGATCTACTTTGTAGCGCTGGTCGCCGGTCATCTCGAACTTCCGCACCAAGGCCTGACCCATGATCATCCACAGGGCGTAGGAGGTCGGAACACAATGCCCCCCGGCCAGCATGAATTTATCCGCGTAAGGATGCTTGGGACGGCGGTAGTCGTAGCGTAGACCGCCTAGCTCCGGTCCGGCGAGATGCACAGCAACGTTATACGGTGTGTAGGCCAGAGGGCCACCAAAATGGCCCGTTTGCGCATAATTGCCGAGCATCACGAGTGTCATGCAGGTCATGTACCCGATATCTTCCATGTGACGGTCATACGCTGCTGGAACCGGGGAAGTAGGCGATAACTGGGTTTCGGTGGTTGCCACGCTCAGCTCCTGATTTTTGGTATCATGCGGGACCAAGGAAGGTCGCAATCTGAAATCCTGGATTGCGAGCTGCCATACTCCATACGAAGAGGTACTGCACAACTAATCACGCCAACATAAACTGGCCAGAGCCAAATCTGTTGCATTCCAAAACCAATCGTTTCCTGGAACTCACATGATCTTTAGCAGGGTTTCTATGGAACTGTGGAGTCGCGGTCACCGTCAAGCCTCTCTTCGAAATCTAGCGTATAGTATCACGCCATATATCCACGCCAAAGGAACGGATCGCGGAAAAGATGGTCAGTCGCTCGCGTGAGCATTTCTCCGTTGTACTCCGTGGAAATCACCACCCGGCGGCAAGCACCTTGTTCACGGTGCGCCGGTCACGCAAACGGGACTGCGATCATGAATCTCGTTAGGGGTCGAGAAGTAGGCCGAAATCTGCCAAGGTGAGCGGGCTGGTACTAAGAAGTTCGAGAGCGAATGTGGTCTTGGAAAATATGGAAAATGGAGCGTTCGCTCAACCCGTTTAATTCGTTGGAGCGGGAGAAGGGAATCGAACCCTCATTTCTAGCTTGGGAAGCTAGCGTTCTGCCACTGAACCACTCCCGCCGTTTTCTCTAGCTTGCTGATTGTACATAACTAAGCGACCGCAAGTACAGACCGTTCATGTTCCATATTTTCCAATTCAAGCGATTTCATACTGGAAAACGAG
>DATNDO010000228.1:0-6314 GCA_035606955.1 Candidatus Angelobacter sp.
TCGCGGTCGATGACAATGAGCGCAAAACTCTGCGTCTGCGCCGGTGGCGCGGTCCATGCCAACGCCGGTGAAGTTTCTCCGCCGTCGCAGGTGCATTGCTTTTCTATGTTGCCGCTGCGAATGCTCGAACTCGTTAATGCGAGCGTTGGCGTACCTTCGCCAAGCGGCGCGGTGCGACGGCAACCCGCGAGACCTGCAAGAACCAGAAGGAATGCAAGCATGGTCATTTTCCTCATCAGGACTCCTCCTCAACAGAATCATCGACTCCGGCGGCGGCTTTTGTGGCGGCGCGGAGTTCGGCGCGGATCACGTCGGAGGAAAAGCCGGCGCGGAGCAGGTTGCGATAGAGGGAGGCGCGTGTCTTTTGATTAAGGGGGTCGTCAAGCGGGGCTTTGATGTGGCGGAGGCGGCGCTCGAGACGGGAACGCACCAATGTTGCCTCGTCCGTTTCGGCGAAGACGGCTTCGAGAGCGGCCTCAATGTGCTTGTCTGAGACTCCGCGGGCGCGGAGTTCGCGCGCGATCCGGAATTTGCCTTGGTGACGGTGCTGCGCGTGAATGCGCGCATAGTCGCGGGCGTAACGCGCGTCGTCGAGATATTGGAATTCTTTCAGTTTTTTCAGCACGACGCCGACGTGCTCTTCGCTTTCCGCGCGGCGCGCGAGATATTCGCGCATTTCGTGGACGGAATACGAGCGGCGCATCAGGGCTCGAAGCGCGACGGCGTAAAGCTCAGGTTCGGTGGAATGTTTTCGCGGGGAGGAGGAGCGCACGGGAAGAGGATAGCATCAAGGCAGTGACAAGTGATGAGTGGCGAGCGGCGAGTGACGAGTGGCTAGTGAAGGGCAACCAATCGGCGTTGGTGACAAGTGAGAGTCGAGAGTGAAGGCGAGAGGCAAGAAGCAAGAAGGCCGAAGCCCCAAGAGCAGAAGCAAGGGCGAAGCTGTTGTGTTTGTGAGCTAGCCGAGAACACAAAGACCCACCCTTCGCAAACACCGCTCAGGATGGGGCACCCGCAAAGGCAAAAGCCAAAGCCAAAGCCAAAGCCAAAGCCAAAGCCAAAGCCAAAGCCAAAGCCAAAGCCAAAGCCAAAGCAGATCCCTCACCCCGTTCGCCAAAACCCGGCGATCGGGTTCGGGATGACAATAGTTGGTGATCGAGATGCGGCGGCGGGGAGGGAGCGAACCTCAGCGGCTAAAGCCGCGCAGATTTTGAGAGAGTTTACGGCACGGCTGAAGCCGTGCCCTGACCGAGCCTAGGGTATTACTGGCGGCGCTTGCCTTCGATGCGGCGGCCCCACCAATCGTAGTCTTCGCATTCTTCGGAGAACATGCGGTAGAGGCCCCAGCCGCGAGGCTCGACGTCACTGTGGAATCCAAACCAGAGCGCGATTGAAAAAAGCCCGGTGAAAAGCAAAAGGATTTCCCAACGGTCAGCGGCAATGGTAATTGCGTTGGTCAAGCGCGAGAAGGGGGAACCGTCGTCGGAGCCAACAAATTTGCAAACAAAAATCGTGTAGGAAAACGCCAGCATGGCGACGAACAAACGCAGCAGGCCCCGCACTCCGAAGAAGAACGTGTACCAGGCTTGCTTGGGAATCGCTGACCGCATTTTCGTCCTCGAAAGTTTATTCCACCGCTGCTCTTAGCGGCGCGGGCCAGTGCGTTCAAATTCCGTCATGGTGCGTTCCATTTCCTCGCGCGCGGCGTCGGCGGAGGAACGAATACCCTGGATGCGCAGCTTGAATTCGTCCGGATTGCTGGCGCGAATCAGCGCTTCTTCGAGCGTGATCAAATTCTTCGAATACAAATCGAAGATGGACTGATCGAATGTCTGCATGCCGTACTGGCTGGTGCCGGCGGCGAGCGCGTCGCGAATCAGGCGCGTTTTATCGGGATTGATGATGCAATCGCGAATGTATCCCGTGGAAATCAATACTTCGACGGCGGGGACTCGGCCGACGCCGTCGCTCTTGCGCACCAGGCGCTGGCTGACCACGGCTTTCAGCGTTGACGCGAGCTGCAAGCGAATTTGCTTTTGCTCGGGCGGAGGGAAAACCGCGATGATGCGCTGAATTGTTTCGGTTGCATCCAACGTGTGTAAAGTCGAGAAAACCATGTGGCCGGTCTCCGCGGCGAGCAAAGCCGTGGAAATGGTTTCGAGGTCGCGCATTTCGCCGACGAGAATCACGTCGGGGTCCTGACGAAGGGCGGCACGCAGCGCGGTGGAGAAAGTGGAAGTATCGACCTCGACTTCGCGCTGGTTGATGAATCCCTTTTTGTCGCGATGCAAATATTCGATAGGGTCTTCGATGGTGATGATGTGTTCCGCGCGGATCGAGTTGATGCGGTCGATCATAGCCGCAAGGGTGGTCGACTTACCAGAACCGGTGGTTCCCGTTACGAGGACGAGACCGCGTTGCTCTTCGCAAATTTTGTCGATGACAGGCGGAAGGTTCAGTTCCTCGATGGTGCGAATTTTCGTGGGGATCACGCGCAGGACCATGCCGACGTTGCCGCGTTGCTGAAAAACGTTGACGCGGAAGCGGCCGAGGCCCGCGACTCCGTACGCCATGTCGAGTTCGGCTGTCTCTTTGAACTTTTGTTTTTGCCGGTTGGTCATCATGCTGAAGGCCATCGACAGCATTTCTTCCGGCGTAATGCGTGGCACGTCGGCGACGGGCTGCAAGATGCCGTCGACGCGCAGATAGGGATGGTTGCCGACCTTCAGATGCAAGTCGGACGCTTTGTTTTCGACAGCGCGGCGCAAAAGGTCATCAATCGCAACGGCCATTGCTTGGTCTCACTTTCAGGAATATGCGATCAACCTAGCATGCGAAATAGGAGGGGGCAATCACCCGTCGCGGCGCGATTGCCTGGAATGCAACAACAGCGCGGGCTGAATGCCTAATATCTGATGCCGAGGGTAAGGCACGTTCGGAGAGCAGCAAGCGGCGCGTTGTTCCGACCGGATGCAGCGACGAAAGGAATCAGGACTCGCGCGCGAAAAGAATATGATAAAGCCACGCGCCAATCACTCCGCCGAGCAGCGGACCCGCCCAGTAGACACCGTGGTTGTTCCAATGATGCGCAACGATCGCGGTTCCGAGCGCCATGGCCGGATTCATCGAGGCGCCCGTATATGGCGAGCCGACAATCACGCCGACAAAGAGCGCAAGTCCCGCCACGAAGCTTCCGGAACGCGCGAGAGAATCCTTCGCTTCGGCAACGGCGCCGAAAAAAATGAATACGAGGAAGAGCGTCAGCAGGCCTTCGAGCAGAATGCCCTGAGTGCGCGAAAAGCTCGCGGCGAGATCGGGCGTTCCCATTAAAACCGAGCGCCAGACCTGCTCGGGAACAAATTGCGCGACGATGCGCGCCGCTAAAATGGCTCCAAGAATCTGCGCGACGCAATAAAACAGCGCGCTAATCGATCCGAGTTTTCGCGTGACCCAGCAGCCGATGGAGATGGCCGGGTTGAGATGTGCACCGGAGACGTTCACGAGCGCATAAATTAAGATCGCAAAGGTGAGGCCGCGCACAAGAGCGATGCCGATGAGTCCCAGGCCGCCAGTCCCGGAAGAGCGCAGGCTCGCGTCGACGCAAACTGCGCCGACGGAGAAAAACACGAAGAAGAAGGTGCCGAAAAATTCGGCGAGCAGTTTCTGCCAGATGCGGTACATGTTCCTCCCGGAGGCTCGGCCCGATTGTAGCAAGCCCGCCGAAGCAGGCAGGTCCGCGATTCTAACAGGGCGGCGCGAAATCCCGAAGCGGGTTGAGCAGGAGTGTCACGGCAAGGCGGATGCCGCCGTTGATTGAAAATACCGAAGCTGCCGGCGCTGCTGCGAGAATTGTTGTTCCGTGGTATCTTGCGCAGCGAAACCGGGCCCACAGTCCGGCAAATCTCACACTGAGGAGGAATTTGGATGAACAAGTACATCACCGAACTTGTGGGGACATTCTTCCTGGTATTCACGATTGGGTGCACGGTGGTGGGGAACACAGGCGGGACGATGGCGCCGTTAGCGATTGGAGCGGCACTGATGGTGATGGTCTTCGCGGGCGGACATATCTCCGGCGCGCACTACAACCCTGCGGTGACTCTCGCAATATGGATGCGCGGGAAAATTGAAACAAAATATGTCGCGGGGTACGTGATCTCGCAGCTCGTCGGCGCGGTGCTTGCAGCGCTAGCGGTGGAGTATCTGAAGGCGGGAGTTCAGGTGGTGCCGATGAATCTGCCGCTATTGCCGGTCTTGCTGGCGGAGTTCTTGTTTACGTTCGCGCTGGTTTTCGTGGTGCTGAACACGGCGTTCGCAAAAGGGACTGCCGGAAATTCGTTTTACGGACTGGCCATTGGTTTCACGGTGACGGCGGGAGTCTACGCGGTGGGCGGCATTTCGGGCGGCGTATTCAATCCTGCGGTCGCGGTGGGGATTTCCATCATGGGTCTGTCGGCGTGGTCGAGCATCTGGATTTATTTGGCGGCGAATTTCGCGGGCGGAGCGGTGGCGGCGGTGGCATTCAAGGCAGTAAATCCAGGCGACAACTGACGTGCGTGTGCCTTCAGAATGACGCCCTCAAGTCGCTCCGTCTTAGCGGACGGCGACCGTGGCGGGGGCCGGGACCGGCGTGAGCCAGCCGTGATGATCTTCTTTCGTGCCTCCGGTGAGGGCGTAGAATTCGTCCTGAAGCTTTTTGGTGATGGGGCCGCGCGCGCCGTTGCCGACTTTGATTTTGTCGATTGAGCGCACGGGCGTGACTTCGACCGCGGTTCCCGCAAAAAACACTTCGTCGGCGACGTACAACATCTCACGCGGGAGAACTTGCTCGGCGACGGGGATGCCCATTTCCTGGCACAGAGTGATCATGGTGTCGCGCGTGATGCCGGGCAACACGCAATTCGAGAGCGGCGGCGTGAGCACTTTGCCGTTGTGCACGACGAAAACATTCTCGCCTGAGCCTTCGCTGACGTAGCCGTTCACATCGAGAGCGATACCTTCGGTATAGCCATTCACCATGGCTTCCATGCGAATGAGCTGCGAGTTCATGTAATTGGCCGCGGCTTTGGACATTTGCGGCAATGTATTCGGCGCGGAACGATTCCACGAGCTGACGCAAACGTCGACGCCGCTCTTGATGGCTTCTTCACCGAGGTATCGGCCCCAATCCCAGCACGCCATGTAAACTTCAATCGGATTGGAGAACGGATTCACGCCTGCTTCGCCGTAGCCACGCATCACGATCGGCCGGATGTAGCAGGAGTCCATGTGATTCGTGCGGACGAGGTCTAGCGCGGCCTGGCAAGTGTCATCGACGGAAAAAGGGAAGTCCATGCGGTAAATGTGCGCGGAGTTGCGAAGGCGTTCCATGTGTTCGCGGAGACGGAAGACGGCTGGACCTTGCTTGGTCTTATAGCAACGAATGCCCTCAAAAACGGCTGTGCCGTAACTGACTACGTGGGACACAACGTGGATTTGCGCATCGTCCCAGTTGATAAATTTTCCGTTGTGCCAGATTTTTTCGGTTTTCTTCAGGCTCATTGCTGCTCCCCGCGGGCGCGTTTTGAGGTCATCCAGCGAACGTGCGCATTATAGCATACGGAATTTTCGTTGTCGGTGAAGCGAAATGAGCGCGCCGCAGCGCAGGCCGACCAATTTGGCCGCACCCTCGATGTGATGCGGATCCCATTTTTCCGCGAACCGACTTCGCCTGGCGAAAAAGTCACCGAGTCTTTTTTTGCGGCGACGCAGCCGACGGCGCGGCGCGCTGGTCGATCATTTGGAACTGATGATTGATTTCCCGGAGGAGGTGGCCGCGGGTCAGTTCCCAACCTCCCAGCAGGAGGAACGGAATCAGCGCAGCGACGGCCCATAGCTTGGCTTTGCCGCGAATTTTCTCCTCGGGCTCCCAGCGAAATAGGCGGCGGGAAACTTCGAAAGCAACAAGCAGGCTGAGCGCCAGCGCGATGGTAACTTCGAGAATTTCACTGAAGCTGGCGGCGTGCAGCATGGCCCCTTCGAGTCCCGTGGCTAGATACGTCGCAGGCAAAAACAGCGTGAGCTTCTGCACCCAGCCGGGCATAAACGCCACCGGAATCGTGACTCCCGAAAGAAAAAGGAACAGGGACCAAATGATATTGTTGATGACGGTGGTTTCCTGCATGTCATTCGTTACGCTCGCAACAATCAGTCCCATCGCGGAGAAAGTTGCGGCGCCGATGGACACCAGCAAAAATACGGCCCACAAATTGCCCCACGTGGGCATGTGGAAAACAAAGCGGCAGATCAAAAATTCCAGGATTACGGTCGGGAAA
>DATNDO010000229.1:0-6029 GCA_035606955.1 Candidatus Angelobacter sp.
CGCGGATTCAATCGCGTCAGCTTGCCCATCGGGCAGATGTATCACGTCGCCGTCGACAATCAAATTCCTTACGACGTTTACAGCAATATGCAGGACGACGGCAACATGCGCGGGCCAAGTACATCATTTGGATTCGCTTTCGGCGGCGGCGAACAGCCCGGTTGGGACCATGCCATGGGCGGCTGCGAGTCCGGCTGGACTCTGCCGGATCTGTCCGATCCCAATATCGTCTGGGCCACTTGCTACGGGAATGAAGTAACGGTCTGGGATGCACGAACCAAGATGGCCCGTTCCGTCAGTCCTTGGATTCACACACTGGATTCTGCGCCAAATGACGCAAAATACCGCTGTCATTGGACGCCGCCGCTCGCGATCGATCCCTTCGATAACAAGACCGTCTACTACGGCTGCCAGGTGATTTTCAAAACCAGCGACGGTGGCGTGCATTGGTCTGTCATCAGTCCTGACCTTTCGACAAACGATCCCAGCAGAATCGTTTCCTCCGGCGGCATCGTTGGAGACAACCTCGGCCAATTCTATGGCGAAGTCGTTTTCGCCATCGCGCCCTCGCAAGTCCAGAAAGGCCTGATCTGGGCCGGCACAAATGACGGGCAGGTCTGGTACACGAAGGACGGCGGCGGCCACTGGAACAACGTCACGAAAAATATTTCCGGATTGCCCGCTTGGGGCGCCGTTACGAGCATCGAGCCTTCGCATTTCGAAGCCGGTACCGCGTACGTCTCAATCGATTTTCACTTGATGGACAACCGTGATCCTTATGTTTATAAGACTACGGATTTCGGCCAGAGCTGGACGCAAATCTCAAGCGATCTGCCTAAGAATGAATTGTCTTACGTCCGCGTTGTCGCCGAAGACCCGAATTGCAAAGGTCTCCTTTTCGCCGGCACAGGAAATGACTTGTTTTACTCGTCTGACGATGGAGGTCACTGGAAAGTTCTCGACGACGGCCTTCCGCACGCCACCGTTTCTTGGGCTGTCGTGCAAAAGCAATTCCACGATCTCGTCGTCTCCACATATGGCCGCGGACTTTACATTTTGGACGACATCACCCCCTTAGAGCAGATGGCAAAGGATCATTCCGACGCCGCTGTGCGATTCTTCGCGCCGCGCGCCACCTACCGTTTTGTCCGCGGCGGGCGGGCGATCCTCGATTACTCCCTCAAGTCCGCGACAAAGGAGCCAGTCGACATTGAAGTTCTCGACGAGCACAACACCGTGATTCGCAAGCTGAAGGCTCCGGGAAAGGCTGGCATGAATCGAACGGCCTGGGATCTGCGTTACGAACCTCCTCACGTGATCGCGCTTCGCACCGCGGCTCCCGACAATCCCCACATCTGGGAGGAGCCCCGTTTCCGAGGCAAAGATTCACGCCCCGTCACGCACTGGGGAATTGAAGGCGCGCAGGTCGGTCCCATCGTCGCGCCCGGCAAATACACTTTGCGGCTCACGGTCAATGGCCAAACATTCACTCAGCCGCTCACGATTCTCAAAGATCCTCATGCGCCAAGCTCGGACGCGGATATCGACGCCTCCGTGAAAGCTCTTCTTCGCATTCGCGACGACATCACCCATACCTCAGACATGGTCAACCGTATCGAGTGGATGCGAAAGCAACTCGAAGATGTGAACGCGATGCTTGCCGATCAGAAGAGTAAGGCCGATTTGCGCAAATCCGTTCAGCAAATGGATCAGAAAATGCAATCCGTCGAGTTCAAGCTGCTCACGCGCGAGCAGGCGAACAGCGACGACAAATATTACACGGATGCTTACAAGGTCTATCTGAATCTAATCTGGCTCAACGGAGAAGTGGGTACCGGCGCGGGAGATGTGGCAGGCGGCGCGGATTTTGCTCCAACCCCTGCGTCGCTCGAAGTGCTCCAGAACATCGAAAAGAGTCTATCGGAGGCGACCGCGGATTATCAGAACCTGATGACCCAACAACTTCCCGCTTTCGATCGCACATTGACGCAGCAGGGAATTACGCCGCTAACCGCTGCGATGCCGCCGGTCGCTGCTGCGAGCAGCGCGACCCGATAAAGGAATCGGGGAGCGCTCGGCGCAAGGAAACGACCGGCGACAAGAAATGGTGTCGGTCTGATCGGCGAGAGGGTCTGAGAAATATAGGCGAGAGTCGGGCGAATTACGCGCGGCGCTGCTTCAAAAATTCTTTCAGTGTGCTTCCCGCATTGTGGATGTGGCGTTGCAATAACTCGCATGCGGCGGAAACATCTCGCTTGCGGCACAGTTCCAGAAGCATGCGATGTTCCTCTTTGGCGCGTTCAAATGCGTGCGTCAAGTAGAGTTGCAGCCGCGTGTAGCGGTCCCCGTTGTTATTGATTGTTTGAATCATCGACATGAAGCGAGGACGGTTGGCCCGCGAGTACAGCGTGGAATGAAATTGCCAGTTCAAACGGCCCCAGGTTCCTACTTCCTCTTCCTTCCACAGCGCCTTTTCGTACTTTTGCAGTATCGCTTCCGCTTCCTTGAAATCGTCTTCAGTGAGATTTGGTATGGAGAGTTTCAATACCTCGCTCTCGAGCAGAACGCGAATATCAAATAGCTCTTCGATTTCTTCCGGCGAAAGCGCAGAGACAACGCCGCCACGATGCGGCACGATGGTAATCAGTCCCTCCGCTTCCAACTGGCGCATGGCCTCGCGGACGGGAATGCGGCTCACCTGAAAATCCGACGCAATCGCGTCCTGCCGCAACTGCTCTCCCTCTTGAATCCCGCCCCGAATAATCATCTCGCGCAGTTTATCCGCCACGGCGGAAGCGAGCGACGTCCGGGGTATGCCATTGCCGGGTGCCTTGATTGCTTGCCCTTCGACCTTTGGATTCATAGGCTTATAAGCAATCGACTCGGATAACAGAGCCAATCGTCCCAAATCACCGCAGAAGATATCATATTATTTATTAACTCGGATAGGATTTATACCATTTTCAGTACATATTCCACACTCGAATCGGCGTCCCGGCAACTCCGCACCCTCGGCCTAGGCCGATTCCGGGCTCGATTCCGCGTCATGAACTTCCCGCATCCCCGCGGAACGGGACAGCACGCCGTACACCGGAATCCCCAAAAGTACGATCACCAGCCCCGGCCAGGTCGTTGACGCGCGATAAGTGAAAAGCAGCGCCAGAATGGCTCCGGCACCCAGGATATAAATGACCGGAAGCCACGGGTATCCCACAGCGCGGTAGGGCCGTTCAGCGTTGGGCCGGATAATCCTCAGCCGAAAGATTCCCGCAATCGTCAAAATGTAGAAAATCAGCGCTGCGGAAATCACGTAATTCAGCAAGTTGCTGTAGAGGTTCCCGTACTGCTGTGTCACCGGGTCAAACGTGCGCGGCAGAACCAGAAACGCAGCCCAGAGCCCTTGTATCAACAGCGCATGTGCAGGGACGCGCGCGCGATTGAGTCGCGCTGCTGCGGGAAAGAACAGCCCGTGGCGTGCCATCGCGTAGTAGGCCCGCGCGCCGGCCAGTGTGAGGGCGTTGATTGTCCCGATGGTCGAAACCATGATAGCCGCCGCCATCAGCGCCGCGCCCGCCACCGGAAAAATCCTCTGCAACATTGCCGTTGCCACGCGGTCCGATGGCGCATGTTGAATCGCGGAAAGTGGCAGCACAACCAGGTACGCCACGTTTGCGAGTAGATAGAGAACGATAACAATAATGGTTCCCATGGCCAGCGCGCGCGGCAAATTCTTTTTCGGATCCTTCACTTCTCCCGCCGTGAACGCAATGTCGTGCCACGAGTCCGCAGAAAATAAAGACCCTGTTTGTGCCACGCAAATCGCCGCGAATAGTCCGAACGCGGTCACGGCGCTCACTCCCGAAGCAACCGGCGTCACGCCAACGGCCGTCCACGCGTGTGTAAAGTTTTGCCGGACTACATCGAGATTCAAACCCACAGTGAATCCCAGTACAATCAGAGCCAGCAATGCGCCCGTTTTCGCCACGGTGAAAACATTCTGAACAATTTTGCCGTATTCCAGGCCGCGGCTGTTCGTCCACGTCAGAATAACAATCATCGCAATCGCCAAAAGCTGTGCCGTCGAGAGCGAAAATGCGTATCCGCTTGAAACGTGGATGGGATGAATCAAATAATTGTCTTCGGATATCCGCGGGAAAAGGACGCCCGAAAAACGCGCGAACGCAATCGCGACCGCCGCAATCGTTCCCGTTTGAATCACGGTGCACAGCGTCCATCCATAAAGAAATCCCCACAACGGTGAAAATGCTTCGCGCAAGAAAATGTACATACCGCCCGCGCGTGGCATCATCGCCGCCAACTCGCCGTAAGAAAGCGCCCCAACCACCGTAAGCACGCCCGCAAAAGCCCACGCCACCAGCAACCAACCGGCGCTGCCGATTTGGCGAGCCATGTCGGCCGAAACGATGAAAATTCCCGACCCGATCATCACGCCAACAACCACCATCACGCAATCAAAGAGCCCCAGTCCTCGGGCAAACGTCGGACCCGCATTTGGCGTTGGTCGGGTGACTGCGGGAGAGTTCACGTCCGAGCTCATTCAGGCTTTCCTAGTGTCTCAGGATCTGCTCGCGGACACGGTAAACCCATCCGCGGCCGCAAGGGCGACAAACGGCTTGCATAATATATGCACTGCGCTATATTGCAAGCCTTCTTCTACTTACGCGGCATTCTTCGTCGTATGACCGCGCGCAAGCACGCTTGAGAATCGGAGGCTCCATGTTTTTTTTGTGTCGCTCTCATCGAATTGCCAACGCACACATATTTCGGCACACGCTGACGGTTCTGTCTCTGGGATTTTTTGCGCTTGCCGCAAACGCCCAATCTCTTCGGCAGCCTCCCGGTTCGGAAGTCACCACCATCACCGCCGATCCCGGCTTTTTCTCGGAGCCTTCGATCGCAATCAACCCCAACAACCCTCAGCAGGTCGCGGCCGCTTATCAAGACAACGCGCACATCGCCTATTCCGCCGATGCCGGCAAGCATTGGACCATCGCTTCCGGTATCGCCCCAGCCGACTATCGCGTCTCCGGCGACGTATCCGTCACCTACGACAACAAAGGCCACGCCATTATTTGCTTCATGGCCTTCGACAAACTCGGCAGTTTTAATTATTGGGGACACAATTCCTCCAGAAATGGTCTTCACATCCGGCGTTCGCTCGACGGTGGCGCAAATTGGGAAGCAGACGACATCCCCGTCAGCGTCCAACCCGATCGCTCAGACGTTCCTTGGGAAGATAAGCCGTACATTGTGGCGGACAACAGTCACGGTCCATACGCTGGCAATCTTTACATCGGCTGGACGCGTTGGACCATTAAAGATTCGGAGCTCATGCTTGTCCGCTCCACCGACGACGGAAAAACATGGTCGCAGCCAATCGAAATTGACAACCATCCTGGTCTGCCGCGTGATGACAACGGCGCGCTCGAAGGTTTTGCAGGCGTGGTCGGTCCGGACAGCACTTTCTACGCCGTCTGGGGAGATGGAAATCACATTGTCTTCACGACTTCTCGTGACGGCGGCCGCACATTCACGCGGACGCGCAACATAATCGATACGGCTCCCATAATGTTCACCATCGAAGCGTTGTCTCGCACTAACGGTTTCCCGCAAATCGCCATCGATCCTCGTGGCGGCGCAAAAGGCGGCCGCCTGTACGTAACTTGGAGCGATTACCGCAATGGCGACGTTGATGTTTTTTGCTCCACCTCTGCGGATCACGGCAAAAGCTGGAGCCCCGCGGTTCGCGTCAACAGCGATGGGGTTCACAATGGAGAGGATCAATTTTTTCAGTGGCTGGCCGTGGATCCGTCTGACGGTTCCGCCGACGTTGTCTTTTACGACCGCCGCGGCGATCCACAGAATAGAAACGAAACCGTCACGCTGGCCCGTTCGACCGACGCCGGCCAAACTTTCCAAAATTATGCCTGGACCACGCAGGCCTTCAACGCCACTGGCGTATTCCTGGGAGATTACACGGGACTGGCTGCCCTCAACGGACGCGTCTA
>DATNDO010000230.1:0-7588 GCA_035606955.1 Candidatus Angelobacter sp.
CCGCGAATGGAATCGTTTTCGATTGCGTAACGAATCACGGAAATGACTTCGTCGAGCGTAATCCAGCTCATCCACTGGCGCCCGTTGCCGAGCCTCCCGCCCACGCCCAAGCGAAATGGAACGAGGATGCGCTTAAGCGCGCCACCATTCGTGGCAAGAATGATTCCAAAACGCAGCATCACCGTGCGAATGCCCAGTCGCTCGGCTTGCGCGATTTCCGCTTCCCAATCGCGGCAAATTTGCGCAAGAAAATCATTGCCGGGCGCGGCGGATTCGGTGAGCGTTTCGTCGCCACGGTCGCCGTAGTAACCAATGGCCGACGCTGCAACAAGTACGCGCGGCTTCTGTTTCAGTTGCGCAAGGCCCGCGACAAGATGGCGAGTCGCGTCGACGCGGCTGCGGCGCAGAATCTGCTTCCGCGCGGGAGTCCAGCGGCCGTCGGCAATGGACGCGCCGGCCAGATGCACGAGCGCGTCGGCGCCTTCCATTCCTGCAAAGTCGATCGAGCCTGTCGGCGGCTCCCAGCGGATATTCTCAGCAGCGGGACCCGACTGCGAAGGCGAGCCGGAGCGAACCAACCGCGCGATGGAATGGCCGTCGGCGCGCAACGAATTCACCAGCGCGCTGCCCACCATCCCCGACGAGCCCGAGATAAGAATTTTCACGCCACGCCCCTTACCGTAGAGATCTCAGTCGCAACCTCAAGTCTACATCGTCACGCCCACGAATTACGCTTACGTTACGGCGTCACAGTCCGTGCGTCAAGCTTGCGCGGAGATGAGAAACTGGGTATCTTCTGCCCAAGTAAATGCGGGTTGGTGTTTACGTATGAAACGACTCACCGCGACGTACTCCTTTGCGTTGCTCCTGGCGATTTTCACCGTTCCTCCACCCGCATTTTCGCAAATCAGGGAGGTCCGAACGATACCTCTTGTTGCGATGACGCACGATGGCCGGGTGGTCGGCGGCCTGACAGCTCAAAATTTGCGCGTGAGAGGCATTAATGGGAGGGTGGACAAGGTCACGTTGGACGCAGGTCCACGTCACATCATCCTGCTGCTTGATGTCAGCGGCAGCATGCGCGAAGAATCAGATCCATCGGCCTGGGATAAAGCCAGGGAACTGGCGAATGCGTTTTTGGAACAGGTATCTCCTGAGGATTGGATTGCCTTGGATGTTTTCGCAGAGAGAGAAAAGGAGATCGTGCCATTCACACACGACTTTGCATCCATTCGCGCTGCCATTCAAAGTCTGCCCAGCCCCGGTTCGAAACAAGCGAATCACGTCTACGGCGACATGACATTTGCGGGTGATGCTATAGCGGCGATTCTTTACAAGCCAAACCAAACGATGGGATTTGGCGATTCCATTGTGTTTTTCTCCGATGGTCGGTTGACAGGAAATGACGCGGCGGACAGCAAGCTCCCCTTGGGTTCGATATGTCCTGAACTCGAACGAAGGCAGGTGCGAGTCTTTCTTGCACTTGCGTCCAGTAAAACCGCGGTTCAGCTGCGTCTAGGCGATCTCGGTCCCGGCGAGTCGGCGGTGACTGACGCGAAGAGGCTAGTGGCGATGACGGGAGGGGCTACTTTTGAGCCGATCATGCCTCTCGCCGAGAGAATGGCGACATTATATCTCGTCATTCAGGGAACCTACCGTACGGAATTACAATTGGAACAATCGCTTCCCAAGAAAAAGAGATTACATCTAACGTTGGTCGACGAAAAGGGGAAGGCAATCCACAACATAATACTTTTCTACACTGAGGACCTCGTGCCGGACAGCCGAACAGTTCGCTGAGGTCATAACCCCAGGGACCAAGTTTCATCGTGTCTAACTCTTGCTCCTTTCCGTTGCATCTTACACAGTGATAGCGGCAATGGCCCGGTCAATATAGAATGCAGGGATGCTGGTGCGCGTGCTTTTTTTTGGGCAACTAAAGGAAATCGTAGGCAAGGCCGAGGACGGCTGCGTGGCTCCGGAAGGCGCACGCCTGGAAGACGTGTTTGCAAATTACGCGGCCGATTTTCCCCGGCTCGCGCAATTCAAAGATTCAGTCGCCGCCGCGATCAATCACGAGTACGCGCCCTGGGATTCGCGTATCCGCGCCGGTGACGAAGTTGCGTTTTTGCCGCCAGTGAGCGGCGGTCAGCAGACGGGTATTGTCGAGGACATTTACAGAATTGTACACGAGCGGATTCCCACCGAGGAACTTCTCGCCAGCTTGAAAGCGCCTGAAGACGGCGCTGCGATTGTTTTCGAAGGCATCGTTCGCAACCATTCGCGCGGAAAACAAACTCTATACCTCGAGTACGAAGCGTATGAAGTGATGGCGCTCGTAAAAATGCAGCAGATCGGCGCGAAGATGCGCGAGCAATTTGCGATTGACCGTTTGGCGATGGTGCACCGCCTCGGACGTCTGGAGATTGGCGAGACCAGCGTGCTCATTGGCGTCAGCGCGGCACACAGAGGCGCGGCGTTCGACGCATGCCGCTATGGAATCGACACGTTGAAACGCACTGTGCCGATCTGGAAGAGGGAATATTTCGCCGACGGCGCCGTCTGGGCCGATGGCGAAAAACCATCCGCGGAAGCCTTTTTGCCCGGAAGCTCATCTACACCCTAGATGATTCGACCCGCGACATTCTGCGCGGCCCTCGCGGCCTCTTTTCTTTCGTGTGCCTCCGTGGGGAGCGCGCAGACAACCGCACGGCGGCAAAATCGAATTCGCGTTGAGACCGATGTCGTCACCGTGCCCGCTACCGTGCTCGATGCGAGTGGAAAGCCCGTCGCAGACCTGCCGGAATCGGCGTTCAAATTGTACGAAAATGGCGTGGAGCAGAAAATCGATCGCTTTGAGACGCAGACAAACCGCCCGCTCGAGCTTGCCTTGATGGTGGATTCGAGCCTGAGCACCACGAAGGACACGAGATTTGAAAACGAAGCTACGGCGCGCTTTATCCGCCTCGTGGTGCAGCCCGCCGATTTGCTTTCCGTTTTTGAATTCTCTGACGATGTATATGAGCTCTCGGGTTTTTCTTCCAACATTCGCAAGCTCGAAGCGGCGGCGCTAACGATCTCGCCGGGAGCCGGCACGTCGCTGTACGATGCGATTGTCCTCGGCTCGCAGCAGCTCGGCAAATTGCCGAAGGACCGCCGCCGCGTGATTGTATTGGTAACGGACGCGGGCGAGACGACCAGCAAGTCCAGTTTCGAGATGGCGCGGCGCGAGGCAATTCAATCGGAAGCGTTGCTCTATACCATTTTGATTCGTCCCGTGAAAACGGAGAGCGGGCGCAACACGGCCGGGGAACACGCCATCGAGACGATCATCGATTCGACGGGTGGCGCGATGTATTATCCCGACGAATTATCGCAACTCAACGACATGTTCGAGAAAATCAGCCGCGAGCTCCGCACGCAGTATTTGCTGAGTTACTACCCGACGCCCAAGTCCAAGCCAGGAACGTATTGCCCGATTGAATTGACGGTCCCGGGCGGCAACTATACTTTGCATTACAGGAAAGGATATTTTGCTTCAGGCGGCGACGAATGACCCAGCAAGCTGATAACCCCGTTCACTTCCTGGAAGTGGCCGTCCAGTCTGCCGAAGAAGCCGGCGCGATTATTGCCGAGGCCGCGGACCGCCCAAAGAATATTTCGTACAAGGGCGAAGTGGATCTGGTGACCGAGACGGACAAGAAGGCCGAGGCCGCGATTCTGGCGCGGCTGCGCCACCATTTTCCGGCGCACGCAATTGTCGCCGAAGAAACCGGTGCATCAGGCGCGGACGCTTCGGCGCAATACAAATGGTACGTTGATCCACTCGATGGAACGACGAACTTCGCTCACGGCTATCCAGTATTCGCCGTCTCCATCGCTCTGCTTGAGAACCGCGAACCGCTCATCGGCGCGATTTACAATCCGGTGACGCGAGAGATGTTCAGAGCGATGCGCAACGAAGGCGCGTACCGCGGCGACACCAGAATCCACGTGTCGACGGTGGAAAAACTCTCGAAGAGTCTCTTAGCGACGGGCTTTCCCAGCCACAAACGCGTCCAAAATCCCAATATCCACTACTATTGGGAGTTCACTCTGCGCTCGCATGGCGTGCGCCGCGCTGGCTCAGCCGCTCTCGATTTGTGCTCTGTGGCGTGCGGGCAATTCGAGGGATTCTGGGAATTTGGCTTGAAACCGTGGGATACCGCTGCGGGAATACTACTCGTGCGCGAAGCGGGCGGCACCATCAGCAACTTTTCCGGAGGCCCCTATCATCCGGGCGACAGGGAATTGCTCGCCTCCAACGGGCTGATTCACGCGGAAATGCAAGCGATTGCGACGCAAGTGGCCGCGCAGGAACCGGCGAGTTTGGCAGGCAACCCTGGCTAAGCTTTATGAACCAAACTATGTGAGGGCCATTTCTTCCTTCAGGATTTCCGCAGATTTCCATTGCCATTGGCCTAAAGTACAGGCAAGAAGTACAGGTAATTTGCCGCGCACGCCGGGGGATTTGTCACTTTACTCCCCCGAATGCCGGGTGTTAGCCTGAGATTGCACCGAAAACTTCGAATGTCCTACGTTCACACGTTAATTCAACCAAGACGACGTCCAACTCTGGCGGAGCCGTGGCATCGGCTGAAAGGCCGCTGGCGCAATGGCGGCGTCGAAGAGTATTCGCTCGGGCAGTCGCACGGGATGCGTCAGCTCCGGCGGTTGCATCTACGCGCGGGAATTGAAGTCAACGAGCATCAAATAAGCCTCGAAGGCCTTCCCGAGGCATTCCGCGGCTTCCGCATTGTTCACCTGACGGACCTTCACCACGGTCTGTATTTTCCGGCCGAGGCGCTAGCTGCAGTCGTCGAGCTTACCAACGAGCTCGAGCCCGATCTGATTGCCGTGACGGGGGACTTTGTAACCAGGTCGCGCAATTATATTGAGCCAGTAGCGCAAATGCTCGGCGGGCTTCGTGCGCGCTCGGGAGTATTTGCGGTGCTGGGGAACCATGATTTTCGCGTTGGCGCCGACGAAATCGCGAAGGCGCTCGACCGCCACGGAATCGAAGTGCTGCGCAACCGGCACGTCAAACTCCGCCGCGACAGGCAGAAAATCTATCTGGCGGGTGTGGACGACTTGCTCTACCGCGCCGATTTGCGCCGCGCGATGCGCGGTGTTCCGGATGACGCGCCCACCGTGCTGCTCTCGCATAATCCGGGCATCATCGACGAAGCCGCGGACATGGGAATCAATTTGGTCTTGTCCGGCCACACGCACGGCGGTCAGGTGAAGCTGCCGCTGATCGGTTGCGTTTATGGCCGCTCCGAAAGACGGATGCGCTTCAAAATCGGCCACGATTCTCTCGGTGCAACGCAGATTTACGTCAGCCGCGGCATCGGCACGGTCGTATTGCCCGTGCGCTACGGCTGCCCCTCTGAGATTCCGCACTTTGTTCTGGAACCCCTGCAAGACCGCTTGCACGAAGATTCCCGTTCCCCGTATGCTGCTGGATGGCCTCATGCGTCCAGTCTTGCGTGTCGTTGATCTGATCCGAAAAAAACGAGACCGCGGGGAACTGACCCGCGAAGAAATCGCCTTCCTTGTCGAAGGCGCAGCGCGTGGAACTGTGCCCGACTATCAGCTCGCCGCGTGGCTCATGGCCGTGGTCTGCTGCGGGATGACACGCGCGGAAACGGCCTCGCTCACCGAAGCGATGTTGCGCTCGGGCGATGTGATGGATTTTTCCGCGCTTCCTGCTGCGAAAGTCGACAAACATTCCACGGGCGGCGTTGGCGATAAGACGTCTCTCGTCGTCGCGCCCATTGTCGCCGCAGCCGGACTCTACGTCCCCATGATCAGCGGCCGCGGCTTGGGGCACACCGGCGGGACGCTCGACAAGCTCGAATCCATTCCCGGATTTCGCGTCAACCTCTCCTTGAAAGAATTTCGTGCCGCTCTCACCGCCTGCCGTTGCGCGCTTGGCGGACAAACTCCTGAAATCGCGCCAGCGGATAAGAAGCTCTACGCCCTGCGCGACGTCACCGGAACGGTGGAAAGTCCCGCGCTCATCTGCGCGTCGATCATGAGCAAGAAGCTCGCAGAGGGAATCGACGCGCTCGTGCTCGACGTGAAAACGGGTGACGGCGCTTTTATGAAGAACGAGCAGGATGCAATTGCGCTCGCCGAACTGCTCGTCGACACGGGCAAGCAAATGGGGAAGCGCGTCGTCGCGCTGATTACGGACATGGATCAGCCGCTCGGCAAAACGATTGGCAATGCGCTTGAGGTGCAAGAGTGCCTCGAAGTAATGAACGGCGGCGGCCCCGAAGATTTGCGCGAACTGTGCCTGGAACTTTCGGCGTGGATGCTCTTCTTGGGGGAAGGAGTCCGCGATGTGGCGGCGGGCAGAAAGTTGGCGCAAGAAATGATTGCCAGCGGGCGGGCTCGTGATACATTCCGTCGAGTTGTGCAGCAACAGGGCGGCGACGCGAGCGCGATGGATGATCCATCGCGTCTGCCCCGTGCGCGAAACACGGAAACAGTGCGCAGCAAACAGAGCGGATTTGTCGCGCAGATGGCCTGCGAGCGCGTGGGTGTAGCAAGCCTGATTCTGGGCGGCGGCCGTGAGAAACAGGATGACACTATTGATCCTGCCGTCGGGATTGTTCTCGAAAAGAAAATCGGAGACGCCGTCAAATCAGGCGACGCGCTTTGCACCGTGCATTACAACGCTGACGCCAGGCTAAAAGAAGCGACGGCGATGCTCGAAGATAGTTTTGTGATTCGCGAACAGGAGCCTCCGCGAACTCCGCTGGTTCGCAAAGTCGTCGGCGCATAACTATCCACAATCGTTAATTTTCCGGGAGAGTGGAATGCAACGCTGGGTCGGTTTGCTGGGCATGCTCACTATTCTCGCCCTCGCCTATCTTTGCTCTACGAATCGCCGCGCCATCCGCCTGAAAACCGTTCTTTGGGGCCTCGCGCTTCAAATCACTTTTGCATTCATTGTTCTCGACACCAGTATTGGCCGCGCGACGTTCAGCTTCATTGGCGGGGCGGTCGACAAGCTCCTTTCGTATTCATTCTATGGCTCCGAGTTCGTTTTCGGGAACCTCGGCACGCAAAATTCCAAGATGGGCTTCTACTTTGCATTTCAAGTTCTGCCCACGATCATTTTCATCGCGGCGCTTTTCGCGGTGCTTTATTACTACGGCGTGATGCCGTTTATTGTGAAGCAGGCCGCGAAAGTAATGACCAGGCTGATGGCCGCCAGCGGCGCTGAGTCACTCAACATCGCCGCCAGCATTTTCATGGGCCAAACCGAAGCGCCGCTCACGATTCGCCCATACTTGCCGGACGTCACCAAATCGGAATTGATGACGATTATGACCAGCGGTATGGCCCACGTCTCGGGCGGAATCATGGCTGCGTACATCGCCTTCGGCGTCGACGCAAAACATTTGATCACCGCCGTTATTATGACGGCCCCCGGAACGCTGCTGCTCTCGAAGATGCTCGTGCCGGAAACGGAGAAGCCGCTGACGGCAGGCCGCGTCGAAATGGCGAATCTCGAGAAGGATCCGAACGCTCTCGG
>DATNDO010000231.1:0-5382 GCA_035606955.1 Candidatus Angelobacter sp.
TTTGACTGGATCGATTCCGTTGACGACGCAGCTCTGGCGCTGAAGCTTGACGATGCCGCGGGCGAAACGAACGAATGGCTCGCGGTGCTGATCGAGGTGCAGCTCGACCCCGCCGAAAAAAAATCGGGCGTCGCGCAAGCCGACCTTCCGGCCCTCGCCGAAGCCATTGGGCAGATGCCGCATCTTGAACTCCGTGGCCTGATGACAATTCCACCATTCTGCGAAGATCCGCGCGATTCGCGTCATTATTTCCGACGGCTGCGAAGGTTGCGCGACGATCTCGAAAAGCAATTTGACCGCTCGCTTCCAGAGCTGTCGATGGGCATGAGCCATGATTTCGAGATTGCCATTGAGGAAGGTGCAACGCAGGTGCGTTTGGGAACTACAATTTTCGGCCAACGCGCCAAGGAATGATCGAAGTAACCGCGGGCAAAGCCGGCGTTGTTTTCTTGGTGCGCATCGTGCCCAGAGCGAGCCGCGATTCGATCGACGGTGAATTTCAAGGAGCGTTGAAGGTTCACGTCACCGCGCCGCCCGTTGACGGCCGTGCCAATGACGCTCTGCGCCGCACTCTGGCAGAGCGTTTGAATGTCTCCGTCTCCGCTGTTAAGATTCTTTCAGGCGAGAAGAGCCGAATGAAGCGTGTGGAAGTGCGCGGCGTGACGCTGGCGCAAATTCAGGCGCTCACATAGGCCGCCGCGTTACTCAAAGAAAAGAGATCTCCTCATGCCCGACCTCAAAGCAATTCAATCTGAACTTCGCGCGCAAAAACTAGATGGATGGCTGTTCTACGACCATCATCATCGCGATCCGATCGCCGCTCGCGTCCTCGGGCTCGGCTCAAACGGAATGGCGACGCGCCGCTGGTTCTATTTTGTTCCGTCGCGCGGTACGCCGGGCAAACTCGTTCATCGCATCGAGTCGAAACAGCTCGACAGCCTTCCCGGACGCAAAATCGAATATTCGGGATGGGAGGAGCTGCACAAAGGGTTGGGCAAGATTCTGAACGGTTCGAAAGCCATCGCCATGCAGTATTCGCCGCAGAATAACATTCCTTATATTGGATTGGTCGACGCGGGAACGATCGAACTGGTGCGGAAACTCGGCGCGAAGGTAGTCAGCTCAGCCGACTTGGTACAGAAGTTTGAGGCAGCGTGGACGCCCGAGCAATTCGAATCGCACAAACTCGCTGGGCGAATCGTGGACCGCGTGACGCAAGAGGCTTTCGCGCGCGCGGGATCGTTTGTGCGCGAGAATAAATCGCTGACGGAATTCGAGTTGTCGCAGTGGATGGCCGCGCAGTTCCGCGCGAATTCGGTTGTGGCGGACGCAGCTCCTAACGTTTCCGTGGGTGCCCACGCGGGAGATCCGCATTACGAGCCCAGAGCGGTGAGGAGTTTCCCGATCCGCAAAGGCGATTTGATGCTGCTCGACGTGTGGGGCAAACTCGACCGTCCCGGCGCGGTTTTCTACGACATCACGTGGATGGGATATCTCGGCGAATCGGTGCCCGCGAAATTCACGAAGATTTTCCATATTGTGCGGCAGGCTCGCGACGCGGCCATCGAATTCGTGAAGCAATCCGTTTCCTCGGGGCGCACGACGTACGGATGGGAAGTGGATCGGGCGGCGCGCGAAGTGATTCGCAAAGCCGGCTACGGCAAATTTTTCACGCACCGCACAGGCCACAGCATCGGGCAGGACGTTCACGGCAACGGTGCGAACATGGATGGCCTGGAAACGCGCGACGACCGGCGCATCGTGCCGCATACGTGCTTCTCGATTGAGCCGGGAATTTATTTGCCCGAGTTCGGCGTGCGCTCGGAAGTGAATGTTTATGTGGGCGACGGCGAAGCCACCGTTACCAGCCCCATGCAAGAAGAGATCATTCCGATACTTGGTTAGACAAATCGGTTCGGGCTGTGCACCTCAGTGGTTGAAACCCGAAGGGAATTTGTGACGTAATTTCGGAGTCATAGTTTGCCTGTTTGTCCCGACGAAGGAAGGGCGCCGTCAGGCTCCGACCCCCTGAAAGAGTCTGTATGGTAACGCCGGAATCCTTGTGGGTCGTGGCCTTAGCCACGTAAGGCGAGCAAAGTCAGCGCGGCTTTAGCCGCTGAAGTACAGATTTTGTAGTTGCCACGCAGACTCTGAAAGCCACGTGCCGCAACATGTCCGAAACGAATATCACTTCTGATTCAGACGCGTTGTCTCCCGCGCGCTTTGCCGCAATCGTTGCGGCATGGCTTGTTCCGGGACTCGGCCATCTTTTGCTGAAGCGTTGGGGACGCGCCGCCGTTATTTTCTTGTGCGTTGGCGGCTTGTCTGTAGCGGGTTATGCCATGCGCGGACAGGTTTACCCGATTCGCGGCGACGACATGTTCGGATTTATGGGCTATGTCGCTGAAATTGGCTCCGGAGTTTTCTATTTTCTCGCGCGCCTTCTCGAACGGCACGGCGCGAATACAGCGCTCGTGGCGGGAGTTTACGGCACGCGCTTCCTTGCGATGGCCGGTCTGCTGAATTTCCTATGCGTGCTCGATGCGTGGGCTATTGCGCGCGCGGAAAAAAACTGAAGCCTGTGAGAGGATTGATTTACTTGGCAGCTTGTTGAAAGACCTCATTTGCTGTCATTCCGCCTCCCCTGGGCGCTTTCGGCGAAGGGAGGAACAGCCGCGACGAGCCTGCCTGCTTGTTCTGACGAAGGAAGGGCCGCAGGCAGGGAATCTGCATTTTCCTTGCGATCTTCGTCAGGGCACGGTTTTTTACACTGACGCAGGAAGTGCAACCGTGCCATCACTGACGCAAAATCAACCCAGCTTTAGCCGCTGAGGGCATGACTCCGAGTTCTCGCAGACTCTAAAGCCAGTGGGAAGGCTGATTAATTACTAGTTTGTCGAAAAACCTCCACTCGCTGTCATTCCGACGAACAGCCGCGAAGAGGAATCTGCTGTTTCCTTGGATTCATGCAGGCTCCGGCTCCCTAGCGACGGCAGAGAGGGCGATCAAAAGCATTTTTCAACAAGCGGTTAGGATTATTCGCGACGAATTTATGGGCCATTTCCCAGCAATGCTTCTGTGCGCAGGACTGATTTCAGTAGCGTTTGCATCGCTCTCGCAGCCCACGGCTGGAAAGCGTTTCAGCCGTGCCCTGCTTTACTTCACCCTCTTCGTGGTAATTTCCGTGGCCATCGGCTGGCTGATATACCCCTTCTCACAATAAATCTGCGGCAGTGGGTCAGCTTGAATTTTCTTGATCGTGACACAAGGAGGTTAAAATTTCGAACTGACCCATTACCAAATCTGCGCTTCGTTTGACGCTCGCACGCGCTCAATGCTAAATTCAAATCACGCAGCCGAGGTAGCTCAGTTGGTAGAGCAGCCGATTCGTAATCGGCAGGTCGACGGTTCAAATCCGCCCCTCGGCTCCATCCAACCTTCAGCTAGAAAAGCAGTTGCAGATTCTAGTTGGGAAGGGTCGTGCGGTTTGTTGCAAGGTCGTTGCAAGTTGTCTTCCGTAGCTCAGCTCCGAGAAGGTCCATCGCACTAATTCCCGATGCAGCCACGGTTTTGATGTAAACGTTTTGCGTCAGGCCGATGTTGCTGTGTCGCAAGACCGCCTGGATCGTTTTATCGTCGACGCCGAGACTGTGAAGATTCGTAGCGAGTCCGCGGCGAAACGCGTGCCAGCCATACCAGCACAGAGTTTTATCGAGCTCGAACGTCTGGCCGTCAGTCGTTTTGTGCTTTGATTTTGGCTGGCGGCATCGCACGCACGTCTCGATCGCAGGAATGATCGAGCGACGCGCAAGATTGTCGAGATTGAGCGGGTTTCCGTTGCCGGCCTGGAAGATCGGGCCGACAGCGAGATTGCTCATCTTGTCGCGATGATTTTCGAGCGCTTTGGCCAATTCCTTGACGAGGGGAACCGGTGCCCTGGATCTCCGCGTCTTAGGAGGATTCTCGATGCCGTTCCAAAGCGAGCGATTGACGGTGAGCTCTTTTCCGTTGAAATCGTCCCATCGGAGTCCGGCGATTTCTCCCTTGCGAAGCCCGGCGAGCGCGGCCGTGAGAACGATCGTGCGCGCGGGTTCGTCGAGGACAGCGAGCATCCGGTTTACTTCACGCAACGTGTACGCATGCGTCTCGTCGGGTTCATTCACGCGTGGAATGCTGACGTCGGCCATCGGGTTGATGCCGTCGAGAATTCCCAAACGCTTCGCGGTTTTGAATGTTCCCGATAGAAACGCCTTGCAATGACGCAGCGATGCCCGGCCCAGTTTGGTTTGCGCTCCAATATGAGCGAGCATTGTTTCTCCGTGAACAGTCCGGAAACTGCGCAGCGTCGCGTTTCCCATTCGAGGCTTGAGGTGGTTTTTCCAAATGTCGCTGTATTGCTTCAGCGACGCTGGCCGCAGATTTTTGGCAACGTGCTCGGGCAAGTACATGCGGTCGACGAAATCGACGACCTTCATCGTGCTTTGCGCGTTCAAGTCGCCGGCGTTGATCGGGGCGAGAATTTCCTGGGCGAAAGGCCGCACGCTGGCCTTCGTCCGATATTCGTCGCCGTATTCCACGGGAAGTTTCTTGCAAACCTGCTTCCGCTTGACGGCGCCGCCAGATTCGAGCACGTCATCGCAGTAGCGCAGAAACCAACTGCGACTGCCTTTCGGATGGAACAAATATCCAGCTTGCTGCCTTTTCATTTTTCTCCTCCAAGTAGTTTTTGACGAAGGTACGCGGACATAGACAAGCCACTTTGTTTTGCCTCTGCGGCCAGCTTCCGTTGCTCCGCTCGCGTGATTCTCATGTTGAGGATCACGGAGCGCCGTTCAGAAGCTGGTTTTGGTGGTCTGCCTTCGGGTTTCTTCGCCATTGGAGTTGTTGTAAAACAATAACTAGCTTGCCGTCAATGGTTATTTGCGCGCATCCACTCGACTACATCGGGCCATGAGAATCGAAGGTAGCGCCCGAGACGCAAGCAGGGAAGTGGAACGCCGTTATGCTTTCCGCGCGCACGACTTTTCTCGTACACCCAAGAGATGCCGACCTTCAGCTTTTCGGCCAGTTCCTCCGGCGTCAAGATGTCTTTCGGATCGAGTGTGGCTGTCGTGCTCATTTGCAATTGCCTTGCAACGTTGCTCCTAAAGCAATGATTCCGAACGTCTGAAACCTGACAAGCCGTTCTGTCATCGGCTGCGTTATCTATCCGAGCTGTAAGGCACAAAATGTGACGCCATCCGGAAAGACAGCCCTCAAGACCAATGAGGCGTTTGCGGCCTTGATAAACCGATTCTCTTGTGGCGAGAGATTCTGGATATGAGGTGGCATACCTACCTGGAATTCACATCCCTCAAAGCACAAATCGAGACGGCAGCAGTC
>DATNDO010000030.1:0-53707 GCA_035606955.1 Candidatus Angelobacter sp.
CGATCTGCCTTAAGGCATAGACGACCTGCTCCTCGCTGTGTCCCTTCCTCGGCATGGCTCCTCCTTCGTTCTCGTCCAGAGAAGCATATCCACCTCGCCGCTTTCAACTTTCCGACTGTCTCGTTTTCGGGTTTTGGGTCAGCCTGCCGTCCTTCGTTCCCATTAAGCCGAAGGCGTACGGCTCGAACGCTGCACTACCGGCGTTCTTGAACGAAACCCATTGAGTTCCTACGAGAGCGGCGGCGGAATGGTCGCGAATATACAACGGCTTCCCCGTTTGGTTAGTCAGACTAACGTAGATCATCGTGTCTAAGCGCTGAAAGAAAACTGGCGGCGATTGGTAGAATCGATAGACAGGTTCAAACTGCACAATCTTAACCTGACAAACTAATTGGCCTGATTCTGGCGATGTGTGAGGTTGTCCGCCATGCTGCTTTCCATCGACGTATCTAAGCGCTAGCACTGTCAGCGTGCCCACGCTTCCAAGCAACAGGAATGCTATTAAACTTAACTGCCAGAGGGGTCTTTCCGTTTTCATTCCCCACATAATTACTCCGCCCGCTGCGTCCGTTGCCCCTATCAGGAAGAATAATCTTGCCAGCTTAAAATCGTTAAAGCCTATAAATGTGAAAGCCGACGCAACAGCAATGGCGATTACCCAACTGGTGACCTCCCAAGAAAACAGCCATTCCATGGTGCGCCATTATACAGTCATGTAAGTTGATTATTTCAGAAAGAGAATCCACGCTCTTAGCCAACCTTGCGACCCTCTACCCCCCAGAGGGTGTAGCAGTTTTCCCCTGGGTACCATTCGCACACCGCTACCATTTGCGATCCGGAAGTTTGACCTTCTCTTCGCTCCGTTGTCATACGGATGGACTGAATATTGAACATGTTCAAAATAGTGCTTGACAGTCGAGACTCCAGCCGATAATATTTGAACATGTTCAACATGGAATCGGTAGCCAAAGCTCCCCACAAAGCCGAAATCACCGGACGGAAGATCCTGGACGCCGCGCTGAATATGTTTCAGACCAAGGGATTTGAAGAAACCACGATGCGGGATATCGCCACCTCGGCCGGGGTTGCTACCGGAGCTGCCTATTATTACTACCCTTCCAAAGACGCCATCGTACTCGCGTTCTATGAGCATTCCTGCGTCGAGATGCAACCGCGTATTGAACACGCAGTGGCAGAGTCAGCCTGCAAACTGGAAGATCGTCTCAAAGCCCTGATCGGCGCGAAGCTTGACTATTTTGCGCCGTACCGGGGCGTTCTCCGTGCCCTCCTCAAGAATGGAGCCGATCCCGCACACCCACTTTCGCCGTTCTCACGAAATAACAGACCAATCCGCGAAAGAGACATCGCAGGCTTTCAGAAAATCCTGAGCGAATGCCACATTCGCGTTCCGCAGGATCTCGGACCTCACTTACCAGATTTGCTGTGGATGTTCCAGATGGGCGTTATCTACTTCTGGATCACCGATGATTCGCAGGGTCAGCAACGCACCCATCGCCTGCTCACCCTTGGCACGAAGATCGTAGCGTCTCTTCTCAAAATTGCTGGTCTGCCTCTCACAAGACCGCTGCGAAAAGTAGCCATCGAACTTATTGAAACCGCAAAGGGCACGTAAAGGGAGAACGCCATGACATCTGCCAAACGTTTAGCTGTCGGAGGCACGGTCGGCCTGGTGCTGGCTGGTCTAGCGTTCTTGCTGACCCGTACAGGCACCTACGGACTGACCTTGTTTGTCGCCTTGCCCGTCGCAGTCGGAGCATTCGGCGCCTGGCTGGCGAAGCCGAAAACTGCAGGCAAGGCCGTAGTTGCTGGAATGGCGGCGAACCTCATTGCCAGCCTGGCATTTCTTTTGGCGGGTCAAGAAGGACTCATTTGTATCGCAATGGCTCTTCCGCTGGCACTACCCCTTGGAGCCCTAGGCGGATGGCTTGCGTTTCGGACGACTCACAAACGCGCCATGGTTAACGGAACGGCCATGCTGCTTATTCTGCCCCTCAGCTTTGCGACGTTGGGATTCGATGTTACGGCAAAGCCGGATGTATTCCAAGTTCGTTCCTCGATCGAAATCGCCGCATCCCCCGAGCGGGTATGGAAAAATGTAATCGCATTCTCCGAACTGCCGCCGCCGCATGAATGGTATTTCAAATCAGGTATCGCCTATCCGATTCGGGCGCGAATCGAGGGCACGGGGCCCGGCGCGGTGCGTTATTGCGAGTTCTCGACCGGCCCGTTTGTCGAACCTATAGAGGTATGGAATGAGCCGCATCTGCTTCGCTTCTCTGTTGCTCAAAACCCTGCGCCATTGAACGAGTGGAGTCCATATTCCAAACTCATGCCCCGTCATCTGCATGGATACTTCATTTCAAAGCAAGGTCAGTTTTTACTGATCCAGCTGCCAAACGGACACACGTTGCTTGAAGGAACCACTTGGTATCAACACGGGTTATGGCCCGAGACGTATTGGACCCTATGGTCGCAGGCAATCATTCACCGAATTCACATGCGCGTGCTCAGTCATATCAAAAACGTATCCGAATCGCAACCTACTCTAACCCCCTAGATCGAGAGCGAACCGATGCGTATCGTCATATCCGGCGGTAGCGGGCAGGTTGGCGGCATCCTGGCGCGCCACTTTCACGCCAAGGGCGATGAGCTCACCGTTCTCAGCCGCCATCCTTATAACGCCTCATGGAAAGTACTAGAGTGGGATGGCCGTACTCCAGGAAAGTGGATTGCGGAACTTGAACGAAGCGATGTTTGCATCAATCTAGCTGGCCGCAGTGTAAATTGCCGCTACAATGCAAAGAACCGTCGCGCCATTTACGATTCACGAATCCAAACGACGGCGTTGCTAAATCACGCGATTGCATCGCTCCGTGAGCCGCCGCGCGTGTGGATCAACGCCAGCACTGCCACAATCTACCGCCACGCTCTTGGTCGCGAGATGGACGAAGCGAGTGGCGAATTGGGCGGAAACGAACCGGACGCCCCCGACACTTGGAACTTTTCTATCGATGTCGCCAAGGGGTGGGAGCAAGCGTTCTTTTCGGTCCCTACGCCGTTTACGCGCAAGGTCGCCATTCGCAGCGCTATGACTTTCAGCCCGGACTGCGGCGGAGTTTTCGATGTTCTGCTAGGGCTCGTGCGTCACGGTCTGGGCGGAACGCAAGGCTCGGGCAAACAGTTCGTATCCTGGATTCACGAAGCGGATTTTGTGCGGGCGATTGAGCTGCTGATCGAGCGCGAAGAGTTTTCGAGCGTGGTCAACCTGGCGTCGCCACATCCGCTGCCAAATCGCGAATTCATGGGGGTGCTGCGAAACGCGTGGGGGACGAGCGTCGGACTGCCCGCTCCCGCATGGATGCTGGAAATCGGGACGTTCTTTTTGCGGAGCGAGTCCGAGCTTGTATTGAAAAGCCGCCGTGTCGTGCCGGGTCGTTTGCTGGCGGGTGGGTTCCAGTTTTTGTTTCCTGAATGGCCTGCCGCCGCACGAGAGTTGGTTGCCCGTTGGAAAGAACACCACAATTAGGCTACAACGGAGGGAGGCTGTAGAAATGAACCCTCAAACAAACCCAGTCCCGGGAATTCGGTTTCCGGTTATTCTCATGAAATTATTCGAATGCCCCACAGTCAAGAACGAGTGATACAAAATATGGAGAGGTTTTTTCTGTGAGATTAGTTCCGATAGAATCTAATGATAGGTCACGTTATTCGTAATCTCGTTAGGTTTCCCGTATCACTGCTTTTCCATCGCGGGTCGCCTCAATTGTGTGCTGGCTTAATTTTGTCGCCCGCATCAACGGACGCACTCCGATTTCTACGATTCCACACTCTAACACATCATGCCACTCGGCTTCGGGGGGGTGGGGTAGAAACGGGGGCTGCTATTGCTCACCCCGTCAAGGAACCGCCGAAATCCCGTCAAGGAAGCGGCCGGGCTTCCCTAGTCTGGTATAATGTCAGACGGCTTTCTGGGGCCATCGTGTTCTGGCGAAAAAAGCAAGGTTCATCGAGCTGTCGAGGCTCGGTACAAGACGATTGGCTTGCACAGCTTCCTCAACGCAAGCACGACTTCTATGAGAGTCTCGTGCGGGAATGGGAGGACGCCTACGCAATCCTTTCTGTGGTGCTCGATGAAGCCCTCACGCACCGTTCGCAGGGAGAACTCGTCAGGGCGCGACAAGGAGCTGAGACAGCGGCCGCGGTAGTGAACCGCCTGGGAGAGCCGCTGCTGGCTGCTTATCGAACACTCGAAGTGCGAGGCCGTCGATTGACAGCCGTTCCGGTTGTTAGCCCTCTCAACCCAGACTTTTTCCGCGGCGAAACCGCCCAACAGAATGCCACCTGGAATCAACTGCTACATCGAATTTTGTTCGGGAGCCGCTCCAGGTATCTGCACAAGCTACGGGCTCTCGAAATGACAGTCTGCACCGTGGTTGACCATTTTCAAGAAACTGCCGAGGAGCTTGCTGATGGAGTCCAGGTCCACCCGCAAGAATCCTGGTCCGCCCTCGATACGTTGCACTATGATTTGAACACTTGCCTGCGCGAATCAATCGTGATGCTAAAATCATTTCTCCGAGTATTACCGGACGCAGGTGTGGACGGACTCAGGGACGAGTTGAATGCCTCGGCCTCTGCGGTTCGCGCCCGCACTCGCCCCAAGCTATCCAGGCTAACGCGAGTTTCCTCCTAGACGCGCGGGCAAATTCTGAAGACAATGGACGGGTAACCAAGCGTGCTTGCCTCGATTGGGCGGCACAATTCGGGCGCTAGTGAGTTTGTTGCCATCCGATGCGTCCTGGGAACATCTAAGTACAACTCATGGAACGGGCGTCGCATCGGAACAAAGGGTGCGCCGCGACGGGTATCGTGGCCCGAACGAGGCGAGACGAAAACGGAGAAATGCCGGAGGCCGATGCGCTCCGGCTGGCGCAACAGGGCGACGCGGCTGCGTTCGAGCGGATTTACCAGCTGCATAATCGCCGGGTCTACTCATTATGCTTGCGGATGGTTGGCAATACAGCGGAAGCAGAGGACTTGACTCAGGAAGCATTCCTGCAACTGTTTCGCAAGATTGCCACGTTTCGCGGGGAGTCGGCCTTTTCGACTTGGCTCCATCGCTTGGCCGTCAACGTAGTCTTAATGAGGTTGCGGAAGAAAACTGGCTCGGAGACTTCGCTGGAAGAAGTGACGGAGCCGGACGAAGAAACTGGCGGACCACGCAAAGACTTTGGCGGACCCGACCTGGGATTAAGCGGCTCCATCGACAGGGTCAATTTGCAAAGAGCCATTGATCAGTTGCCGGCGGGTTATAAGTCTGTGTTCGTCCTGCACGATGTGCAGGGTTACGAACATAATGAGATTGCAGAGATCATGGGCTGCTCGATTGGAAACTCGAAATCACAATTGCACAAGGCCCGCATGAGACTGCGAGATCTGTTGCACGAACGAGAAAGGGCGAGGGCCAGAGAAGAGCGCGAGGCTATCAAGCGCGATTCCGAGGCCGAGGAATAGACATCATGTCTGCCATGAATTGCGAGAAGTTCTGGGAATTCAGCGAACAGTGGATGGACGGCGAACGCCATCCTGAAGCAGTGTCGCACGCCTCTGCATGTGTCCGCTGCAAAACGCTGATTGAGGACCTGGAAAGCATCCATAAGGCTGGCGCTGCGCTCGCGATGACTGCAGAGGAACCACCCGCGCGCGTCTGGCTCGCAATCAGAGCGCAACTGGAGAAAGAAGGACTCTTCCGCCCGCGTCGGACAGGATGGCGCGAGAGATTTGCCGCCTTTGAAGCGTTCCGGCCCGCTCTCGCTGGGGCCTATCTTTCCCTTATCATCGTCGGATGCGTGGCACTTGGCTGGCAAGCAAACCCGAACCGTCGTCTTCAAGACCAAGCCGAGTGGCTGACTCACGCGCAGGCAACAATGGCTTCCGTTGAGGCGGGTTTTACAACCGCTACCACGACGAACGCTTCCGCGGTCCAAGCGGAAAATTCAGACGTGACGGCGACGCTGAATAAAAATCTGGCTATTGTTGACAATATGATTTCAATGTGTGAAAAGAGCGTGCGCGAAGATCCACAAAACGAAATGACTCGGGATTACTTGTACACGGCCTATCAGCAGAAGGCGGACCTTCTAGCCACCATGGCCGATAGCGAGGGACGATGATGGCAATCTCCTTTTCCTCGAAACCGATGTGGAGGACGGCCAGTGGCTGTGCCGTTGTATTGCTGCTAGGCGCGGTTTCCCCACTCTACGCACACCATCTGGAAAAGCAATTCACTGTTCAGTCCCACCCGCTAATCACGCTGCACAATCCGAGCGGCACGGTGACTATCTCATCGTGGGACAAGCCCGAAGTGATGGTGGTGGCCGATCACGGAAGTGAGAAAATTGAAGTGGATGCGGAACAAAACGGAAATCGCGTCGACGTGGTCACTCATCTGCTTTCAGAAAGCATTAGTCCCGACGAGCTCCGCGCGAATTACGTAATCACGGTCCCGGAAGATTCAGAACTGCAGATTCACAATGACTCGGGCGCCGTGGGCGTTTCAAAGATTCTTGGTGATATGAATGTCGAGACGGTCGCCGCAGGCGTGGATGCCGAAGACATAGGGGGATATCTCGTCGTTCAGACCGTCGGAGGCGCTTTCGCATGCATGCGGTGCACCGGGCGCATCGAGGTACATTCGATCAGCGGCGACGTTCGGCTGGTGGATGATCACAGCTCGAGCATTTTCGCGCAAACTTCGACGGGTAACATCGTGCTCGACGGTGATTTTTTGCCAAACGGGGTCTACCGCCTGAAGAACTACAGCGGCGCGATCAATGTGCAGTTTTCACCTGGCGATTCGTTCGATGTGAGCGCGACGTCGCTCTACGGCAAAGTGGATAACCAGGCGAAACTGATTCCTCCCAACCATCCGAACCAGCGGCCGCCGCGCTATTCGCGCAGTTTGTTCGGCAGTTTCAATCAAGGCCGGGCGAAGCTGGAACTATCGTCCTTCAATGGTACAATCAACATCCACAAGCGTGACTGACGCACCCAATCCTAACAACAGAAATTATTCACCCGGAGTATCTCAGGCCACTGCGCGCCTCAATCGCCGGTTGATCGCCTTGACTGGCTTTATGGGTTGCGGAAAATCCACCGTAGCGCGGCTGCTCGCACGCCAGATCGGATGGGTTCACGCGGATCTGGATAAACGCATCGTCGAACGCGCGAACATGCCCATTTCCTCGATTTTTGCCCAGCTTGGCGAGCCCGCATTTCGCAAGATCGAGCACGAGGAATTAAAACGAATTCTGGGAGAGTCCGTTGAGGCGTCGCGGCCGACCATCATTTCGCTAGGAGGGGGAACCATGGCCCAGGCACAAAACGTCGAAGCGCTGCGCCAAGCCGGCTGCTCCACTGTATGGCTAGATTGCCAGGTTGACGAACTTCTCAGGCGTTGTTCGCACATTACGGACCGGCCGCTCTTCCGCGATGAAGCAAGTTTTCGCCAACTGTACGCGCAGCGCTTGCCATTTTACGAATTGGCAGAGCATCGCGTGGAGAGCGCCATCGAGCCGCTCCGCGTGGTTCAGAACATCATTGCGCTTGGTATATTGGAAGGGGTCCCTACGTGAGCCGAAGCTTAAGACTTGTACACCGCTACACTCTAATGATGGGTGCGCTAATCTTGTTGGTGCCTGTGGCAAACGCTCAGACGCTCGCTTCCGATAAGGGAAAGTTCCGTGACATGGTCAACGGAAAACAAGTCGGCACCGAGCAATTTGAAATCGAATCGAGCAGCGGGGATTGGGTGGCGAAAGGCACGTCAGTTGTGAAAGCTGGCCAGGGCCCGGAAACACGTATAACTTCGTCGTTGAAGCTCCGCGGCGACGGAGCGCCACTGCATTACGAATGGACTACGGTTACCGGTCCGAAGAACGCCACGGCTTCGATCGATTTCGATAATGGCACGGCTACAATTCACCTGCAGGTCAATGGCGGTAAGCCGTTCACGCAGCAGTTTTTCTTCAAGACCCCCATCGTCGCGATTCTCGACGATAATCTCTATCACCAGTACGCGATCCTCGCGGATTTGTACGACTGGTCGAAGAAGGGGCAACAAACTTTTCCTGTTTTGATTCCCCAGGAAATGACGCCGGGGACAATTACGGTCGAAGCCCTCGAACCGGAAGATCGAGGCGGGAAAAGCCTGCAGCGCCTGAAGGTACATAGCCAGGATTTGGAAATCACTTTATATCTTGACGGAAAGCGCTTGGTTCGAATTGCCGTTCCCAGTGCGAACGCCGAAATTGTTCGCGAATAGAATTCTCTTCGTCAGAAAATAAGAAAGGCCCGGGTTTAAAATCCCGGGCCCTTTTTTGCCTACAGAAGAAAGCGCTCAGAGCACCGCAGACCGCGTCCTGATCGGATGCTCCGCTGGCGCTTCTATAGTTACAGGTACCTTCATCTCTGATCCTTCACGGATAATCGTGAGCGACACACTCTTCTGCTCGCGCTGGTCTCGCAAGTGTTCCCGCAGATCGTCAACTGTCTTCACAGCGGCACTGTCGACGTGAGTAATCACGTCCCCGGCCTTTAATCCTGCCTTGGCCGCGGCACTGTTTGAGCTAACTTCGCGAATCAAAACTCCCGCTCCCTCCGGAACATGGAAGTATGCGCCGAGTTGCCCGCTGATATCCTCCGCTTGAACGCCGAGCACGGGCGTCATGCTTGGAAAAAGTTCCGGCATGCTGAACTTGAAATTGAAGTTGCGTGGCGGAAGGACCTCTCGAAGGCGGGTGTCCATGCTCCGCGCGCTGTTTCCAACTTGAACGGTCAATTTTTCATCGCGCCCATTGCGGGCGACTTCGACCGGTACCGATCGCCCGGGAGGCGTCTCGCGCACAAGGCGACGAAATTGCACGGTTCCCTCAACCGGTTGGCCATCGTATTCGAGGATCACGTCTTTTGCCTCCAGGCCAGCCTTGGCCGACGGGCTGTCTGGCAAGACGTCGGACACAATCACGCCTTCAGGTCGAGGTAGTTTGAGTTCTTTTGCATTCTCCGGGGTAACCTCGGCGATTTCAATTCCGAGCCAGCCGGCATCGTCGCTCGCATCCAGAAGCCCCTGTGTCTGCGCGAAAAGTTGCTGTCCCTGCGCCGCAACGGCTTGCGCATCAGCCTCGATTCCCGCCTGCTGTGCATGCAGCCGGGCAGTGAGCCTGTTCATATCTGCTCGATTCGTCAATCCGTTCTCGACCATTTCTTTAGCCACCTCCGACTGAAGTTCCCTGGCATTTCTCTGAATTTCTCGCGCCTGTGCCTCCATGTCCGCCTGAAGCCGTTTCATGTCACGTTGCCACTGAGACTGATCGACAGCTTGGCTGAGGCTCCCGGAAGCCGCTGCCTGTGCCGGCGGTGAGACTACCGCAGG
Source organism: Candidatus Angelobacter sp. (assembly GCA_035606955.1). Lineage (GTDB taxonomy): Bacteria > Acidobacteriota > Terriglobia > Acidiferrales > UBA7541 > DAHUXN01. The sequence continues at coordinate 9,455 of DATNDO010000030.1, forward strand.
TGTCTGTGCTGATTGCGCGTAGGCAACTGCAGCTAGCACACCTAGAGTTGCGACCGCGAAAGCTCCCTGCTTGATATACGTAGTAGCTCGCATTTTTGTTCTCCGTCCCAGAATTTTCCCGCCCAGCTAAACCGTAGGATGTCCTTGCACCAACCGAATACCCCCATTCACAGTGCTCATCGAGATATCGCCCCCGCCATTCCCGAGTTGGCCGCGAAACCGGCGCGGGTTGTAATCGTTGAGCGTGCGCAAAGGAAAATCGGAATGGAAATCGCCGTTTCGATTCGCCACGTTAATTTCAGCATCTGCATCCGCGGGCAATGAAAGCACAACCGAACCGTTGACCGTGGCCAGTTGAATTGGATCGCCCTGTGTGAGCCTCTTCAATTCGAGCCGCACATCGCCGTTGGTGGTCCTGGCGTTGAAGCGGCCGTCGCTGTCGAGCACCTCGACACTGCCATTTATAGAGTCGAGCGTGCCCGTCCCGGAAACTCCTCGCACGTGCACATCGCCGTTTACAGTGTCAACGTTCGCCAATTGGACGCGGTACGGCACGCTGATGTGATACTCGACGGTGACTTCGACGCCGCTGCCTTGCGGATAGTGCGTGCTCACAGCCATATGCTCACCGTCCGACTCGACGCTCACTTGCACACGGTCAAGGTCCGCTGGATTGTGTAGTGCCGTCTTGACCGCGCGAACTTCCACTTGATTGCGGTCCCAGCCGTCAACCCGCACTGAACCATTCACGTTTGCCAGTGAAAAAATTCCTCCGGGCTGCAGAGGGTAGATGTGGTCGAACACCTGCGTGGACGCACATGCTGGCAGCGCTGCGAAGAAGAGTGAGCCCAAGAACGCAACGGAAAGCCATGCGGTTCGACGAGCGATCGCTCGGGTCGTTGCCCGAATCATCACTGCCCTCCTGAACTCCAGAGTGGTACTTGGCCCGTGTTTGCGAAAACGCGTCTCCGTTCTCGCGCTTCAGTTCTGAGGCGGAGGCGGCGGTATCGGAATTTTCATGTTCGCCAAATCCATCTCAAGCTGCCGGCGAAGTTTGTCCATTTGCTCTTTCAGCAGATCCATCTGATGCTTTTCTTGATTCGAATCGTTCAGGACCAAACGAATGTTGCCTGAAACGGTGCGAAGTACGAGCGTCGCGCCACCGCCGTTGAGTTCTCCTACTGCGCGAACGGCGTGGCTGCCTTCATCTGGTTCGCCATAGGTCACCTTCAGCGGAAATGCCGGATCGACGATAACGCGATGGTCGCCGCCGAGTTCAACCTGGGCGTCGACAGTAACGGGAAGCATCTTGGGAAGATAAACGACGATGTCGCCTTCACCGGCCGCCAGACGGCACGGAGTCGTGAGCTTTGCACCCGGACCGAACCAAGCCGTGATGCCGCCCGAGCCTGTGGACGCACGCACCGAGTTTTCAACCTGCATCAGATAAACATTTCCGGCTCCGGTCTCGAGCTCGGTCGGCCCGGAGGCGCGAACAATCCGAATCCCACCGCCTCCCGTGCGCGCGCGAATCAGGCCAGAGGCCTCGCCCACGTCAATCTGGCCACCGCCGGTGCTCACTATCAATCCGGAGCCTGAATGTTCAAGTGAAATATTCCCCCCGCCGGTTTCGAGCTTACCCACACCACCTATCGAAGCCACGCGGATGTGCCCGCCGCCTGTGCGCAACACGGCCGTGCCCGCCACGGGACCCACCGTAATATTGCCGCCACCGGTCGTTGCTACCAGGTCATTTCCTGCGTTCTTAACAGAGATGTGCCCGCCGTCCGTGACCAGCTTGGCAGGACCCTCGATCTCGCCCGTGGAGATATTTCCGCCGTTGGTGCCAATCGAAACGCGGCCTTTGATGTCACCGACGAGCACATTTCCGCCCTGCGTGGAAACATCAAGGTTGTAGTTCCGCGGCACGGCCACTACAAACGTCACCGAAAGATGCTGTCCCCAGCCGTGATGGGGGCTGCGTGCAAATAATAGGACGCCGTCGGGCGTATTGCGCGCAACCAGGCTGAACGCATCCAGGATTTCATGTGCGCTGGAATCGTTCGACCGCACTTCGAGGTGGACGCGATAATCGACGGTCGGCGACTCATGCGTGCTGATATGGACGTCGCCTTCATCGGCGATGAGATGCAACCGCAGGCCAGCGCTCGTCGAAAACTGGCCTGTCTTATCGGCCGACAAACCATCAGAGCCATTCTTTGCTTTCCGTTTCGCAAACGCGAGAGGTCCGAATGCCAGCACCGCAGCCAGCGTCAAGACGCCACATTGCCAATACCGTTGTTGCATGGATCGTCTGGCTCCCATTTACTTCTGTCCCGCTGGAGTTTGCTGAATTGCCGCGGCACTTTGCAGTCGGATGTAATTGTTCGGGTCGGTGCGCATGCGGTCGCGGAGTACGGCGAATGCTTGAGGATCGGATAGAAGCGCGCCACGCGCGGAAAATGCGCGAAGCGAGTTGATGGCCTCGACGCGGACACCAATATTCTCGTCCCTAACCAGTGCATCAAGCATCGTCTGAACCACCTGCTGATTCGGCTGCGCCTCAGTCAATGCCTCAAGCGCCTTCAATCGCACAGCCGCGTTGCGGTCAATGCGCACTGCCTGGCATAACGCCTGCTGCACATCGGGATCATTTGCGCGAGTTCTCAGCAATTCTACTGCGCTGATTCGCACATCTGGACCGAATCGCCGGTTGTTGTGGAGCACGTACAGCAGCACCTGCTTTACTTCTTTATCGTCAACCGTGCCTTGAACGACGACCGGCTTCTCGGTCGTCATCTGCACTTCCACGCGAGGCGGACGATTGTCAGCGGTTGGAGTCCAATTGATTCCGGAAACAGCGGCGGTCTGCAACTCTTGATTGTCCATCGTCATCGAGCCCAATGTCGCTGGCGGTCGCGCTGGGGAGGAGGTGGTGCCCACCTGCGACCACCGCGGCGCCAATGTGCCGATGGAAAAACCGATGAGGAGCAACATCGCTACGCTTGCCGCGGGATGCAACGCAAGCCAGTGCGCTGGAAAAATGGATTCGGCCCAGCGCGCAAAAATGCTGCGATGATCCATCTCATCAAGGGCATCCTCGAACCGGTTGCGACAGCTCGACAGTAATGTGGGGGATGGTTCGGGACGTTGCTGCGAAGCCAAAATTTCCAGCATGCGCCTCTCTGCAGTCAGGGCCGCGACGCACCGCGAACAATGGTCCAGATGCTCTTCGAGCGAATCGCGTTCCGCGCCTTCGAGTTCGTCGAGCGCAAAAAGCATGATCTGCGATTCAAACTCTGGACACGCTTGCTCGCCGGAGTGTGCATTGAATTCTTGCTGCATGGAGTTCTCCTCGCCTACCTCATGCCGTCCAGGCTGGCGCGCAATTTGCGCGTCGCGCGGAACAGCGAATTCTTCACAGTCTCTTCAGAAGTGCCGAGCATGTCGCCGATCACTCGCAATTTCAGCCCCTCGTAATGCTTGAGCTCGAAAACCATTCGTTCTCGCGGTGAGAGCCCGCCGAGCGCCGCGGTGATGTGCCGGCCCAATTCCTGTCCCAGGAAGTGGCGTTCCGGATTTGCGGCCGATCGATGCTCCGTTTGCTGATCGAAAAAATCGGGGGCCGCGCCATCGGTATCCGCCGATTCAGGAGCTTGTTCCTCGCGCCTGGTGTTCTTGCGACGCAGATGGTCCAGGCACACGTTCGTCGCAATGCGGTAAATCCATGTATAAAAACTGCACTCGAACCGGAATCGCGACAGATTCCGGTAAGCCCTAAGAAAAACTTCCTGATAGACGTCGCGAGCGTCTTCACTGCCGCGAAGCAGATTCAGAGCTAACCGCAACACATCGCGATCATATCGGCGAACCAATTCCTCAAAAGCCGGCCGATTGCCCGCTTGTGCTTGCCGGACCAGGACCTGTTCATCCGCTTTCTGCACCGCGCGGTACCCCGCACCCCCTTCGAGCGCCGCACTTATTCCCGTCGAGTTCATAGCCGGATGCGACTTACCTGCCGTGGGGCCTGGTCGTCATACTCATTTCTTGGCGAGCCCACTGGCTTGACCACGTCTTTGTTCTTCATCCGGTTAGACGGCGGCTATCCTCCTAGGTGAGCACAGATGTGGTTTAAGATATTAGCGCGAAACTCGCTCTCCCACGCGGATCAGGCCGTAGACGGCCGCGCAGATGGCGAAATCGAGAGCCATACCCAGGTCAACTTTGTAGGTCTGATGACGCAGCTCAACCGGGAGATGTGCGGAAAGCGAAAGAAAATAAATGGCGTTGCCGGCCAGAATTGCGGCCAGGTATTCCAGCCACCGCCGCAGTCCAATTCCCAGGAATTTTGCCATTTTCGATACGCGTGAAGCATCATTCTATGCTTCGCAATTATTAATATAGGCCGCGTGCATGCTCTTAGTAAAATACTATGCGACATGGGCAACGCTGGGTTGCCTGTCACTAAATTGATCTGTGTAACTGCGAGACGCGAGCACAAGTGAGATAAGAAACCTATCCTCGACACCCCGATGACTTTGGATCTCAATACGTCCGTGACGTACCTGAAGGGCCTGGGCCCGCATCGTGCCGCTTTGCTCGCCGAGCGCGGCATCACCACAGTAGGCGATCTACTCTCGTATTTGCCCTTCCGCTACGAGGACCGCATCCACTTCACGCCCATCGCGGAGCTTGTGCCCGGACAAATCGCGACCGTACGCGCGGAAGTTGTCAGCGGCAGCCTGATGCGTTTCGCACGACGGCGCGGCTCGATGTTTCACCTGCTCGCGCAGGATGGGAGCGGAAAACTTGCCGCGCGCTTTTTTCACGGGGGCTACTTGGATGGAAAGCTGAAACCGGGTCAGTCTCTCGTGATGCACGGAAGAGCGACTCTCGATCCTAACCGGCCACTGCGCACGGAAATGATCAACCCGGAATTCGAATTGCTGCGCCAGAGCAATAATCCCGCGGATTCGACCGAAGTTGGCAGGATTGTCCCGATATATGAGGCCATCGGCGACATCAGCTCACGCATGCTGCGTCGGATTATCTATGCCGCGCTGCAAGAGTTCAAAGGCGACGTTCCCGATCCGTTGCCCTCGGATGTGTTGCGTCGCTATTCGTTTCCTTCCCGGCGCGATGCGCTGATTGCGATTCATTTTCCTCCCCATGATGCGAATGTTGAGACATTGAACGAGTTCCGCAGCCCCGCCCAGGTACGAATGATCTTCGAGGAATTCTTTCTCTACCAGCTCGGCCTCGCTGTCCGGCGGCAGCACGAACAGCAACGAGCCGGCATCGCCATGCGCGTCAGAGAGAAGCCGATTCGCGAGGCTCTCAAGCGCATTCTTCCCTTCAAGCCCACAGGTGCGCAAAAACGCGTGCTTGCGGAGATTGCCGGTGACCTTGAAAAGCCGACGCCGATGAACCGCCTGCTCGAAGGCGATGTAGGCAGCGGCAAGACAATCGTGGCGCTCGAAGCAGCGACCATCGTCATCGAAAATGGCTATCAAGTCGCGCTGATGGCGCCCACGGAAATTCTCGCCGTCCAGCATTACCTTTCGGCGCGGCGCGTTTTTGCGGCAGCGGGCTACTCCGTTGAACTGCTCGTGAGCGGAATGAAATTCAGCGACAAGGCGCGCACGCTTGCGCGCATCGCCTCGGGCGAGAATCAATTCGTCGTGGGCACGCATGCGCTGATCGAGGATCGCGTGGCATTCGCGAAGCTTGGCATGGTCATTGTTGATGAGCAGCACCGCTTCGGTGTCCTCCAGCGCAAGCGTCTCTCCGAAAAGGGAGCGTCGCCACACGCGCTCGTGATGACGGCGACACCCATTCCGCGCACCTTGGCACTTACTCTTTATGGCGATCTCGAACTCTCGGTTATCGACGAGATGCCGCCCGGCCGCACGCCGGTCGAAACGCGTTGGAACGCCGACACACAACTTCCGGGAGTCTGGGAATTCGTGCGGCGCGAAGTAGCCGCGGGCAGGCAGGCTTACATCATTTATCCAGTGATCGAAGAATCTAAGCAGGAACTGAAAGCGGCGACGGCCGAATACGAGCGGCTTTCGAAATCGGTTTTTCCGCAATTGAAAGTTGGCTTGTTGCACGGCCGCATGCGCAGCGACGAAAAAGATGACGTAATGGAACGTTTCCGCCGCAATGAATTGCAAATTCTGGTCGCGACGACCGTCGTGGAGGTCGGCGTCGACGTGCGCAATGCCACCGTGATGGTGATCGAACACGCGGATCGCTTCGGGCTTGCGCAGCTTCATCAGTTGCGCGGTCGCATCGGGCGCGGGTCAGCGAAGTCCTATTGCATCCTCGTTGCTCCCAAGAATATTACTGGCGAGGGGCGCGATCGCCTCGAAACGCTGGTGGCTACCACCGACGGCTTTCAGATTGCCGAGCACGACCTGAAACAGAGGGGACCGGGAGAATTTTTTGGGACCAAGCAGCACGGAGACGTTGCCTTTCACATTGCCCATCCACTTCGCGATCACAAACTTCTCGAGCTGGCGCGTGGTGAAGCGTTCGCTCTCATCGAAGGCCGCTCTCGCGAGCCGGAGATGGCGAAACTGTTCACGTACCTTGGACCGGCTTGGCAGAAACGCTTCCAGCTTGCATCGGTGGGATAATTCGTGCGCGTGATCGCTGGAAAATTCGGCAGCCGCCGCTTGCGCACATTGCGCGGAATGAAGTTGCGTCCGACGAGCGACCGTTTGCGCGAAACGCTCTTCAATATCTTGGGCCCGACGGTGGAGGATTCCTTGTTCGTCGATGTTTTTGCCGGTAGCGGCGCGATTGGAATCGAAGCGTTGAGCCGCGGAGCGCGCCAGGTTGTTTTTATCGAGCAGCACGGGCCAGCCGCCAAATTAATTCGCGACAATTTGAATTCGCTGGGCGTCAAGACGGGCGGGGAAATCCTCGCGATCGACGCAATTCAGGGGTTGGAACGATTAGCTTCACGACGCGCTCTTGCCGATTTCATTTTTTTCGACCCACCGTATGCGCAGACCACGGATTATCTTCAAGTGCTGGACTTCGTGGACGGATCGCACCTGCTTGCGCCACGCGGGATTGTAATCGTCGAACATCGCAAGAAAATGGAGTTGCCCATTCACTTGGACCGGCTCGAGTGTTCCCGCACCGTCGAGCAGGGAGATTCGGCCTTAAGCTTTTACCGTTTGGCGATGGCCGCGTAAGGAATGGTCGCCGGCCAAAACAACTCAACTCAGCTCGATAGCACGGAAACCAACTTGGCGATGTCGCGCTCTGTGTTGTACAGGTGCGGCGAAACGCGAAGGGCATTTTCTCGCAAGCTGACGAACACCTGCTCGCCGTGCAGCTTCTCAAAGAGTTCGTGCGTCCGTTCCGGCTTTCGCGCTCTAAGGCACACGTAAGGCCCTCGCTTTTCTACAGTGTTGGGGCTAGCCAGTGCACAGGTATCTCGCGGCAAACGCTCAATCAAATGCGTTATTAGATTTTGATTGTGTTCCGCGATTGCTTTCACGCCGACGCGCTCGATAAATTCGAGAGAGGCCTGCATCGCCGACAAATTCGAGAAATTGGCGGTCTCAGGTGCGTCCCATCGCCGCGCTCCCGCTGCTGGTTTCAGTTTGTCCAAAGGCAGCGAGTGAAAATTCCGCGCGCCTTCCAGTGCCATCCAGTAGAACGGTGATGGTCGCAATTTCTCCATTGCCTCGCGACGCGCCCAAAAAAAGCCCGTCCCGTACGGGCCAAGCAGCCATTTGTATCCAGAACTGACAGCAAAATCCGCGCCCGTTTCTGGCAAATCGATCGGGATGGCGCACGAACACTGGCTCAAGTCGAGCAGCAATGTGACATCAGCCTCTCGGCAAGCGGTTGCCAGACGCGACGCATCCAAACGCGAACCGTCATCGAAGCGCACCAGGCTGGCGGAGATCATGCGCGTCCGTGGCGTAATCTGCCCGATGTAATCATCGGCTGAAATGAAGCGATCACTGGGCGCCACTACTTTCACGCGAACGCCCCGCGCTTCAAGCGGCATGAACGTGGAAAAGTGCGCCGGAAATTCCCCTCGACCGAGCAAAACCTCGTCATCCGGTTTCCAATCAAAGTTCGACGCTACGGCAGCCATGCCGCTGCTCGCACCGGAAGTAATGGCGAATTCTTCGGGCTCGCCGCCCATCAGTCCCGAAAGCAGCGAGCGAACACGGTCGGGTAAATCGAAATACACACTCTCCGGCATGCGATGCGGCAATTTCTTCCATTCGAGCGCCGCCTGCGCGGCGCGAGCCGACGCCAGTGGCAACGGGCCCTGCCCCGCGGCATTCAAATAAGTGACGCCTTCGAATTCCGCGAATTCAGAGCGATAATCCACTTTGCCCCCGAAATGTTTTAGAAATGGCCGCGCAACTCGCGAAAGCTCGTAACAAGAATCAACTTCCCTGTGCCACTTTCAAGCTCTGAGTGCTCCAGGATCCATGTGGCGTGATGCGGAATAAACACAGCGTTCAATCCGGCGCGCAGGGCCGGATTAATGTCGCTGCGCGGACTATTTCCCACCATCCAGCCGTGAGACTTAACGATTTTGAACTGGTGAATCACGCGCTCGTAGGTCGAGTGATCTTTCTCTGTCACGATTTCCACCGACTCGAAATATCGCGCCAAACCGGAACGTTCCACCTTGGCAGCCTGCTCGGCAGGTTCGCCCTTCGTTAGCAAAATCAAGCGATGCCTTCCGCTCAAGTAGGCCAGCGTTTCCGGCACGCCTTCGAGAATCTGTGGAGGCGTACTTTCGAGTTCAGTGGCCATTTTTTCGATTTGTTGCACTACCTCTTTGCGCGCCATTCCACCGGCCAATTTCAAGTACGTATCCTCGAGGGATCGGCGAAAACACTTCACGCCATAGCCGTGCTGCAAAACGTTGCGTCGTTCGGTTTCGTTGAGGATGTGCCGGGAATATTCGGACGTGTATCCCAGATGGATCAGGCAGGACAGAAAACGATTGATGGTCTGCTCGAAGAAGATATTGTTCTCCCAGAGTGTGTCGTCCGCATCAATCAGAATTGTCTGTCGAGCCATTTCTCGTTTCCTTCAACCACTGTTCAAATTCTTGCTTGAAGATACGCTCGGCGCTGCCGGGCGCACCGCTGGTTCCTGCCGATAAACTGGTTTTGCGAACGTCAGGATGCTTTGCGCACACCGGCGACAAGACGCTCCAGGATTCCTCGCGCGAGTTTCTGAACTTCGCCGAATTGCGCCAAGTATTCCTGAAATTCACGATTAAGGTCGAGCGCGCCGGGCACATCGAGCTTGGTTCGCAAAATCATGTCCCGCAAATGAACGGGATGCGGCAAAACGGCCTCATCGCGCAATTCTTCCAAGGCCACTTCGGGATCATAGTGATACATGTCGCCTCCAACGCTGGAAGTATTTTAGCAGGGATGGGTGGGAATCACGCAGCGGCAGGCATGAATTCGTAGCGGTCGATTTGTGCCGCGACTCCACGCACGTCTTCGTGTGCTTCTACGCGTACGATGTTGGCGAAGCAGCGAATGCGAACATCACCCGCGAGTGTGATTTGTTGCGGCAATGTGAGCACCAGTTCGACCGCGCTGCCCTCTTCGGGGGGAGTATCCGTAACGAAGTAGACTCCGCGAAAGCTTACGTCGCGCGTTTGCGCAACTTTTTCTTCCATATTCCCGTTGTGCGCGAAACGCACAAGTAGAGGAAGCGCCATGGTGAATCGTCGGGCTGTTCGGCGGTCCGTTGTTTCTTGATCCATCGTTCCTCCTCCGAAAGCCGGTACAAATTACGCTAACCCTAGCACCGCGCGAGGGAAGGTGCAATTCTTTTCGCCTCTGCGGCGAAATGATTCTTCGGTTCTGTGAATATCGGCATTTCGCCAGATCGCTTGGCACAGGATTGCGTATCCGCTACACTCCGAAACTCGAGATGGCCGAAGCATTTCATAGAACGCTTTTTCTCAGCGGTCCAGTTGGCCGACTCGAAGCGATGCTCTGGACGGTCTCGAACGCAGACCCGCATCGCGTTGCCGTTGTTTGCCATCCACATCCGCTCTTCGGCGGCACCATGCACAACAAAGTTGTCTTCCAGGTGGCGAAAACGCTTCATCAACTCGAAATTCCGGTGCTTCGTTTTAATTTTCGTGGCGCGGGGCTCAGCGAAGGCAAACACGACAAAGGCCGCGGCGAAGCTGGCGACGTTCGCGCTGCCTTGGATTATCTGGCAAAGGAATTCGCGGCGAAACCGATCCTCTTGGCCGGCTTCAGTTTTGGCTCGTATGTGGGCTTGCGCGTCGGATGCGAGGACTCGCGCGTCACGGAACTTGTCGGGCTTGGGATCCCAGTGGACAACTCGGATTTGTCTTTTCTCACCGAATGCAGAAAACCGAAACTGATTCTGCAAAGCGCGCACGACCAGTTTGGCTCGCGTGAAGGCGTCGAGGCGCTGTACGAAAAACTTCCCGAACCGAAGACGCTCGTATTCGTGGATGCGCCGGACCACTTCTTCGCCGGAAAGCTGCCAGAGATGGGGCATGCGCTGGGGCAGTGGGTTACCAGACAAAACCGGTAATTCACCCCAACGTCAACGCGCCGCGAACATTTTCCGGAACTGTTCCTGCGAAGCGGGCGGAATCCCTACCAACCTTAGATTCGCTCTTACGTGCTCGGCCCGCTTCATGCCAACAAGCGCGGTTGTTATGCCCGGAGCCGAACGAACGAATTGCAGTGCGCATTCGAGGTCGTCCCTTAAACCAAATGTATCGTGGATGACGGCGGGCACCTTGCCGACAAGATGAGACTGAAGCAGCGAAGCACTAGCGACCAGTGTCACACTCAACTCCCGGGCCCCTTGCACCATCGACATGGTTTTACCGCCGACGGTTTGATTTGGCCGCATAAGCGCCTCGGGCATCGCAAGATTAAACGGCAATTGTACGAAATGAAAATGATGCTCGCTTCCCGCCGCCTGCCGCGCCAATCCCACCATTTGCTCAAGTGAAAGATAATCCGGGGCGCGGGAATCATTGCGAAAAGCATTCCACGTAGCCATGCCGTAGGCGTGAATCTTGCCGGCAGTTGCCTCTTTCTCAAGAGTTTCAAACGCCGCGACGATCCGCCGGTTGAATTCTTCGCGGGGCACCTCGCCCAATTGTGTTTCCGGATTATGCAGATAGAAAACATCGATGCAGGAAATACCCAAATTTTGACGGCTTCGCTCGATTTGATCTTCGAGGTATCGTGGCGTCATGCAATGACACCCTGCGGCTATGTCCTCGACAGCGAAGATTCCCTTGGATATGTATTCGCGAAGGAAGTAATCGTTGGTGTCGGCGGGCGTGTCGCCATCGGGCGTCAGGAACCCAGCTTTCGTGCAAATCAGAATCTCTTCGCGCGCAAACCCGGCCGCGAACAGTTTATTGAGCGCACTCCCAACCGACCGCTCGCTGCGTTGCAGACGGTAATTGATCGCGGTATCGACAACGTTCAGGCCACCCTGAACGGCCGTGAAGATTGCCTCGGTATAACTCCGATCCGTTGGGGCATCCGGTTCGCCTAGATATGTACCTATTCCCACGGAAGAAACCATCAGGCCGCGGCGGTCGCGGAAATGGCCCGGCGCCGCGCGACCTTGGAAACGCGCGGTAAAAGATCTCGTGCCTTCCGCCGTGGCACGCCCCGGCTTAAACGGGAATGAAGAATTCATGTGTGTTGGCAGCGCTCCAATCATGGCCGCTGAGTATAACAGGCCGAAAAATATACGCTGTCACAATTCCGCCGCGCGCGGAACGCAAATGCGCATTATTCCAAGGCACGCGAGGTCATACCGCCGGCTGGTTCCCCGCCCGCCAGACCTTGCGCGATAATTAGTTGCCGCGCTTCCACACGAAGTTTCGGCAGAGAGCGCGCAAAGATAAATGCGCCGATGATGGCCCCCAGACCACCGATGGCCACCGTCCAGGGTGCACCAACGCGATCGGCGAGCGCCCCCGAGAGTAGCGAACCGAGCGGGGCCATGCCCATGAACATCATCGAATAAACCGCCATCGTTCGCCCGCGCAAACGGTCGGGCACCATCGCCTGAATCAATGTATTCGAAGATGCCATCTGCACCATCATCGCAAAGCCCACAGGTACCAGCAGTATTACGGAGAGCAAGTACCATCGCGAGAACGAAAACAGTATCAGCGCCGCCCCAAATCCCGCGCACGAAACTGCCACCCAACGGCTCAATCCCTTCAGCCCCGTTCGCGATGCCAACACCAGAGCGCCTGTCAATGCGCCGATGCCCGTCGCGCCCATCAACGTGCCAAGCGTCGCGGCGTTTCCATGTAGGATGCGCGCGGCAAAAATCGGCATCAAGACGGAATAGGGCATCGCCACCAGGCTGACAAGGCCGAGAAGAAGCAGCAGAGCGAGGATCGGCGCCGTGTGCCGCACAAAACGGAACCCCTCGGCAATGTGTTCGAATGCCGAAGCATGGCGCGCTTCTACTGCGCGGCGACTAATCCGCATCATCAACAGCCCCGCAATTACAGCGATGTAGCTGACAGAATTTGCAAAGAAGCACCAGCCCTCGCCGATGCTCGCAACCAAAATCCCCGCAATCGCCGGCCCAATCACGCGCGCTCCGTTGAACATCGACGAATTGAGGGCGATGGCGTTCATCAGATCCTCGCGGCCAACCATCTCCACCAGAAACGCTTGTCGCGCCGGGATATCAAACGCGTTCACCATGCCCATCAGCGAAGCCAGTAGAATCACTTCCCACACCTTAACTCGGCCGGAAAGTGTTAGCCCGGCGAGAATACCCGCCAGAACCATCGAGGCGGACTGCGTCACAATTACCACGCGCCGCCGGTCCCAACGGTCGGCGACCATGCCTCCAATCGGAGCCAACAGAAAAACAGGAATCTGCCCAGCAAACGCAACGGTGCCTAACAAAAGAGATGATCCCGTCAGGCGATAGACCAGCCACGCTTCCGCAATGTTGTCCATCCACGTGCCGACCAGAGAAATCAACTGGCCGGCAAAGAAGAGTTGGAAGTTGCGGTACCGGAGCGCGCGAAACATCACGGACCAGCGCGACACCGGAACGCCTGATGCAGTTTCGCCGTTCGCAGGTCTTTCGGTCGTGTTTAGGGAGGTGTCGTCGGGCATTTTGAATTAATTATCCGGCGTCGGTGCCAGCCAGCACACGCGCGCACGCGCGGAGTATTTTCCGATAAGGCCAATCCGTATCGCGAAACAAAATCTCGCCAGCTCGCGGCTTCGAATAAAACCAGCGAGCCACCAATGATAGATGCTCTTCGCGCTGTGTAGTCTCGCCATGCAAATTGAATCGATCACCGCTGGATGCAATTCCCTCGCCATCAATTCTACCGTAGCGCCCAGGTCGCGCTGCGGTCTCGCTTGCTTGCAATCCCTCAAAATGCCGGCGCACAACCGCTTCGACGGATCGTGGCTCACCCGATTCATCAAAACAAATAAACAGTGGCGGCGCAATCAGCCCATTCACGACAGCAAAGATCGCAACTGTCTTGTCGCGAACCGCGCGTTGCAAAATCACCGCATTCAATGCATCCACACGCTGCGCTATCTCAGGCAGGCCGCGAATGACGTTGTTTATCTTATCGAGCTTTTTATGCAAGGCAGCCGCGCGCTCAAAATCCGTCGCTGCACTCGCCGCTTCCCGTTCGCGCTCCATCGTTCTCATCAGAAATGCCCCGCTAGATTCCAGGGTTTGGAGTACGCGACTCACCTCGACGTCGTAGCCTTCCTTCGTACAGCCCGCGAAGCACGGCGCGAGGCACATCTTCATCTCCGAATATATGCATCCGGGAAAACTGGGGTCGCGGCGGATCTTGATCTGGCACCGGCGAATCTTGAAAAGGTCGAGGAACTCGTTCGCGAACGATTCGGCCATTTGCCGTGACACGAACGGACCAAAATAATAACCGCCATCCTTGAAAATCCGCCGCGTGACATAACAACGTGGATATGAATTCCGCAGGCTAACCTTTAATAGGGCGGGCGGTCGCAGCCGCAAAAACGTCCGATAACTTTTGGGGAAACGCTCCCGCGCTTGGCCGTAGAGCACGAGCGATTGTTCAAATCGCGAACCTGTGACGCGAAACGAGAATTTCATCGCAACCTCGCGCAGGTTCAGTTTCTTCGAAGCAGCATCCGGCGGGCGCAGCAAACGCTCCGCCGCGCGACGAAGATCAGCGGTACGCGCCAGATACGGTTTTGCCGCCGCCGTTCCCGGGGCCGCGCGTGTGTTGACCAGGAAAACCCCTGCATGATGCGGGATCGAGAGGAAAAACTGCTCCTCGCACGCGGGATCAAATTCCAAGCCGGCATCCAGAGGCAACACGAAGGAAGGATACACCGAAGCCAAATTCACGCTGAACTGATTCCACGGAGTAATTCCACAAAATATTCCGGGGAAATACTCAATAAGACTTCAACACCCAAGCTGCAATCACCAAACGCTGAATTTCGCTTGTGCCTTCGTAAATCTCCGTTATGCGCGCGTCGCGATAGGCGCGCTCGACCGGATATTCCCGGCTGTAACCGTTACCGCCGTGGATCTGCATCGCTTTGTGCGCGACGCGCGTGGACATTTCGGAGGCAAACAGTTTTGCCACTGACGCCTCCATCGAGAATCGCGAGCCTGATTCCTGTTTCCACGCGGCCTTGCGGACCAGCAAGCGCGCGGCATCGATTTCCGTAGCCATATCGGCAAGCATGAACTGAATCGCTTGAAAATCCGCAATGGGATGCCCGAATGCTTCCCGCTCCTGCGAGTACGCTAGAGCCGCGTCAAATGCGCCCTGCGCAATGCCTGTGGCCTGCGAAGCGATTCCGATGCGTCCTCCATCAAGCGTCGAAAGCGCGACTTTGTAACCCTCGCCTTCGGCCCCGATGCGATTCGCGACCGGAATCTGGCAATCGGTGAAAGACAGTTCGCAACACGCTGTCGCGTTGATGCCCAACTTTTTCTCTTCCTTGCCCACGGCGAATCCTGGTGTGCCCTTCTCGATCACCAACGCGGTGATTCCCTTCTCGCCTTTCTCCGGCTGCGTATTGGTGTAGACAATTGCTGCGTCGGCCACACCGCCGTTGGTAATCCAGGCTTTCGTACCGTTGACAATATACTTGTCGCCCTTCAGCACCGCCTTGGTCCGCAACGCAGCCGCATTCGAACCTGCTTGCGGTTCGGTCAAGGCATAACAACCAATCTTTTCGCCGCGCGCAAATGGCATAAGGAATTTTTGCTTTTGCTCCTCGGTTCCAAATCGGTAGATCGGTTCGCAGTAGAGCGAATTTTGCACGGACAGAATTACGCCCGTCGAAGCGCATGCGCGTGAGATTTCTTCGATCACGATGGTGTAGCTGAGGTGGTCCATTCCCGCGCCGCCGTACTGCTCGGGAAATGCAACGCCGGTAAGCCCCAGTTCGGCTGCTTTGCGAAATGTCTCGAGCGGGAAATGTCCCGTTTCGTCCGACTCCTTTGCCAGCGGCTTCACTTCTGTTTCGGCAAAATCCCGCACAGTTCGTTGCAACAGTGCCTGTTCTTCTGTCAGCCCCAGATCCAAATTCCAACTCCTATCAACGCGCAATATGCAGAGCGATATTGTACCGAGACGCCGCTGAACTGTCAGGTTGCATTGCATTCCCAGTGAGAAAAATCATGCGTTGAGCGCACGATGCAATTTTTCGAAAGTTGTGGAAAGATCCTCAGGCTCAAGGCGTGTCTCTGCGACTGTGGTCATGAAATTCGCATCGCCGATCCAGCGCGGCAGCACGTGAAGATGCAAGTGTCCGGTAACGCCGGCGCCAGCGCAGCGTCCGAGATTCATGCCCAGGTTATAACCTTGAGGATGATAAACGCTGGCAAGGGCCTTCTGAACGTTCTGCGCAAGACGCATCATTTCCCCGAGAGCCTCAGCATCGCATTCCGAAAGCTCGGCAACATGCGCGTAGGGCACTACCATGACGTGGCCTGTCGTATAAGGGAAACGATTCAGGATTGTGAACGCGAGTTTGCCGCGAAAAACGATTTGAGCCGCAACGTCATCGTTCAGTGCTACGGCGTCGCAGAAGATGCACCGGTCGTCCTTGCTTGCCTCAGCAATATAGCGATAGCGCCAGGGAGTCCAAAGAAAATCCATTACGCTCGACCGGGTTAGCCCTGGGGCGCGTGTTCGGAGGAAGATGCAGTCGCGGCGGGCGGCGCGGCTTTATGAACGTTGACGAAGTCCTTCAATTCCTTGCTTGGCTTGAAAAACGGAATTCTCTTGGGCGGCACATCCACTTTTGCACCGGTCTTCGGATTGCGTCCGATTCTGCCGCGGCGTTGCCTCGTGCGGAAGCTACCAAAACCGCGAATCTCAATCTTGTCGTTCTTCTGCAGCGCCTCGATAATGCTTTCAAACACCGTCTCGACAACCGTCTCCGACTCTTTGCGCGGCAGCTCCGTCACGCGGATAACTTCTTCGATCAAATCCGCCTTCGTCACTGTACGCTCTGCTGCCTCCGGCTTACCGGTAGCGCTTGCCATGGGCCGACGGCCCTCCCTCTTACCTAAATTTATGTTTGGATGCCGGGCTGAATTTGCTGCTTAGGCCCCGAAAACACCCCGTGGCCACAGTCTACAGGACACTTAGCGGCCCTTCCATATCACCAATGGGCCCACAACGTAAATCTTTTTCTGCGGACAGCCCGGGAGTACTCCGGCCAAGTTCGGCTCAGTTTGCCTGCCGTTTGGCCATGATAGCATCGCCGATGGTGGCATTGGGCGATGATTTTGAGGACCGGAACACCTCGATATCGCGGCGCTCGACTTGCTTCTGCGCCGCGCGATAGCTCAGACTGATTTTCCGCTGCTCGGGGTCAAGCCGTATAATCTTGAACTCATATTCCTTCCCTTGTACGAGCGCCGCTACGGTGCCCTTACCCGTTTTCTGCTTACTGCGGTCACCCGATTCCCCTTTCGGGCGCCGTTCTTCAATTTCTGAAATGTGACAAAGGGCCTCAATGCCTTCTGCAAGCTCGACGAATGCCCCAAACGCCGCGTTCCGGACGACCTTTCCTTTGAGCACTTCGTTTAATTTGTGCTCCGCAAACCAGTTCGCCCAGATATCGTTGACTTGCTTTAGGCCCAGCGATATGCGCCGGTGCTCGCCGTCAATTTTGAGCACCTTCGCTTCCACGGTATCGCCCTTTTTCAATTTTTCGCTCGGATGCTTTACGCGCTCTGTCCAGCTGAAATCGCTGACGTGGATTAAGCCTTCAATTCCCTCTTCTAGTTCCACAAACGCACCGAAGTCGGCCAGATTCCGCACGCGGCCGCTGACGACCGAGCCCACCACGTATTTCTCCGCCACGCCCGCCCAAGGATCCTGCGAAGTCTGTTTCAATCCGAGCGAAATGCGACGCTGCTCCGGCTTCAGTTCCAACACAACCACTTCCACCTCATCGCCGACCTTCACCATCTTGGAAGGATGTTTCAATCTCTTGGACCAGCTCATCTCGCTGACATGCACCAATCCCTCCACGCCAGCCTCAATGTGCACAAACGCTCCGTAGTCCGCCAAGCCTACGACTTTCCCGCGCAAGTGCGTGCCCACCGGAAAGCGCCCGGGAACGGCCGCCCACGGATCAGGAAGCAGCTGCTTACGCCCCAGCGAAATGCGCATCTTCTCTTTATCAAACTTCAGAATCTGCACTTGAATTTCCTGGCCGGCGGAAACAGCTTCGGAGGGATGCGCGATTCGTCCCCAGACGAGATCGCTGATGTGCAGCAAACCGTCCAGACCACCCAAATCGACGAAGACGCCATACTCCGTGATGTTTTTTACTTTACCCGTAACAATCGACCCCTCGCTGAGCGTCTCCGCGAAAGCCTCGCGTTGCTTCCGCTGCTCTTCTTCCAGGATCACGCGACGGCTCACCACCACGTTTCCGCGTTTGCGATTCAGCTTCAAAACACGGCATTCAATCTCACGATCCTTCCAAGCTTCCAAGTCGTGCACAGGCCGCAAGTCGAGCTGCGAAGCCGGCAAGAACGCGCGAATCCCGATGTCCACCACCAGACCGCCTTTGATGCGGTCTACTACTTTGCCCGTAAGCGTCAGCCCTTCCTTGTGCGACTTCTCGATCTGTTCCCAAACGCGCCACCGGTGGGCGCGCACGTGCGATAACAGGACATAGCCGTCCTTCTGTTCTGGTAGCCGCTCCACCGCGATCGAATCGCCCGACTGAAAATGAATCCCGCCTGTGTCCAGGAATTCTTGCGCCGGCACAAGTCCTTCGAATTTGGCTCCAACGTCCACCACTACGCCCAGGTCCGTAACCGCAATCACGCGGCCATCGAAAATCTCTCCGCCAGCGGGGACCGCCTGCGGAACTGCGTACTGATCGATGAGCTGCTCCATTGGAGTGTCGACCGGCTTATCAGCTACCTGTTGAATTGTTTCCGGAGTTTGTTCTGGCGGCTCTTCGTGAGGTACGTCGCGCGACTGCTCGTCCGGCTGTTCGGGACTCTCGGCCAAATTTGCCGCGTCATCGGTTGAAAACGACGTCTCAGCAACCTCAGGAGTCGCCTCGGCCTCCGCGACCGTCGGTGTCGCAACGCGAACTGTTCCTGCCCCTTCGGCACTAGAAGCTTCTGCCGCGAATGCGTGTGACTCTGGGTTTTGGTACTCCGGCGACATGCCGATGTTCTCCCTGAGGAAGCACCCGCTTACCGAGGATATGCCTCGGAAACTCCACCCGACGGGCAAGAGCAAAAGAGGGGACGCAGCGAGAGCTAACGCGCTGTATCGTCAGGATGATACGCGCCCGCCAGTTGCGTTGTCAACCATCGCCCCAATCGGCAGACAAACGTAGCAAATCGGCTCAACAGAAAAAGCCTATGGTACTTCCGGGCTTTCGTGCAGTTCTTGGACGAGGTAAACGATCGCGGCGACACCCGCGACCACCGAGAACACAAAAATTATCAAGCCTCTTCGTTTCCGAGCGGCGAACTGATCATTTTGCAGCGGGGGCAGGCTGTCAGGGACCACCTTCACTCCATATGTGCGCCCCGGAGTGATCGTATAAACCTCGCCATCGAGTTCGAGACTTAGCGGACCGGCGATGCTGGCAATCTTGAGTTCGTCCGGCGCGATAATCGTTACTTGGGCGGTGGTCGGCTGCACGGTCTGAGGCCGCACAAGCACATCTAAAGCTCGAATCGCCACGGCGCCGCCGCGCGCGGACATGAACCCGGCCGTACCAGACGTGAGCACCGCCGTCACGACAGATCCGTTAGTGGTGAGTTTGGCTAAACTGGAAGGCGAAAAGTAAACTTGATTCCCTGCGAATTGCAGGCGAACCTGACCCCCTGAACCTGTCGCGACGGTGTCGCCATCGTAGATATTCGCGCCGTTGGCTGCCGCACTCCCATCTAGTTGCGCATCTTGCGCGGCTAAAACAAAGCCCAACGGGCGGTTCGGAGTCCCGGCACCGAAGGCCGGAAGGCTGATCAAAGAGGCTGACAGGATGCAGGCGAGTAAACTTCTACATACAGATCGCACAGATGCCTCCCAAAAAGGGCCACTTTTACTTTAAGCCTCCCCACGTGAATCGTCAATGGCTTATCACAAAATGCTGCCATAGATTAAAACCCCGGCGACAATGCCCTACAAGAGTCAGCTTGCTTTACCGCTTCTAGCCTTCCGGACGGCTCAGAACCCACTTCCCGGTTCGCTGAATTGGGTAATCGCATTGCAAAATTTCACAGCGGGGCAGAAAATGGGTTCATGTTCAAGGAAGGTCAGCGCGTGCGCGCGAACCTCGCGGGAATGCAGGCCGGCGGCGTGTTGTTCCATGCAGCGGTGACAGACGCCGTCGGGAATATCGTGCGCCAAACCTCGGAGAATCCTCCCGTGTATCTGGTGCGTCTGCTTTTTTCATTCAAAGGCGTAAATGAAGTTGAAGTGCCCGTCGAGCGGCTCACGGCGTTCTAAAGAGCGGCGGTGCTGAGCGCATTGCGCTACAATAGCGCGCGGCGCCGGAGGGCTGATGCTTCATCGCTTTGTTTTTCACAACACGAAACTCATACCGATCGAAGAAACACGCTTTTCGCCCGGCCAAGCCGGCCTCCTCAACGGCTGGGGTCTGTTCACGACGCTCCACATTTTCGACGGCGAGGTATTCGCGTTCGAGCGCCACTGGAAACGCCTTGAGAAAGATGCCGCACGCACACATTGCCCGTTTCCCTTCGACGCTGAAAAGGTCCGCAGCCAACTGACTGAAGTTATTCGTGCGAATCACGTCAAAGAAGGATGCGCGCGCATTTACGTCATCTACAACCAAGTCGGCCACTGGCGCAGCGATGAAGCTATGCCTATGGTGGACTTGTTTCTCTGCAGCACGGACCTTCCCGCGTATCGCCAACCTGCGCGCTTGAATCTTCGCGAGCACGGTCGCCACGCCGCGTCGCCTCTGGCAGGCGTGAAAGTCACGTCGTGGCTCAACAATGTCTGGAACCTCTACGAGGCGCAGCAAGGTGGCTTTGATGAGGTCGTTCTCCTCAACGAGCGTGGCGAAGTGGCCGAATGTACGGCGGCCAATCTTTTCTGCGTTCGCGGAGGACGCGTGCTGACTCCGCCGCTCAATTCCGGCTGCCTCGAAGGCATAACGCGCAGCATCTTGCTCGAAATTGGCCCGCGCATCGGTGTTTCTTGCGAGGAAGCAACCCTCCGCCCCGCCGACCTGTTTTCCGCAGACGAGATTTTCATTTCATCGACGAACCGCACCCTTCTTGCCGTCGGCGAAATTGCCGAACACCGCTATGCGAATGCTCCCGGCCCAATCACCCGCCGTCTCGACGAAGCTTTCACGGCTTACATCAAGGAATATCTCGCGCGCAATTCCGCAGCCTCGGCGAAACGCTGAACCTGACTCATTCTTGCTTTTGTTATCATCCCTCGATTCGCTACAATCGATATGCGTCCGGAAGTCTTGGACAAGGAGCCGTTATGAGCGATCTCGCAAGCAAAACGTGCGTGCCATGCAGAGGCGGAGTACCACCTCTAAAGGGCAAAGAGCTCAATGAATATCTGAAGCAGGTTTCGGGATGGAAAGTCGTCAAAGAACACCATCTGACGAAAGATTTCACTTTCCCGGATTTTAAGCAGGCTCTTGCCTTCGTCAACAAAGTGGGCGCTGTGGCCGAAGAGCAAGGCCATCACCCCGCCATCAATTTCACTTGGGGCAAAGCGGAAATCACCACGTGGACTCATAAAATCGACGGCTTGACGGAAAGCGACTTCATTCTCGCCGCAAAGATCGACCGTCTCTAACGCCGCTTACCCGTGAACGCAATTAACCAATCCATGTGACACGCGCCATCGAGGGACGACCATCCGGGCCCGGAGATTGCGCACTCAAGATACTGTGAATGGAATATGCGCGCATCGCAGTCAACGATTGCAACATCAAATATTGGTCGAACTCGCCACTGCCAGTTCCATTGACGATTCGCGGAAAGGCACTCTTACTCAAATGGTTTCTGAGGAGCACACCTCCAAGCGGAACGAACGCCTGAAGGCCTGTTCAAAGTCTCCACAAAGACGCGGCCGCGTTTTTGTGATTTTGCCACTCCTATTGCTTTTTGCAGTCAGAACCGCGCAGGCGCAAAGCACGGGCGCGCAGCCCCTCCGGCTCAATCTGCATCAGGCAATCGAGCTTGCGTTAAAGCAAAATCCCAGCGTACAGATCGCCGGCCTGAATCTGGCCGAGAGCCAGAAAGACAGCGCCATCGCGCGCTCCGCCCTGCTGCCTCAGGCCGATTTCAACGTCTCCGATCGCGCCATCCGCGCAAACATCCGCGCCGGAATCGGTCTTACGATTCCCGGCGTGCCTGAAGCAGTTGGGCCGTTTCAAGTTTTTCAGACTGGCTCAAATTTTTCCGCGCCTGTTTTTGACCTCTCCCTCTGGCGACGCTGGCAAGCCTCGCGCAAGAATATCCTCAGCGCCGACGCGAAGCGGCAGTCCGTGCGCGAACAGATCGTGCTTCTCGTTGTTTCACAATACTTGGCGGGCCTGCACGCTGGCGCGCAAGCGCAAGCGGCGCAATCGCAGGTCGATCTCGCACAGGCCCTCTTTGATCAAACTTCCGATATGCAGAAAAATGGCGTTGCCACGGGCGTGGATGCTTTGCGTGCAAACGTCGAACTTCAAAACGAGAAGCAACGTCTTATCGTCGCGCAAACGAATCAGCAGATTGCCCTGTACGGCCTCTCTAAGTTGCTGAATCTCGATCCCCAGCAGAAAATCGTTCTTGATGATCAGACCAGTTTTTTCGAGACGCCGGAAATCAGCGCGGACGAAAGCCTTGCGCAGGCTTACCAGGCACGTCCTGAAATGAGGGCTCTGCTCGCCGAGCAACAATCCCTCGAATACCAGAAGCGCGCTGACAGCGAATCGCGCTGGCCTGCCTTGGTTTTTAGCGGCGATTACGAGCAGCAAGGTTTGTCGTCCAGCACCATCATCCCCACGTACGTGTATGAAGCGGGAATTACGATGCATCTATTTACGGGCGGACGCATTCACAACGAAATAGCTCGCGACGATTTGGAAGTGCGAAAAATTAAGCAAAGCGTCGCAGACGAGCGCAACCAGATCGCGCTCGACGTGCACACGGCTATTGCTGAACTTGATTCCGCGCGAAATCAGGTGCAGGTCGCGAACCTCGGCGTGGACCTCGCCAACCAGGAAGTGCAGCAATCGCGCGACCGGCTCAAAGCCGGTGTTGCGGACAACATCGAAGTCGTCACCGCGCAAGACGCCCTAGCGCGCGCCAACGAAAATCAAATATCCGCCCTGTATCAGTACAACCAGTCGCGTGCCGACCTGGCGCACGCTATCGGGCGGATCGAATTGCTTTACAACAAGTGAAAGCGAGTTATATCCATGAGCACTAGAGCCACCGAACTCGAGCCTGAAAAAAAACGGGAGCCGGAAAAAGAAGCAGTACCTCCGCCGGAGGAAAAACCCGCGGACCGCAAACCAAGCGCTCTGCGGAACCCGCGCGTCCGCCGCGCGCTTCTGATCGCTGGAGTTGTTGTCGCGATTATCGCCATACTTTTGTGGCTCTATTATCGCAATCGCGAGTCCACTGACGACGCGCAAGTCAACGCGCACATTATCCCGATAGCTCCGCGCATTTCCGGCAGCGTCATCGACGTCCTGGTCAAAGACAATCAGACCGTCAAAAAAGGCCAGGTCCTAGTTCGACTCGACCCTCGCGATTTTCAGGCGAAACTTGATGACGCGAAGGCAGCGCTGGCGCTCGCGCAAAGCCGCGCGCAAGCCGCCACTGTAAATGTCCCGCTCACATCGGAAACTACGCAGAGCGGTACAACTAGCGCCGACGCCGTAGTGGCCGCTGCGCAAGCAAATTACGAACAAGCAAATCTGGCCCTGCAGACGGCGCTGACTTCCGGCTTGGCCTACGCGCAGGCAACCGTACAAGAAAAAGAAGCGAAATATCAAAAGGCGGAATCCGACCTTACACGCATGAAACCACTCGCCGCCAAGGCTGAGATTTCCCAGCAGCAATACGATGGGTATGTGGCCGCCGAGCAAGAAGACAAGAGTCAACTCGACGCTGCCCGTCAAAATTTCTCTCTGGCGCAGCAAACGGTTTCCGTGCGCCGCGCGCAGGTTGCGTCGGCGAAGGCAGAACTCGAAAAAGCAGGCGCCGGCTTAACCGCGGCGCAAGCGAACACCAAGCAAGTCAAAGTGAGTTCGGCGAATGCTGCGTCCGCGCGCGCTGCCGTCGAGCAAGCGCAAGCCAACCTCAATACCGCGCAACTCAACCTCGACTACACAACGATCGTTGCGCCCGAAGACGGAACAGTCACCAACAAAACCGTTGAAGTCGGCGAAATCGTCCAGCCCGGCCAGGGTCTCCTCCTGCTTGTTCCTCTGAACGATGTTTGGGTGACAGCGAACTTCAAGGAAACTCAGCTCGCGCATGTGCAGCCGGGCGACCGCGCCGAAATACACGTCGATATGTACGGGAAAACTTTCCCGGGGCATGTCGATTCCATTGCCGGCGCCACTGGCTCGCGTCTCAGTCTCTTGCCGCCAGAAAATGCGACCGGCAACTACGTCAAGGTAGTTGAACGCATTCCCGTGAAAATCCTTCTTGACCCCGACGTATTGAAACAAGCGATTCTGCGTCCCGGAATGAACGTCGAGGCCACAATCATCACGAAGTAAATTCCCTGATGGCGACTTTTGCACTTCCGCGCGAACGTACGCAGGACGTTAATCCGTGGCTGATCGCCGCAACAGTCATGCTCGCGACGTTCATGGAAGTTCTCGACACCAGTGTCGCGAACGTTTCCTTGCCCCACATCGCCGGCAGCCTGAGCGCGGGCGTCGACGAAAGCACCTGGGTCCTCACTTCTTACCTGGTCTCAAACGCCATCGTCCTTCCGTTGACCGGCTGGCTCTCGAATGTCTTCGGCCGCAAGCAGTTCTACACGACTTGCGTTGCGGTCTTCACCATCAGCTCTTTTTTCTGCGGCCTCGCGCCGAGTTTGCCCATGCTCGTCTTCTTCCGCGTCATCCAGGGCGCCGGAGGAGGCGGCCTTCAGCCAATTTCTCAGGCAATTCTCGTCGATAGCTTCCCGCGCGAAAAACAAGGCATGGCCATGGCCGTCTACGGCATGGGCGTCGTCGTGGCGCCTACGATCGGTCCCACACTTGGCGGGTGGATTACCGACAGTTTCACGTGGCGCTGGATTTTCTTCATCAACATTCCCGTCGGCATCCTGTCGATCCTGATGACCACGATGTTGATTAAGAATCCGCCCTACATGAAGAAACTGCGTCTCAGGATCGACTATATTGGCATCGCCTTCCTCAGCGTCGGCCTCGGATTTCTTCAAGTCGTCCTCGACAAAGGCCAGCGCGACGATTGGTTCGGCTCCCACTTCATTGTCTGGGCCAGCATCATCGGCGCCACCGGCCTCGTCGGCGCAGTCGTTTGGGAGTTGCTACAAAAAGAACCCGTCGTGGATTTACATCTGCTCAAGGAGCGAAATTTCGCCGTTGCCGTATTCACGATGTATATCCTCGGCTTCGTTTTATATGGGACAACGGTCTTACTCCCCATACTGATGCAAACCCTCATGGGTTACAGCGCAATGCAGAGCGGCCTCGTCTTGCTTCCCGGCGGAGCCATCATGATCGCCATTTTGCCCATCGTGGGCTTTTTGCTCGCAAAATTTGAAGCGCGATGGCTTGTCGTCGTGGGCCTCGCTATCACTGCGTCCGGACTTTTCATGATGGCGCATTTTGATCTGCAAATGGGTATTTGGACGCCGGTGACTGTGTGGATCGTTTCGCGCGTGGGCGTGGCCTTCCTCTTTGTCCCCATTAACGTGATCGCGTTTTATTTTGTTGCGCCAAAGAAGACTAACGACGCGACGGGCCTCATCAACCTTGCTCGCAATATCGGTGGAAGCATGGGAATTTCATTCGTCACCACCCTGCTTGACCGCGGCGCGCAGAAACATCAAAACATTCTTTCCGGACATATCACCTCGCTGACGCCCGGTTTTCAGAACCAGATGCACGCGCTGGCCCAGCGTCTCATCGCTGCCGGTTCCAGTCCGGTAGAGGCTCTTCACCAAGCTGAGAAAATGTTCTACGGCGTGATCCAACAGCAGGCCATGATGCTTTCGTTCATCGACGATTTCCGCATCATGGGTTATATCTGCCTCGCCATGATTCCTGTGATGTTCATCCTGAAGAGAGCCAAGCCGGGCAAATCGCGCGTCATCGCGCACTGACCCATTGACCGCTGCTATAATCGCGCCTGACTCATTGCGTTATTCAGTATAGGAATTGCATGCCGGCAAAAAAACCTGGCCCAGATTCGTTCATGGCTCGCGCGATTGAACTTTCGATCGAGAACATTCGCTCGAACCAGGGCGGACCCTTCGCCGCGCTTATCGTAAAAGACGCCGAGATTATTTCCGTAGGAACCAATCGCGTCACCTCGGCCAACGATCCCACCGCGCATGCCGAAATCGTCGCCATTCGCGAAGCCTGCCGGAAACTGAGGCGATTCGACATAACCGGCTGCGAAATCTACGCGACCTGCGAACCGTGCCCGATGTGCCTCGGAGCCATTTATTGGGCGCGCCTGACAAAAGTCTATTTCGCCAACACTGCCGCAGACGCCGCGAAAATCGGCTTCGATGATTCGCGCATTTATGACGAAATCCGCCGCCCGCTGACTGAGCGCCGCATCCCGATGATTCCCCTGATGCGCGACGCCGCCATAAGAGTTTTTCATGCGTGGGAAGCGAAGCCCGACAAGATTTCGTACTGAAACCTATGCCTATCCGATACGATCGCTTCCGGTCCGCTGGAATTCATTGCGAACTTCGAGGAGTCACGGCATGAACGTAAAGCTGGCACACAACAACTATGGCGAATCACGCATTCGACTGCTACGAGTCATGCGCCGTGGCAGCGTCCATGAACTGAAGGACCTGACGCTCGCCATTCATTTTGAAGGCGATTTCGATGCCGCTCACACCGCGGGCGATAATCGCAAAATCCTCCCGACCGATACGATGACCAATACCGTCTACGTCCTCTCTCGGCAATACCCAGCGGAAGCCGTCGAAGAATTTGCGCTTCATATCGTCGAACACTTCCTGACCTATAATTCGCAACTTTCTCGCATTCGAGTCGCCGTCAACGAGCTCCCCTGGTCTCGCATCCTGATCGCCGAAAAACCACACGGCTCTGCATTTGTCTCCAATGCGGGCGAACGGCGAACTACTCACATCACGGCCACGCGCGAACATACGATTCTTCAATCCGGCATCGAAAACTTGGTCGTCCTAAAAACAACTGGGGGTGTCTTCGAGGGGTTTCTGCGCGATCCCTACACGACGGCCAAGGAAGCTTCGGATTCTGTTGTCTCAGCGGACATCAACGCCACATGGACATACGAAACGTCCGAATCGGAAGCGCCCTATTCCGCTGCATGGCACGGTATTCGCAAAATCCTTCTTGAAACATTTGCGAATCACGAAGGCCGTTCATTGCAACATACCGTCTACGCCATGGGGCAGGCTGTGCTCGATAATTTCGAAGCCATCGCTGATATCCGGCTCGTTTTAGCGGACAACCTTTACTCTCCCGTTGATCTCAAACCGTTTGGTATGGAAAACGAAAACGAGGTCTTCATGCCCGCAGAAGAACCGCGCGGATTATTCGAGGCAACATTGCGCCGGGAATCCTGATTCTGACAATAACCTTAAGCCCGCCAGGAATTTGCGGGAGCCCATTCACTTCTTAAAAGAAAAATGAATTCTGTCTTCTATTGCACACTTCGCGCTGGAAGCGTATCCTTTCAGTCCCACCCATTATTCAACTCAATCAGGATCAGCGGAATTCCATGAGCGGGAAAATCCTTGTCGTCGATGATGATATTGACGTGCGCAGCGGCCTCCAACTGCTGCTGCAACGCCAGGATTATGACGTGCGCACGGCCAGCGACGGAAATGGCGCCCTGGACGCCTGCGCGTCGTTCGATCCAGACCTGATTCTTCTTGACGTCATGATGCCCGGCCGCGACGGCTTCGAAGTCTGCCACGAGATTAAATCTCGCCCGGAGACGCGCCTGATTCCCGTCATTCTTGTCACCGGATTATCGGACAAGAGCCATCGCATCCGCGGTATCGAAGCCGGCGCCGACGATTTCCTCAACAAGCCCATCGACATGACCGAATTGGACGCTCGCGTCCGTTCCCTGCTTCGCTTGAAATCGTTCACCGACGAACTCGAGAATGCTGAAGCCGTGCTGTTCAGTTTGGCATTGGCAATCGAGGCTCGCGATCCCTATACACACGGCCATTGCGCGCGCTTGTCCGAATTTTCCGCGCATCTCGGCGAACGCATCGGGCTTCCCGACGACGACATCACCGCTCTGCGCCGCGCCGGAATTGTCCACGATATCGGCAAAGTCGTTGTGCCCGACGCGATTTTGTTGAAGCCAGGGCCCCTCACTGCGGAGGAACGTGCAGCGATCAGGCAGCATCCGGCCGTCGGCGAGCATATCTGCTCACCGCTGAAATCATTCCGCACCGTCCTCGGCATTATTCGGCATCATCATGAACGCTGGGATGGTTCCGGCTATCCGGATGGGTTGCGCAGCGAAGCAATTCCTCTCACCGCGCGCGTTTTGCAAATCGCTGACGTTTACGACGCATTGACGACGCAACGTGCTTATCGCGTCGCGCTAGCTCCGAACGACGCCTGGAAAGTCCTTGAAGAAGAAGTAAATCGCGGCTGGTGGGATGGATACTTGGTGCGGGAATTTCGCGAGATGATGAAGCATTGGAACATTGCCTCCGGAAATGGCAATGGCAAACCCGGCCACGTAAACACGTTAGCCAACGCAGCCAATCCTTCCTTGACTAAATAGCTAACCACTCATTCCCGCCTTAATTTTGCGACGTGTCTGGGAAGCGAGGTTTCCCTACAATGCGTACTTCTTTACCTCCGCCAGCAACTCCGCGGCTTCCGGCGGCGCGACCACTTTACCGTTGAGGATTGTTTCAGAATCCATGGTCTCACCATACATTGCAACATCTCCATCATGGTCCGGTTGAAAAACGGCGCCAGCCAGGCTTATCCCCGCAAAAACGCCCCGGCTGCGCGAATACGACAATATCTGGGCATGTAGTTGCAGATCCGTGCTCGCGCTGGCATCGCGTCCAACTGGACCCGCTGCCGCGGTCGCCTGCCCACCGATTTTGAATTTGTCGCTCAATAGCTTCTTCAACCCGTTCCGGTTCCTGAACACAAGAATTAGATCCGTCGAGGCCCCGCCAATCTGGAATCCAAAGCTCCCACCGCTGATCATCACGAACGCCGGCGGGCTCCAAATCCTGCTCGGTTTGTCGCCTATACGGCAGACCACTATCCCCTTGCCGTAATTTGCCCCCACAATAAACGCAAAATGCATTTGCCCCGGAATGATCGCAATGCACGACGCCGATTGCAGCAAATCCAGCGGTATGGAACTCTCCGGCGTGTCCACGATCTCCTTGAAAACATCCGTTGCCGCCTGGATGCGGCTTACGTCATCGCTTCGCGACGAGCCCGCCAACACCGGCATCGCCAGTCCCATTGCCAGAAGTCCACAAATCAACATCCGTTTCTTCATCGGCAGTGTCCTCCTCTATCTACTTGAGATGTTGAAAGCCCTTCTCAGGTTAAATGTTTTTAAAGAATTTCACAAACTTTCGCCTAGCGCGCACCACTCCCAAGATCAGCGGATTCTCCATACGACGCTGGAAATCAAAATTATGTCGAAGCGTCAATCGAATACTGAGCTTACCTTGCCCGTCCCGCCACGTGCAGGCGCCGTGCATGCAGCGCCTTAGGCATTGAGACTTCCAGCACACCATCCTGAATTGTCGCCTTCGTCTGCGACGGGTCGATCTCGATCGGCAACTCCAAAGAGCGGCAAATCTGGTTCGAGAGGTGCTCTTGATAAATGGTCCGCTGCGATTTCTTTTCCTCAAATGCTTCTCGCTTACCCGAAATCGCCAGCCTTCGCGGCTCAACGCTCAGTTTCAAATCTTCTCCGCGAAATCCCGGCACCTCGGCCCGCAGCGTCAGCGCGTCATCGGTTTCCATTAACTCCACGGCAAGGGGATGCAACGCTTCTTTCTCCGCAATCAGCCAGTGCTCGAGCGCGCGGCCCGGCTCGTGCCCATCATGCTCGAAAAGTTCATACGCTCTCTTCGAAATCGAATCATGAAGTTCCTGGGCATAGTCGAATGACTCATCAAAGTCGACCAATTCAGGACGCGACGGCTGAGGATGCCTCGTGATCTGCAAATCTCGATCTTTAGACAACAATTGTTCTTTCATGTATGAGTCCCCCCTTTATGATTTGTCTGTCATTCAGGTAGATTCCCCCACCAGCGCTGCGGTTGTCTGAAAATGACGCACCCCATTAAGAATGGATTACAGATATTTCTGCTAGAATCGCGCTGTCCGTGCATAAAACGTGCGTTTGAACCACAATATGCGCGGCAGAATCACGTTAACGCCAGATAAAAACGTGCCTGACGCCCTTTTCCCGCGCAACTTTCTCAAATCGTACCCGGAAGCGGTGCGCGGCCGGGGTTGTTTCATTCAGACAGCCGACGGCCGCAAAATCCTCGACGCTTGCGGCGGTGCCGCGGTCGTCTCCATCGGACACGGTGTCGAATCGGTGGCTCGCGCAATGGGCGAACAGGCAAGCTCGCTTGCCTACGTACATTCCTCTCAGTTCACCACGCGCGCAGCTGCCGAACTTGCCCGCCGCATACTCGAACTTGCGCCTCGCAATTTTCGCGAGTCGCCCGATGGGCCCGGCCGCGTCTTCTTCACATCCGGCGGTTCAGAAGCCACTGAAACGGCCCTAAAATTATGTCGCCAGTATTTTCTCGAGCGCAACGAGCCCTATCGCACCCAGTTTGTTTCTCGTATGCAGAGCTATCACGGCAGCACGCTCGGCGCGCTCGCTGTCTCTGGAAATGTCAAACGTCGTGCGCCCTTTGCGCCGCTTCTTCGCGACTGGCCTCACATCGATCCCTGCTATTGCTATCGTTGCCCGCTAAACTTGCATTATCCCGTGTGCGCCGTCGCGTGCGCCACGAAGCTCGACGAGATTTTCGGCAACGATTTCGCAAACCAACAAAACGATCGCATCGCGGCGTTTATCGTTGAGCCCATCTCGGGCGCGACTCTCGGCGCGGTCGTTCCTCCCGCCGAATATATGCCCCGCATCGCGGAAATATGCCGCCACCACGAAATTCTTCTGATCGCCGACGAGGTAATGACCGGAATGGGCCGCACCGCCAAGCCCTTCGCCGTCGATCACTGGGGCGTCGAACCGGACATCATTCTTCTGGGCAAAGGCATGGCGAGCGGCTATGCACCTCTCGGCGCCGTTATCGTCACGGGACGCATAACCCAAGCGATTCAAAAAGGCTCCGGCGCGTTTCTCCACGGCTTCACCTACAGCGCCCATCCCGTTTCCACCGCCGCTGGCCTCGCCGTTCTCGACTACATTGCCGAAAACAATCTCTTCGCTCGCGTCAGCCCGGCAGGAGAAGAACTCCGCGCCGCACTCGAGCCTTTGAAGCAATCTCCCATCGTCGGAGACATTCGCGGTCTGGGATTGCTCCTCGGTGTCGAATTTGTTCGCGACACCCGCACCCGCGAGCCTTTTCCTGCCAGCGTTGGCATCGCCTCCCGAATTTACGATGCTGCTCTCGCTCGTGGCGTGCTCACCTATCCGATTCAGGGCTGCGCCGACGGCACACGCGGCGACCACATTCTCCTAGCGCCACCATTCATTATTTCGGCCAGTGAAATCCATTTCCTCGCAGATACACTGCGTAGTGCAATCGACGACGTTTCGAAGCAACTCAGGGTGTAGGAAAGGAGCTGCATGAAATTCCGTCACACTTTTCGTCTCATGCTCTTCTGGCTCGTCGTTCTGACGATCACGAGTCTGTCGCTCGTGATGGCGGCGCGCACAAACGAACAAACAGCATCACCAATAGCGTTCTCCGGCTTTTTGCCCGCATCCGCGGCGCGGGAACGATCCACCGAAAAACAATTTCGCGCTCTGACCTCGCCCCAACAGATCGCTAAGTTTCACCGTTACCTCACCGCCGAGCCGCATCCGGCAGGCTCGACGCGTAATAATGCACTCGCGCAATGGGTCGCCGCACAATGGAAAGCCCAGGGCCTCGAGGACGTCACCATCCATCGCTACGACGTTCTTAATTCAACTCCCCAGAGCGCTCTAGTCGAACTCGTCAGCCCGGTCCATTTCCGCGCCACCCTTCGCGAAGATCCCTACCCCGAGGACCCAGACACGAAAAATCCCGCTGTCTCCAGCGCGTATCTCGGCTATTCCGCCTCCGGCGAAGTCACCGCAGCCGTCGTCTACGCCCACAGCGGCAACCCTGCCGATTACGAGCTCCTGCGCCAACACGGTATCGATGTGCGCGGCAAGATCGTGCTCGTCCGTTATTCGAATCCCTATAGTTATCGCGGCTTCAAGGCTTACACAGCTCAAAAACTCGGCGTCGCCGCGCTTCTCATTTACTCCGACCCCGCCGAAGACGGTTTTGCGAAAGGCAAGGTGTTTCCAGACGGCCCATGGGGACCCGCAAGCCACATTCAGCGCGGCTCCATCACCTATGATTTTCTCGAACCCGGCGATCCCACAACGCCAGGCTGGGCCTCCGTGCCCGGAGCCAAACATATTTCGCCCGGCGACGCCATTTCCATGCCTCACATCATTGCCGTTCCGATTTCCTGGCACGACGCTGAGCCCATCCTGAAAAATCTCGGTGGTCCTGCGGCTCCGAAATCCTGGCAAGGCGCGCTTCCGTTTACCTATCACCTCGGCGGCGAACAGGCGCGCCTGCACGTCAAAGTCGAAATGAACACAAAAATTGAACCCTACTACGACGTCGAAGCACGCATTCGTGGCTCGGAGCATTCCGGTGAATGGATCATCCTCGGCAATCATCGCGACGCGTGGGTTTTTGGTGGCGTTGATCCTTCTAGCGGCACCGCTTCGATGCTCGAACTTACACGCAACCTCGGCGCGCTGCTCCGCAAAGGCATTCGCCCCAAGCGCACCCTCGTTTTTTGCGATTGGGACGGCGAGGAATACGCCCTCACCGGCTCGACCGAATGGGGCGAACAAAACGCGGACGACCTGAAGAAAAACGCTGTCGCCTATCTCAACGTCGATTCCTCCGCCGCAGGCCCGGATTTCCACGGTAGCGCGGTCGGTTCGCTCGCACCTCTTCTCGTTGACGTCACCCGCACGTTACCCGCGCCCTCTGGCGGAACTCTTTACGACGAATGGCGCGCATCGCGCTCGCGCGAACTGAAACACACAAATCTCCCCGATGCGCTCCTCGCCGAAACGCGCATTGGCAGCGGCTCGGACCACACGGTCTTCCTGAATTATCTCGGCATCCCCACCATGCTCCTTCAATTCGACGGTCCCTACGGCGTCTACCATTCCATGTACGATGATTTTTATTGGATGAATCATTTCGGCGATCCCGGCTATCGTTATCACACGCTGATGTCGCAACTCTGGGGCGCGCTTTCGCTTCGCCTCGCAAATAGTGACATTCTTCCTTACGATTTCGCGTTCTACGCCGCTCAGATCCGCGACTATGTCCGTGAACTCGACGTTGCAACCCATGTCAGCGCTCATCTAAATCTCGGCGGCCTCAATCAGCGCATCTCCGATTTTGAGAAATCCGCGCAGCAATTGAATGCCGCGACCTCTCAGGCATTGGCATCGGGTCGCGTCGACGACGCCGCAGCCGAAAATCTGAATCGTGCCCTCATGCAAGTCGAGCACAACTGGTGCGATCCCGTCGGGATCCCAGGGCGCTCGTGGTTCAAGCACACGCTGTATGCCGCGCGCTTCACCTACGCGCATCTCGAACTGCCTGGCGTGACCGAAGCCGCCGAGGCCGGCAATTGGAAGCTCGCGACTGCGCAAGAGAAAATTCTTGAGGAAGAGCTTGCGAAGAATACAGCGTTACTCAATCGAGCTCGTGCCGATTTCGTTGCCTCGCTCAAGCCCAAGA
The DNA here is from genome assembly GCA_035606955.1 of Candidatus Angelobacter sp. Classification (GTDB taxonomy): domain Bacteria; phylum Acidobacteriota; class Terriglobia; order Acidiferrales; family UBA7541; genus DAHUXN01. The sequence goes on from DATNDO010000030.1 coordinate 43,194, forward strand.
GCTAACGATGCTCGTTGCCGCGGGACGAACACCCGCAGCGACAATGTTCAGTGGCCCGGAGGAGCACAACTCATGCGATTCGCAAAACTCTTAATCATTTTTGCTGCGTGCCTTGCCACATTTTCGCCTGCATGCTCCGCGCAGACGAGTCAGCCCCGCGCACGCGACCTTGGCGTCCCCTTTGAGGGCACACCCGGTCCGCGCGATGCCATCACGGACGTTTCCGGCGTCGAAGTGGGCTTCCAAACTCTCATTTCAGGTTCGGGCAAACTTGTCGTCGGCCAGGGACCCGTGCGCACGGGCGTGACCGCCGTTTTCCCGCGCGGCAAAGACTCCATCGATCCTGTTTTCGCCGGCTGGTTCACGGAAAACGGCAACGGCGAGATGACAGGCACCACATGGGTTGAAGAGTCTGGCTTCCTCACCGGCCCGGTTCTCATCACCAACACGCACAGCGTCGGCGTCGTGCGCGATGCCGTAATCAATTGGGAATTCCATCACGGCTTTCAAGCGCCCACAGAAGATTGGTGGTCACTGCCCGTGGTCGCCGAAACCTGGGACGGTTATTTGAACGACATCAATGGATTTCACGTGAAGGCTTCCGACGCGTTTGCGGCCATGGACAGCGCTCGCAGCGGGCCAGTCGAAGAAGGAAATGTCGGCGGCGGCACCGGCATGATCTGTTTTGAATTCAAAGGAGGAACGGGCACCGCCTCCCGCAAACTCTCGGACAAGTTCGGCGGCTACACCGTGGGTGTACTTGTTCAGTGCAATTTCGGCTCACGCCACTTGCTGAGAATCGCTGGAGTGCCCGTCGGCCAGGAAATACCAGGAACACCGATCTGGTCGCTGCACGGCAATCCGGCCGTCGAAGATCGCGGCTCGATCATTGTCGTTGTCGCCACAGATGCTCCGCTTCTCCCAACGCAACTCAAACGCCTCGCCCGTCGTGTGACCCTTGGCCTCGGCCGCCTTGGCAGCATTTCAGGAGACGGCTCCGGCGACATTTTCATCGCCTTCTCCACGGCGAATCCCGGTGCTGGTCTCGCGCAAAAGCCATCCCAAGTGACGATGATGCCCAACGATCACATGGACCAGCTCTTCGAAGCCACCGTTCAGGCGGTCGAAGAAGCCGTCGTCAACGCCATGGTCGCGGCGAGAACCATGACCGGTATTAACAACCGCACAGTCGAGGCTCTCCCCCACGATCGTTTGCGCGAACTGCTCAAGAAATATAATCGCCTGTCTTCAACTCAATAGAGAGAACTTTTGGTTTGATGGTGGGGACAGTCGCTAGGACTGCGTCGCCCGTGCCTCACTCGGCAAGCGGCTCATCTGCTCGCGCATGGACCGCATCGACAACCCGCTGCGGATCACCGCATAGAATCCGAGAAAGAGAAACGGAATCGTAAGCACGAAGAAAGCGAAAAACGAAAAGCCCGTCGCAGTATTTTTTTCGACTTCGAAGATGTTGAGTCCCAGCACGCAGAAAAACTGATACGACCCTACATTGGCAGGAGCATTTGGCAGCGAGACGCCGAGATTAATCACCAGCAGGACAACCACCACCGCCGGGAAAAACGGCAGGCCCCAACCGTACGACCTCATCAATGCCCAGAGTGCAAGGACTTGGCAAAACGGCATCAGCAACGACGTAAAAACCGCCGGATAAAAACTCGGTGAAGTCCCCATGGCATGCAGCCCGATCAGCGCCGACATCAGCTTACCCGGCACACGTTTCCCGCCGGACATCCGGCGAGGGTCGCCGCCAAAACGAAGTTCGATGTAAAGGATCATCGCTATGAAAAGACCCAGCAGCACCAGCGTTACAACGCCCAGCGCGCTGGCGGCGTGACGAAATCGCGCGGGCGCCGACACGATGAGCAGCATCACTCCTAAGCCCGCCGTCGTAACTACGAGATCAATCAGCCGCTCGACAAGCACGGAACCCACCACGCTGACGAAGCCGATATCCTCCGCCTTCGAAACCAAATACGAGCGCAGCAACTCGCCCGGCCGCAGCGGGAAAATCAAGTTCGCGAACAATCCTGCGAAAACGGCGCGCGTCGCATCTCGCATCTTCACGCGCCCGAACGGCGCCAGCAGCAGTTTCCACCGCAGCGCTTGCACAACGTAGCTCGCAACGTCGAACGCGATTCCGAGCGCCACCCACCGCCAACTCACGTCCGCGAGCTGGCCGATCGCCCGCTTCACATGGAAGCCATGCAGAACGTAAACTAAACACGCCGCCGAAATGGCGTACCCGAACCATATATACGCTCGCGATCGCGAACTGCGTCCTGCAGGTGCTGCGGCGGTTGTGTTCAACGCGAGTCTTCTCGGTTCGTCATGGAATCAATTCCCAGCAAAATAGCTGAAACCACTTCAGGCCACACGCTGGATTAGGCGACGCCGCATCTTTTCGTCCGTGATATCTGTTCACAACGAGCCTCGTGCACCAACGTGACCAGCCATCGTTTCTCTTTGACCACGCCCGCGCAAAACTGCTACAGCCTACTGTAACGTCCTCGCAGAGGCAATCCCGTCTGTACCCCTTATGTAAGAATCCATCCTGTCCCGATGCCCTCTGACCGCGACGTGGCGTGAGCAACCTCGCCCGGCCACCGCACAGCCGAGCGGTGGGTCAGTTTGAATTTTCTTGATCGTGACACGAAGAGTCAAAATTCAAACTGACCCACTACCCACAGCCGCGTCTCGCTGGCCGCACATGAAAATCTGTGGCACACTCGAAGTTCGGAAAGCACGGCAGGTTTTGCGCATTACGCCTGTCGCAATCGAAATCCCCGAAATGAAATCGCCTGGCCAAAACTGAATATGGATCCGCAGCTCATCCGCAATTTTTGCATCATCGCGCACATCGACCACGGCAAATCCACTCTCGCCGATCGACTGCTCGAGCTGACCGGCGCCCTATCTCAACGCGAAATGACCGCGCAGGTCTTGGACTCCATGGACCTCGAGCGCGAACGCGGCATCACCATTAAGGCCAAGAGCATTCGCCTGCATTACACCGCCCGCGACGGCAAAGAATATCGCTTGAACCTCATCGACACGCCCGGCCACGTCGATTTCTCCTACGAAGTTTCCCGCGCCCTGTCCGCTTGCGAAGGGGCGCTCCTCGTCGTCGACGCCAGCCAGGGCGTCGAAGCGCAAACCGTCGCGAATGCCTTTCTCGCTTCGCGCAACAATCTTTTCGTGATCCCGGTGATCAATAAAATTGATCTGCCTGCCGCGGAGCCTGAACGCGTAAAAGAGCAAATCGAAAACGTGCTCGCGATCCCCGCGGCTGACGCTTTACTTATCAGCGCGAAAAGCGGTATCGGCGTCGCTGAAGTTCTCGAAGCAGTGGTCACGCGGATTCCGGCGCCTACAGGCTCGTCTGAAGCGCCTCTGCGCGCCCTAATTTTCGATTCCTGGTTCGATTCCTTTCGCGGAGCCGTGGTTCTTGTCCGCGTCATGGAAGGCCGCATCGCGCCACGAATGAAAATCCGCCTCTGCGCGATGGATCAGGTGTACGAAGTCGAAGCCTTAGGCGTGTTGACGCCCAAGCCCATCGTTCTCGATGAGCTTGCGGCGGGCGACGTGGGCTTCATCGTCGCCAATATCAAGCGCGTCGCCGATGCGCGCGTGGGCGACACCATCGTCGAAGCCGAGCGCCCCGCCGCGCCGCTTCCCGGCTTCGAAGCCATCAAGCCAATGGTCTTCGCCGGACTTTATCCGGTGAACGCGAGCGATTACGAGCTTCTGCGCGACGCGCTCGGCAAACTTCAGCTCAATGACGCGGCCTTTTTTTACGAGCCTGAGAATTCCGCCGCGCTTGGCTTCGGTTTCCGCTGCGGTTTTCTCGGCCTGCTCCACATGGAAATTGTGCAGGAGCGTCTCGAGCGCGAATTCAGCATCGCTCTCATTACCACAGCGCCCAGCGTCCGCTACCGCATCACGACTACGGCGAACGAAACCATCGAAGTCGATAATCCCACCAAGTTCCCTCCGCCAGCGCAGATCGCGCGCATCGAGGAGCCCATCCTCACAGCCATGATTATCACTTCGGATGACTCCGTCGGTGCAATTCTGGCTCTGTGCGAGGAAAAACGCGGCACGCAGAAGAATTTCGAGTATCTATCGCCGACGCGCGTCATGCTCACGTACGAAATGCCGCTGAATGAAATTGTTCTCGATTTTTACGATCGACTCAAGAGTGTTTCTCGCGGCTACGCTTCACTCGATTATCATCTCGCGGGTTATCGCGAAGCCGATTTGGTCAAACTCGACGTCCTGGTCGGGGGCGAACCCGTCGATGCGCTCACGCTCATCTGCCATCGCGAACAATCCTATGAACGCGGCCGCGAACTCGTCACGCGCCTCCGGAAATTAATCCCACGCCAGCAATTCGAAGTTCCCATTCAAGCCGCCATCGGCAGCCGCGTTATTTCGCGCGAAACCATCAGCGCCCTGCGCAAAAATGTTCTCGCCAAATGCTACGGCGGTGACATTTCGCGCAAACGCAAACTCCTCGAACGCCAAAAAGAAGGCAAAAAACGCATGAAGCGCGTCGGCAAAGTCGACATTCCACAGGAAGCCTTCCTCGCCGTCTTGAAAGTCGCCGCCGGCTCCGACTCCGAGGACTAACTTCGATTCAACGAAGAAAAACTACGTCGGCAGGATGCGATCCGAAGTGGAAGGCACGAAACTAATTGGCTTCCAAGCGTGCGGCGGGATCAGCGCGAGCAATTCGCGCGCGGATTCTCCTCCCGCGCACGCGCAGCGTTCCACATTTTTGAATTCCGCAGGAGTGGCCGATGAATGCAAAATCGCCACCGCCGCATCGCCCTTAACGCAGCGCACAACGTAGATTTCCGCATTTGCTCCGCGCGCATCCCATTCCTGAAATTTCTGCAAGTCCTTCCACCGGCGCCCATCCAGCACCTCAAATAATTTCTCTGCGCGCTTGCGATTCTTCTCGCCCAGCACTGTGTGCGCAAACAACGCAATCGCGTGCCCACTGAATTCCTTCCCGCACACGGGACATACCCCCAGTTCGCGCACCAGTCGCTCTATTGCGTCATCGCCACCGGGACGAAATCCACTCGTCGGCTTTTCAACCGAATGGCCGATCGCGCGCTTCACCGCGTCGAGAAAACTCATTGCTCCTTTTCCTCGCGAACATCTCTCTGGTCGCCGACATTCCTTTTCGTCCGCACTGTCGCGTCAATCTGCCCCCGAGCCAGCCGCACCGCAATTTCATCACCCTCGACAACCTGCTCCACTGATCGCAAGACGCGGCCATTCGCGTCATACGCAATCGCATATCCGCGTTCGAGCAATTGAAATGGACTGCGCTCTTCCAGACGCAACGCGGCTGCTTCACATTTTCTGCGCGTCGCAACCAGATACCGCCTGGCGTGCGCGGTGAATTCACTTGCATCGCGTTCGAGCCTTCGCCGTAGCTGGCTCACGCGTGCCCGCAAATCAAGCGACGCAATTCGCACCTGCACGGACGCGTATCGCCGTCGCTTCCGTGTCACCGCGCGGTCGAGCGCCGCACTCAATTCCCCGCTTCGCCGCTCCACGCGAACTCGCAGCATGCCGACTCGTCCGCGCAAATCAAACAATCTCATTCGCGCGCTCGCCATCTTCACGCGTTGACGCGCCACATCGAGCCGGCCGCGCAAACCCGCCGCGAGCGCCGCATTCATATCATCTAGTCGCTGCCGGCTGCGTCGAACCAAGTCTTCCGGCCGCCGAAATGCACGATGCATTGCCAAATCCCGCAGCTGGTGCCGCTTCTCCAGAAATAAATAACGCATCCGTTGCGCAAGCTGCCGCGAGCAGTCGCTGATGTGCTTTTCGAATTCCGCGCGCGTGCGCACTACAATTTCCGCAGCCGCCGAAGGCGTGGGCGCCCGCATGTCCGCGGCGAAATCCGCAATCGTCGTGTCCGTCTCGTGCCCAATCCCAGTGATGATTGGAATTTCTGACGCCGCAATCGCCCGCGCAACAATTTCCTCGTTGAACGCCCACAAATCCTCGAACGAGCCTCCTCCGCGCGCGACAATCATCACATCCACAAGCACCGCACGATTGAAGTGGCGAATCGCTCGAACAATTTCTTCCGGCGCTCCTTCGCCCTGCACTTTCACTGGATACAACACCACATGCAAATTTGGGAACCGCCGCCTAAGCACGCGCAAGATATCGCGTATCGCCGCGCCTTGCGGTGACGACACAATTCCGATGCGTCGCGGCAACGCTGGCAGCCGCTTTTTACGCTCGGCATCAAAGAGTCCTTCGGCTGCGAGAGTCTTCTTCAGTTGCTCGAACGCGAGTTGCAGCGCCCCCAATCCCACCGGCTCGATATGCGAAACGTAAATCTGATATTCACCCCGCGGCTCATAGACGCTCACCGATCCACGCACCGTGACGTGCAGTCCATCCTCTGGACGGAATTTCAGTCCGCGCACCTGGTCGCGAAAGCACACGCTACGGATCTGCGACTTTTCGTCCTTCAGCGTGAAATACAAATGCCCCGATTGCGCCGCTCGGAAATTCGACACTTCACCCTCGACCCACAAGTCGCGAAATTCGTTTTCGAGCAAATCGCAGATACGCAGATTCAGCTCGCTCACGCGCCAAACGTGTTTTTCAGGAATTAGATTCAGCGAGAATTGCGTCATTCGTGGCCTTCGCGGATTGCACGCCCAGCTTTCACTTGCGGAGTAACCCCGTAACCCAAAGGAGCAAAGTCAAAACAACGCTCAACACGATGCACGTCACAATCGGAAAATAAAAACTTGTACTCCGCCCATGATACGAAATGTCTCCGGGCAATCTTCCAAAACGGACCGGCAACCGGGGCCCTACCAGCAAGAAAATCCCCACCGCCGCAATCACCATCCCCAGAATCAGCAGGATCTTTCCGAGTTCGCGCGTCGGCTCCATTGCCATTTCTCGAGTTCATTCTACCCGACCAAGCGGGGAAGCAGACTACACGTGAGGGAAACTCGTCTGGCAGCTATTGCCAAACGTAAACGAATCGACTTCAATTCCCGGCGCCGTGGGAATCAATTCCAGCGTGTGGCTCCCGAATTGCGGATTCGCGATGAGGTAATACATTCGCGAACTGTCTGCCTCAATATACGAATGCCCCTGCGCGTCGATTTCTACATCCGCGCCTTTGTCATCGTTCGTCAAATCCTTGCCGTCCTGCAAAATGTACAGCCGCTCTGGTTTTCCCGCCGCCACGTTCATCACTGCGTAGACTTGTGTGGCGTGATAGCGCATCCTCAATCGCGACGCTTCGCCGCCCGGCTCCTGCGACTTCCCTCGAAAAATCATTCCGTCAGGATCCGTCTTCCATTTTCCCGAAATCAGCGCGCGCCCATCGTCCACATCGCCCGTCAGCTTGTAGTCCGCAGTCGCGCCGGGATGATACGGGTGCTTGTTCTGCAAGATTCCTCGTCCCTGCGAAGGTCCAACGTACATCTCATTCGTGGGAATTCCGCCGCAGTCCGGTGCGCCCATATTCTCCGCCCCCGGGAGCGTATAATCCGCCGGGAACGTCATACCTGGATGCGCCTCTTCCAGCAAACGGCGAATCGCGATTTCGAAATTATGATCATCCCCTTCGCCTTCCACATGAAAACGCACGTTGCCCTTCGCGTCTATCAAGAACCGGCTCGGCCACGCCTCGTTCGAATAGCTTTTCCAGATCTTGTAATAGTCATCGACTACGATTGGATAGGGCAACTCATAGCGCTTTACCGCCGCGCGCACATTTTCGACGTCGTACGCGATCTGAAATTCCGGATCATGCACTCCTATAATCTCAAAGCCGTATTTCTTGTAGCGCTCATACCATTCTTTGTTCTGCAGGAACGTGCGGATGCAATTGATGCATGTGTACTCCCAAAAATCGATCATCACCACTTTTCCACGCAAATCCGCGAGTGTGAGCGGCTGCGAATTGATCCACGTGATTCCCGATACGTTGAATCCAGGAGGCGGAAAACCCGGCGCCTTTTGGTTCAACTCCTCCATCCGCCCGTCGACCGTCTTTCCCGTCAGCTGTATCTGCCCCCGCATTGGTAATGCGCACAGCAACACGCAGCCAACAAAAGCGGCGATCCTGACAGACACGCGGGATCCTCGACCTCGCCACATTCTCAGCATAAACCCACTGTAAATCTTAGAAGCGTCACTCCTCAACTGTGCGGAGCCTCAAATCAATTCCATCCCCGTGAAAAAATACCCGATCTCAAATCTCGCCGTCTCCGTGGCATCCGACCCATGCGTGCAATTATTCTGAATGCTGGTGCCGAGCGCATTGCGAATTGTGCCGGCCTCGGCTTTGGCGGGATCGGTGGCGCCCATCGTCTCGCGCCAGCGCGCGATCGCGCCTTCCGCTTCAAGTGCGATCACCACCACTTTGCCCGAGCTCATAAATTCCGTCAGGTCTTTGAAGAATGGGCGCTCGCGATGTACGGCGTAAAATCCCTCCGCCTCGCTCTTCGTCAGCCGCACTGATTTGATCGCCACAATCTGAAATTTCGCGTCGTGAATCCGCTTCAGAATTTCGCCCGCCAGCCCGCGGCCCACCGCATCCGGCTTGATAATTGCCAAAGTTCGTTCGATTGCCAAGATTATCCCCCTCGAAGGTTTTCAGTAAATGCTCTTATCTCTGTGCCGCCTTGCCCAGCACCGCTTCCATCGTATGGCCAATTTCCGCGGGGCTCTGCACGGTATGAATCCCCGCCGATTGCATCGCCGCGTATTTCGTCTTCGCTGTTCCCTGCCCGCCGCTAATGATGGCGCCCGCATGGCCCATGCGTCGTCCCGGAGGCGCGGTTTGTCCCGCGACGAAACCGACCACCGGCTTTTTCACGTGCGCCTTGATGAATTCCGCCGCCACTTCTTCGGCGTTTCCTCCGATTTCGCCAATCATCACAATTGCGTGCGTATCTGCATCGTTGTTGAACATCTTGATCGCGTCGAGAAAATTCGTTCCGATAATCGGATCGCCACCGATGCCGATGCATGTCGACTGCCCAATGCCGAGTCGCGTGAGTTGATCGACGGCCTCATACGTCAGCGTGCCGCTGCGGCTCACTAGCCCCACGTTTCCTGCTTTGTGGATATGCCCCGGCATGATCCCGATTTTGCATTTCCCCGGCGAAATCAGCCCCGGGCAATTCGGCCCGATCAGTCGCGTGGTCGACGCTCGCAGTTCAGCGGCCACGCGCACCATATCAAGCGTCGGAATTCCTTCCGTGATGCATACAACCAGCGGCAAGCGCGAGTCAATCGCCTCCAGAATCGCATCCGCCGCAAACGGGGGCGGCACAAAAATCACGGAAGCATCTGCGCCCGTTTCTTTCACTGCGTCGGCAACGGTGTTGAACACAGGCACGTTGAGATGCTTCGTTCCGCCTTTTCCCGGCGTCACTCCCGCAACCACTTTCGTGCCGTACGCAATCATTTGCTCCGCGTGGAATCCACCCTCGCGCCCGGTCAAGCCCTGCACGACGACGCGCGTCTTATGATCAATCAGCACGCTCATCGCACGCCTCCGGCCAACTGCACCACTTTTTCCGCGCCGTCTTTCATTCCTGCGGCCACGGTAAAATTCAATCCAGAAGTTTTCAAGATTTCCTTTCCCTTCTCCACGTTTGTGCCTTCCATTCTCACCACCACCGGCACTTTGATCTTCAGGTCGTGCGCTGCGTTCACCACACCCGTCGCCAGCACGTCGCAACGCAGAATGCCGCCAAAAATATTGATGAATACGGCGCGCACGTTCGGGTCGCCCAGCAGAATCTTGAACGCATTCTTCACTTGTTCCGCCGACGCGCCGCCGCCCACGTCGAGAAAATTCGCCGGGCTGCCTCCAGAAAGCTTGATGATGTCCATCGTGGCCATCGCGAGCCCCGCGCCATTCACCATGCACGCTACGTTGCCATCGAGCTTGATGTAGTTCAGCTTGAATTTCGAGGCTTCCACTTCGAGCGGCGTCTCTTCGTCCAGGTCCCGCATGTCACGAATTTCCGGATGCCGCCCAAGTGCATTGTCGTCAAAAACCATTTTCGCATCCAGCGCCACCAGCCGGCCATCTCCCGTCACCACGCACGGATTAATTTCCAGAAGCGATGCGTCCGTCTCCACAAAAGCGCGATAGAGCGATTGAAAAAATGGCACCGCGACATTTACGATTTCTGGCGCGAGACCCAAACCGAACGCAAGCTTGCGAATTTGATACGCCTGCAAGCCCGTGGCAGGATGAATCGTTTCGCGCAAAATCGCTTCGGGATGCTCCTTCGCCACTTCCTCGATTTCCATTCCACCGGCAGCGCTGGCCATAAACACGGGTGCTTCCGCCACGCGGTCGACCAGAATGCTCAAGTAAAGCTCGCGCTTAATGTCGAGGCCTTCTTCAATCAGCAGGCGATGAACGATTCGCCCTTCCGCTCCGGTCTGTGGTGTCACCAGCTTCATCCCCA
>DATNDO010000070.1:0-4004 GCA_035606955.1 Candidatus Angelobacter sp.
GCGCGCGTCATCGCCGACATGGACAACCTGACCGGCGGCGCTCCGACTCCCGCCGTGCGCCAGGCAATGTCCGGAAAGACGCGCGGATAATTTGTGAACAAAGCATTTGAGATTACCGCGTACTCAAAATTTGTCATTCCCCCTGTCCTGAGATCACGAAGGAAGGAATCGAAGGTGACGAGGAACCTGCTCTTGCTTTTCTTGCGAATGCGCCGTGCGTCCGTCCCGGCAACCCTGATGCTGGCCTTCTTTGCCGTTAGCGCCGCCGTTTCCTCCGCAGTAGGCACCGTCTCCGGCACCGTGAACAACGGCACCACGAACGCTCCGGTCCGCGGCACCGAAGTAATCCTGATGCAACTGCAAGGCGGAATGGAACCGGTCGCCACCACGAAAACCGACGCATCCGGCCATTTCACAATCACGAACGACGCGCTGGGCTCCGGCCCCATGCTGCTCCGCGTCCCTTATAAAGGCGTCCTCTATCACGAGCCAATCACTCCCGGCACAGCCACCGCCAACGTCACCGTCTACGAGCCGACCACTGACGCGCATTCCTTCGCCGTCACAACGCGAGCAATTGTCTTGCAGCCGAAGGGTTCCGACTTGCTCATCGGCGAAGAATACACAATCCAAAATCAAACCCATCCTCCCGTCGCGTATTACTTGAAAGACGGCACATTCAAATTTCAACTTCCTCCGGGAGGTCAGCTCAATCAAGTCTCCGCCTGGGGCGCAACGGGCATGCCCGTGATTCAGGGCACCATCGACAAAGGCAACGGCGTCGAAGCCGTCGACTGGCCATTCCGTCCCGGGGACAACGGCGTGCGGCTTTCTTATCAGCTTCCCTACGTTTCCAATCAGGCGACCTTCCATACAGCTTCTCTTTATAATGTTCAGCGCGTTTTGCTTGTCGTGCCTCCAGGCCTTCAAGTCTCGAGCCCGGGCTTCACGCCCGCCGGCACGGAACAGGGATACGACGTTTACACGCGCGATTCCGTCGCCGCCAATGCGCCACTTACAATTTCCGTGTCAGGAACCGCCTCGGCGCCCGCGCCAGCTGATAATTCGCAAGACCCCTCCGTGAATTCGCGCGCGGATACAAATGGCGAAGCCGCTGCCACCACCACGCTTCCGCCGCGCTTGAGCAACAACCTGCAATATATTTTGGTCGCGGGGTTCGTCTCGCTGTTTTTGCTTGGCGTGATTTTCCTTTGGAGACGTCCGGCGACTGAAACCGTTCCTCCGGCGGCCGCAAATGCAGCCGCCGCCACGAAAGGCCGCGATCGGCATCGCGACTCTGCGAGTCTCCCGGAAAATCGCAGCGCTGCGCCCGCTCAGACTGTCGCCGAAGTCGAGCGCGAAGTCAGCCACAGCCTCGATGAGCTGAAGGAAAAACTGTTTCGTCTCGAATTGCGCCGTCAGGCCGGAACGATCAGCGAAGAAGAATACGCGCGCGAGCACCAGCGCACCGAAAAGATTTTGCGCGATTTCGTGAAGGGCTGAGCGTATCGCCTTGGCGACTCCGCACTCGAACCCCTCGCTCGCTGTTTCATCGCTGGGCGTTTCATTCCACGAAATCGAAAAACGTTACGGCGCATTCGTCGCCCTTCGCCGTATTTCTCTCGCCATCGCGCCCGGCGAATGTGTCGCCTTGCTCGGCCCCAACGGCTCGGGCAAAACTACGCTCCTCAAAATGGCTGCGCTCTTAGCGCGTCCCACTTCGGGGCGTGTCACGTTTAATGGCGACGCAGCCGCGAACGCCGACACCGTCTTCATCAAACGCCAAATCGGCTTGGTCGGCCACAACATTCTCGCCTACGACGAATTGACAGCAAGAGAAAACCTCGAATTTGTCGCGCGCCTCTACGATTTGGAAGCTCCAGCCAAACGCGCAGCCGAAGCTCTCGACGCCGTCGGTCTCGCACTGCGCGCTGAATATCTTGTCCGCACATTTTCGCGCGGCATGCGCCAGCGGCTCGCCATCGCGCGCGCCTTGCTGCCATCACCGAGCCTTTTGCTCCTCGACGAACCCGCCGCGGGCCTCGATCGTCAGGGCGTCGCATGGCTTTCACAGACTCTGCGGCGATTGCGCCTCGAAGGCCGCACCATCATCATGAGCACGCACGCTCGCAACGAATCGCTCGATATTTTCACGCGCGCCGTCGCCATCGCCAAGGGCCGCGTCGAACGCGACACCGGACCCGCCGGAAATCCCGCGCCCTTGTTCAATGAAATGCGAGCGGAGGCTTGAATGAACACTGCTCGCGCCGCCGCTATCGTTCTCGGCAGGGAAATCCGCGCCGAAATGCGCACGCGCGAACTTTTGCAGACCACCATCGTGTTCGCCGTAATCGTCGTGGTGCTTTTCAATTTCGCCTTCGAACCAAGCGTCGGCGAAGCGCGCCGTTTCGGCCCCGGACTCATCTGGATCGCGTTGCTTTTTTCCGCGTCGCTGATGCTCAATCCCTCCTTCGCGCGCGAACAATCGAACGACACGATTTACGCCCTGCGCATGGCGCCCGCAAGTTCCTTCGCGATTCTGCTCGGCAAGACGCTCGCCAATTTGCTGTTCCTGTGCATCACGGAAGTGATTTTGTTGCCAGTATTTTCGGTTCTCTACAATGTCCCGCTGCTGCCGGTGATTGGCCGGCTCGCGCTCGTACTCTTTCTAGGCACATTTGGAATCGTGGTTGTGGGCACAGTTTTCTCCGCTCTCGCCGCGCAAGCGCGCCTGCGCGAACTGCTTCTCCCGCTCCTGTTGTTGCCGGTGCTGATCCCGCTTCTGTTCGCCTCCGTCGAGGCCACTGCGGGACTGTTGGGAGACGCTTCCGCGCTCGATCGTACTTGGATGGCTGTCCTCGTCGCCTTCGACGTGGTATTTTTTACAGCTTCCTGGTTGCTGTGCGATTATCTGTTGGAGGAGTAGGCGCGAAATGAAGCGTTACGGAATCGCGAACGTAATAGTTGCGGCGCTGCTTTTCTTCGCCGGATACGCCGCGCTTTTCATCGCGCCCGACGAAGCCACCATGCACGCGATTCAGCGCATTTTTTATTTCCATGCATCGTCCGGCTGGGCCGCCATGGAAGCGTCCATCATTGTTTTTGTCGCCAACGTTGCGTATCTCGCGAAGCGCAATCCTCAATGGGACTGGCTCGCCGTCTCCGCCGCCGAAGTGAGCCTCGCATTTTGGAGCGTCATGCTCGTCACCGGTCCGATTTGGGCGCATCCTGTTTGGGGCGTCTGGTGGGTGTGGGACTGGCGCCTCACACTGACCTTGATTCTGTGGCTGCTCTATGTCGCGTACCTGATTCTCCGCACCCTCGTCACCGACCCTGAACGACGCGCCGTTTTTTCCGCCATTTTCGGCATCTTCGTCTTTCTCGGCGTCCCGCTCGACTATCTGTCCATTCGCATCTGGCGCACGCAGCATCCTCAACCTGTCGTGTTCGGCGGAGCAAACTCGGGCCTCGATCCCACCATGTTGAAAGTTTTTTTCTATTGCAGCGGCGTGATGACGTTGCTGATGCTCTTGCTCGTCCGCCAGCGTTACAAACTCGAGCGCCTGCGCCACCAGACGGAAGAGTTACGCCTCGCCGCCGAAGAGCAGGAAGAGCACGTTGATGCCCGCGCGGCCGTGTCCGCACCCAGGGCAGGGAAGCTGTAACATGGTCTTGAGATTGCTTGACCATCGCCCGCCGCATGGCGCGAGTCGTAAGATTGTCATCCCGAGGAGCCATGCGACGAGGGATCTGCTCTTGTTTCTGACGACGATAAAGCTCTGCTTAAATCAGCGTCAGGGCACGGCTTTAGCCGTGCCGAAACAACTCCAAACACTCGGGGGTTTTAACCCCTGAGGACCGCTGCACGATCAAGGAGCCGCAATGCAAAATTTCGGTAGCCTCTTCGCCGCATACATAGCCGTCTGGGCCATATTTTTCATTTACGATTTCACCATCGCCCGCCGCATCGCGCGCGTCGAAAAGGATCTAGCCCAGGTGAAGCA
>DATNDO010000105.1:0-6106 GCA_035606955.1 Candidatus Angelobacter sp.
CGGAAGGTCGCGTGTTGAAGAGCCTCTTGCGAAACGGCAGCAAGGGCAGAAAACCCGTCAGCAATAGAATGATGGACTCCGGCTCGGGAGTGGGATTGGGCGTCACAGTTGCCAGCGAGTTCGGCTCCCAGTTCCCGCAGGTCGCGGTCGGAGCGCACGGAGTATCCAAGTCAAAAAGAATCGAGCCACCGTTAGGGATACCTTGGCAACTGTTGTGGCCATTCTGACAGGAACCGATGCCGGAGAACAACGCATCAACAACATTCGTGCCATTCGAGCCGAGCTGGGTTATACCGACGGTGCAATTCTGAAAAAATACGCCGCCGTCGCAGCTGAACAAAGTCGCATTCGAGGGGGCGAGAAGGCTGATGTCGAGGCTTGTCCACGTGAACCCGGAATTGTTCTGAACGAGGAAGTTGCCGCCACCGGTGCTGTCGAGTTGTAAGCCGAACGAGCCATTCACCACTGTGCACAGCGTGGTGGTGCTGCAAGCGGGATCGCGCAAGATGATGGTCGGATCTATGGCCGCGGGAGTGGCGTAAGCAGCGCTCGCCGACAAGATCAGGGCAAGGCCGATTGCAAAAGCGCAGAGCGTCTTCATTCTTCACCTCTAGACAGAGCGACAGTTATCGAGAATATAGAGTTGTCTGGAGCAAATGGAGGTCCAAAGAGAGCAGACCATAGAACAAATGTAAAGGTCCCATTTTCAATGCGATAACACTACCGTGGCTCCAATTCCTCCTGGATTCCAGAATTGTCTGCAAAGGTTTTTCACTTTTGCGCAAGCAGTCCTGCATGTGCAATGCGCTGGCCAATTCAAATACGTCTGATAAAATCTGGCGTCGGGCGAAAACGGGGATCTCGAATTGGAACAGGTAAGAATTGCCAAGACTTATTACGTTTCGGGAACCGTTCAGGGTGTGGGGTACCGATATTTCGCACAGAAGGTCTCGATACGGCTAGGATTGGTTGGATACGTGAAAAACCTGGGCGATGGGCGCGTGGAAGTGTACGCGATAGGGGAGCGAGAGCAGTTTGTCGCGCTGAAGAAGGAACTCCAGCGCGGACCGCGAGCCGCGTCCGTGGCTGAAGTAGCGGAAGAAGAAGCGGAAGTGGAAGAAAAATATGCGCTAGGTTTCACCATCGAGCATTCCTTTTGAAGAAATGCGCGCCGGAAGACAGCAGCAAGTGATTCAGCGAAAGGACAAACCAATCGAATGGAAGATCTGAAGAAACTGATCCGCGAAGTTCCCGATTATCCGAAGCCCGGAATTTTATTTTACGACTTGACCACGCTGCTGCAGGACAAAAAGGGATTCCACGATTTGATCGAGAGGCTGTGCGACAAATTCGCCGGGAAGAAAGTGGATCTGGTCGCGGGAATTGAAGCGCGAGGATTTATTTTTGCGCCGGCGCTGGCGTACCGCCTCGGCGCCGGGTTCGTGCCGGTACGAAAGCCGAATAAGTTGCCGTGGAAGACGGCACAGGTGACGTATCAGCTGGAATACGGCACGGATAAGCTCGAAATTCATCAGGACGCCGTGAAGCGGGGCGAGCGCGTGCTGATCTGCGATGATTTGCTTGCGACGGGCGGGACGGCGGCAGCGGCCGTGCAACTCCTGAACCAACTCGGAGCAGAAATTGCGGGTGCGGCGTTTGCGGTGGAGCTGAGGTTTTTGAAGGGGCGCGAAAAGCTGAATGGGACGGAAGTGTTCTCGCTGATTCAATATGACAAGTAACTTTAAAGTTTAAATTATCTACGAAGCAAACCTGCGACCGCGTAGAGCTTCGAACAGGACGACACCAGCGGCGACGGAAACGTTGAGGGAACGAACGGGGCCACTGGTGGGAATGGAAACGAGAAAGTCGCAACGTTTACGGATTAGATCGTGCAGCCCCGTACCTTCGCTTCCCATGACGATGGCGATGCGCCCTTTGTAATCCACATCGGTATAACTTTTTTCCGCATGCTCATCGAGACCAATCAGCCAAAAGCCAGCTTCCTTGAGTTGTTCCATGGCACGCGCCAGATTTTTCACGCGCGCGACGGGCAGATGCGCGAGTGCTCCGGCGGAGACGCGCGCTACAGTGTCGGTTAGCCCGGCGGCGCGACGCTCAGGGATTATGAGGCCAGCAGCGCCTGCCGCAAGGGCCGTGCGAACGATTGCGCCGACGTTGTGCGGGTCCTTGATGCCGTCGAGAAGGACGAGCAACTGATCGGAGGCTTGGGCGTCGGGTTGCGAATGGCCGGCGAGAAGATCTTCGATGTCAAGGGCTTCACGTGCGGCGGTGAAAGCCACGACGCCCTGGTGATGTTCGGCAGCCGCGGCACGGTCGAGCTGGATGCGGTCCTCGAAGCGCACAGGAACGCCGCGCGAGCGCGCGAGGTCGAGAATTTTCTGGATGCGCCCGCCGTGCTGCCCGCGGGCGACGAGGATGCGGTCGAGCGGATGCCCTGCGACGAGCGCTTCTTCGACAGCATGAAATCCCGTCAGGTGGTTCATCAAAGTCATTTCTCCAAGCGACTCGTTAGCTTTCGATGGTGGCGATGACGTGAGCGGCGAGGGCTTCGCCGCGGCCGATTTCACCGAGGCCTTCGTGCGTCTTGGCTTTCAAATTGATCTGCTCGACTGAAATGGCGAGGGCCTTCGCCAGCGCTTCGCGCATGGCAGGAAAATATGGGCCGAGCTTTGGGCGTTCCGCGACCACGATGGCGTCAATATGCCGGATTTTCCAATTCTTGCGTTCGAGGTACTGACGAACTTGGCGAAGAAAAACCAGACTCGAAACGCCGCGCCACTTGGGGTCGGTGTCCGGGAAATGGGTGCCGATATCGCCAAGCCCGGCGGCGCCGAGCAAGGCGTCACAGATGGCATGACCCAAAACGTCCCCGTCGGAATGACCTACAGAGCCCTTTTCAAAAGGGACTTCGATGCCACCGATCATCAATTTGCGATTGACGGCGAGACGGTGAAGATCGTAGCCAATTCCAGAACGCGCGATGCGCAAGCGTTCGGCGCCCTGAGTGCGTTGCGCGGCGGTGCTCTTGGCGGAAGTGTCCGCCATGCCGGCTTTTTGGAATTGTTTGCGGAGTTTCGCATCAGAGGCAAAGATGGCGGCGAGAAGGTGGGTGGGAGTAATTTGGTCAGCGTGGAGTTTCTTCGCAATTTCCGGAGCTGCGGCGAGCGCGCGTTTCGCCTTCGCATCCAGAGGAATCTCGCCCGTGGCCTGGCTCGCCGAGTGAAGGCTCTCCGGCGAAAGCCGAGCCAGTTTCAAGGGCAGCTTTGCCCAATTCACATTGCGGAATATCGCCGGACTCTCCTTGCGAATGCCCGCGAGAAGATGCGGCAAACCGATATTCTTGGATTTTTCTGTGATGGCGGCGAGACGAGCCATGAAGATACAACGTCGCGCCTCTTCGTTGAATTTCTCGAACATGATTATTTGTGGTGACGCTCCTGGTCGAGGTAGAAACGCGCGAGCTCCATGTCGGCGGGGCGAGTGATTTTGATATTGCGCTCGGAGCCGTGGACGACATAAACATCGCGGCCCGTCCGCTCGACGAGGGCGGCTTCGTCGGACGCGGTGAAGCCGTCCTGTTCGGCGCGCGCGAAGGCTTCTTTCAGCACAGCGACCTGGAAGGCTTGCGGCGTCTGCGCCAACACGATTCGTTCGCGTGGAATGGTGGCGGAAATCAGCGCGACATCTTCAGGAAGCGTCGCGCGGCGAACTTCCTTGACCGTGTCGATGGCAGGAACGCCTAGAATCGCGGCGCCGCGCGTGCGCGCTTCGGCGATGACGCGATCCACTTGCTCGCGCGTGATGAAAGGGCGCACCGCATCGTGGACCAGAACCAACTCCGTATCCGCTGAAATCTTCGCCAGAGCGTTGCCGACGGATTGCTGGCGAGTTTCACCGCCCTTCACAACGCCGATTGGACGGCCAAGGTTTTCTTTTGACAAACGCTGTTCCAGAACCTGAACTTCGTCGGGACGTGTGGCGATTAAAAATTCCGAGATGGCCGCGCACAGCGATAAACGTCGAAGCGTGAATACGACAATCGGCACGCCGTCGAGTTCGAGGAATTGCTTGGGGACGTCGGAACCCATGCGGGTGCCGAGTCCGGCGGCGGGAAGGATGGCAGCGATTCGGCTCATTCGGGAAACGTAGTCTATCGCATTCGGAGCGGCAGATACAGACCAGGAAGCCCTAACCGGCAAGAGCACGCCCGGCGGAAGTATCGCCTATTTTGACCGCAGAGACGCAGAGGACACCGATTACATTTGTCTGTTTGTTGCTAGTTCTCAGGTGCGGCCTGTCTCGGGCGTGAGCGGACGGGAAGGACGGTCGCGTTCCGCAGGCGCGCCAGGATCAGAGGAGCGCAGCTCAGGCGCAGACGAGCGAAAGACCGACTGTTCAGCGCCAGAACCGGGCAACGGCTGCACCGTGCGAGCTGAATTCTGCTCACCGCGCTCATCATAACGCCCAAAGATCATTTTACCGGCAGTTGTCTGGTGAACCGAGGTGACGGAGATGTCGACGGTTTTATTGATCATCTTGCGCGCGCCATCAACGACGACCATGGTGCCGTCGTCGAGATAGGCCACGCCCTGATTGTATTCCTTGCCTTCGCGGAGGATGAAGACGCGCATGGTCTCGCCGGGGAGCACAACGGGTTTGAGGGCATTGGCGAGCTGGTTGACGTTGAGAATTTCTATGCCTTGAAGAGTAGCGACTTTGTTCAAATTGAAATCGTTAGTGATGATTTTCGCGTCATATCGTTTGGCGAGTTCGATTAGCTTCAAGTCCACTTCGGCAATGTTCTGAAAATCATCCTCGGCTATCTGGACATCCAAATGGTGCATTTTCTGGATACGCTGCAAAACTTCGAGACCACGACGGCCGCGCTGGCGGCGCAGCGGGTCGGCGGAGTCAGCAACCATTTGCAATTCGCGCAGGACGAATTGCGGAATAATGATTGTTCCGTCGATGAAGTGGGCCTCGGCGATGTCGACAACACGGCCGTCGATAATGACGCTGGTGTCGAGAACTTTGTAAATCTGGCGGGAACCTCGCTCCGTGCCGAAAAGGCCGCCGAGGGCCTGAAGGTTGAGCATGTCTCCTTTATTCGCGCCAACGATCAAGCCGATATAAGCCATCACCAAAAATACAGCCAGGCTGATGAATGAGCGGGTGCTCTCCGGCATCGACGTGTGGACGAGTACGAGGGTAGTCAGGTAAGCGCCCAAAATGCCCAGGATCGAGCCGATCACGGCGCCGATCAACCGGCGGAGACTTGCGCGGCGCAGGCGAACCTCGAAAAGAATCACAGCGACTGCGAAAATAAAGCCCGCAATCGCGCCAAGAAGATGCGACAGGCTAAATGGGCGGAAATGGTATCCGGCGGCGACGCAGACTACGGTGAAGATCAGTCGAATCGCGAACATGTCCCAGAAGCCGCCGACACCTCCGGTGTCTGGCCTGGAAAACGATATTGGCTTCTCGGGGAGATTTTCTGGGTTATCGGGAACTGAGGAACGATTGGGTGGGTTAAAAGTGCGCGTCATCGTGGCCCCTTTTATGAAATTTAGATTATGAATTCCTGAAAAATACATCTCTCGCATTAGAGAATGCCATCCGGCGCTATAAGATTCCGCAATTCCTACCGGCATGAATGGAAAAATAAATTTATGAGTAACTCCGATAAGTATACCACCGGGCCTGCGATGCAGGAAACGATTCAACGAATGTAAAAGCGAGGAACGCGGCGTCCAAGCGCGCAGAGCAAATCGGAGGTGACGGTGCCGATTTGGCGAGCGACTTGATCGGCGTGGATTGCAACTTTGCCATCCTCTCCGTAGATGGTGGCAATGTCGCCGACCGCAGCGCTGGGAACGTCTGTAACATCCACCATGGAAAGATCCATCGAAATTGTGCCCACAAGAGGCACAAGGCGCCCTCTGACAATCACACAGCCGCGATTGCTGCGCTGGCGCACGATTCCGTCAGCGTACCCCGCGGCGATCACCGCTATACGCGAAGGGCGATCGGCAACAAATTTTGCGCTGTAGCCTACCGGCTCGCCCGCGGCGACCTCGCGCAGGGA
>DATNDO010000127.1:0-32285 GCA_035606955.1 Candidatus Angelobacter sp.
CGCGGAAGAGATGTTCGCATTGCGCGAGCGCGACGGGATGCGACTCGACGGTGGCGAGGCGGTCGAGCGTGGCGTGCGGCGTTCCGATCAGGTGAAGCGCGATGGGATGAATGACTTCGCCGACGATGTGAAGACGGCTCTCGAGAAGCAAATCGTAGGATCTGTAAACGGAGCCCGCGAGAGTATTCTCGATGGGCGCGAGGGCGTAGTCGGCGGCGCCTTCGGCGACGGCGGAGAAAAGCGCTTCGAAGGAAGGGCGCGGGACGACTTCGATGTTCTCGCCGAGGAGGCCGACTGCGGCCTCTTCGCTGAAAGCTCCGCGCTCGCCTTGGAAAGCGACGCGGGGGATGGCAGCCGGCGTGGTCATTGACATTGGCGTTTCATCATAGCGGGAAAACACCATCCTTCGCAAAGAGCGCTCCCTTCCTTCGTCCCTTCCTGCGTCAGGGCAGGCAGGGTAAACAGGATGGGGCACCCGAAAAAGCGCGGCGGCAGCGGGTTGCAGAGTTCGCTCGCTGGCAGACGAAGGGAATTGCATGCGCGGCGGCGGAGGAATACTCTTTGCGGTTCAGGAATTCGCATAAATATTCAGTCAAGCCGAGAAAGGGGAAACGATGAGCACTGATTCCGCGGAGAACGAAACAAAGTCGAAGCTGGCCGATTTGAAATTGACGCGGCGGAGTTTGTTGGGCGCGGTGCCGTTGACGACTGCCGGGCTGTCGCTGGCGTCGCTGGCAGGAACGGCGCACGCGGATGCGCAACAGGAAAGGCCGCAAGTGCGTCCCGAAAAACACAAGGAGCCGCCGCTGGAAAATTTCAAGTACGACTTGGACGCATCAACAGGATTCGCGGGGGAGGCGGGCACGGCGAAACAAGTGACGGTCGCTGAATTTCCCGTGTCGCAAAGCATCGCGGGGGTGTCGATGGTGCTGAAGCCAGGAGGAATTCGCGAGCTGCACTGGCACGCGATTGCGGCGGAGTGGGCGTATGTGATCGAAGGCAACGTTCGCACGACAGTGCTCGGTCCGAACGGTGAAGCGGCCCAGGATGATTTTGGCCCGGGCGACATTTGGTATTTTCCGAAGGGCCATCCGCACTCCATTCAAAATTGTGGTCCGGGCAACGCACATTTTATTTTGGTTTTTGACGATGGGCATTTTTCTGAGTTTGGAACTTTCAGCATCACGGACTGGTTTTCGCAGGTGCCGCCGGAAGTTCTGTCGCGCGACAGCGGGCTGAGTTTGCGGACGACTGCTGGCTTGCCCAAAGGCGAGGCGTACATTACGCCGGGGAGAATCCCTCCGCGAGGGCAAGCGCCGTTTCGCAACGGCGACGCCGTAATCAGCCAGAACGCGCATAAATTCCGGTTGCTCGAACGCGAGCCGCATGTTTGGCCGGGCGGAGAAGAGCGCATCGTGGACTCGCACGATTTTCCGATATCGAAGACGATCGTGGGCGCGATCATGGACTTGAAGCCCGGCGCGCTGCGCGAAATGCACTGGCATCCCAACGCGGATGAGTGGCAGTACTACATTAAAGGGCGCGCGCGGGTGGGAATTTTTGGCGCGCATGGACGGTCGAAAGTGGAGGAATTCGGACCGGGGCAGGTGGCGTTCATCCAACAGGGATTCGGGCATTACATCGAGCAGGTGGGCGACGAGCCGACGCGGATTTTGATTACGTTCCCGGCGGCGGAGTATCAGGAAATTTCGGTGTCCACGTGGCTAGCGAACAATCCCGCGCAACTACTGGAAGATAATTTCGGGATCACTTCGGACGACGTAGCGCGCATGCCGAAATCGAAGACGGCGATTTACGGGCCGCACGCGAGAGAGTGATGATTTACACGCGAAGCCAATGTTGACGATGACGAAGTGCCTGAAATATTTCGCGGTGCTGTTTGTTTTGGGTGCCTGCGGCTTTTTCCTTGCGACGATGCGAGCAGGTGCGCAGCAAGAATCTGAAATTGCGCGTCTGATCGCAAAAAGCGGAGCGAAACAGAACATCGTGAAGCCCGCCAGCGGAATTCTGAAGCACCCGTACATGGTTCCCGCGGGGCCTTACACACAACTTTTCGATTGGGACACTTATTTCATGGGTGTGGCGCTGAGCTACGATGCAGTTGGCGAGCCACTCGAAAATTCGGTAAAGGATTTCCTGGACTTCACCGACGAAAATTGGAACTCGGTGGGATACACGCCGCGCGAAATCGCAACTGATGCGCCGGATGCGTTGCCGCAAATGTGCAAACCGTTTCTGGCGCAGATGGCGTTGCGAGCGTCACTGACTTTGAAGGATTACGAATGGCTGCGCGAGCCGAGCGGAGACACGCACAGGACTTATTATCAAAAATTGGGAGACACGCTGGCTTACTGGGAAAACACGCGGCGGGCGAATGATGGACTGTTCCGTTGGTTCAATGGCGTGGAGAGCGGCGTGGATAATAATCCGGCGGTGTCGGACGAGCCGGCCGATGTAAGCGAGGGCGTGGATCTCCAGTGTTACATCTATCGTGAGTATCGCGCGATGGCCGTGCTGGCGGGGGAACTTGGCAATGGGAGCGACGAAAAGGCGTATGACGCAAGAGCCGACGCGCTCGCAAAGTTGATTCGCGAAAAAATGTGGTCGCAGGCGGATGGAATGTTTCTGAACATCGACTCGCGCACTGGCCGCATGATTCACATCAAGACGTGGACGAATTTCGTGCCGCTGTGGGGGGGCATCGCGACAAAGAGTCAGGCGGAGCGGACAATTCGAGAGCATCTGTTGAACGCAGGGGAATTTTGGTCGCCGAACGGCATTCGAACTTTGGCTCCGTCGGAGCCACTCTACAATCCTCGGTCGGGTTACTGGCGCGGGCCTGTGTGGATCGTGTCGAATTATCTGGTGATGCAGGGCCTGGCAAATTATGGCTACAAAAAAGAGGCGGTGAACCTCGCGGAGGATACCGTGAATTTGCTGGTGCGCGATTTGCGCGCAACCGGAGGAATGAACGAGAACTACAATCCGGAAACGGGCGAGCCGGCGGCCGCGGGACATTTTGTGAGTTGGGATTTGCTTGGCGAGCACATGCTCGAAGAAGCGAAGGCGGGCGCAGATCCGACAGCGATCAAAGCGGCCCGCTAGCGATTACGGGACAGCGGGGCGCGAGGAAGCGGCGCTGGCGGTGATGTGTAGCGTCGCTGACTGCAAGCTGGGGGAGTGCGCGGTCAATACGATGTCGCCGGGTTGTTTTCGCGATTGCACGATAACCTGAGCGAGTCCGTTGAAGCAGCGGCGCATGGCGAGAATTTGTGGTGCGTTGGGCATGCTTCCTGCCTCGTAACCTGTAACGCCGGCAAACATAAGAGCGCCATGCGAATCGTAGAGTTGCGAGGGAGGCTTGTCGGCTTCGTGGCTGCTGGGGTCGCCGTTGCCGACGCCAATGACTCTGCCTGGGCCCGCGATTTCAAAAGTGATTTCGTTGTCCGCAAGGGGGACGACGCGGTCTTTGCGGTCCAACACGGCCACGGTGACGAGCGCCACGTCTTCGCCATCGGCGTTGATCGCTTGACGATCGGGCGTGAGCTTGATGGCAGCAGGCGCCCCGGTGGTTTCCTGCTTCGACTCGGCAATTAATTTCCCGCCGGTGAAACCTCGCGCAAGAAGTGTGCCGGGAGCGTAGTTCACTTTCCACTCGAGATGGGAGTTGCGCGGCATGCGATGTTTGCCGAGGCTTCGATCGTTGAGAAAAAGTTCGACCTCTTCGCAATTGCTATGCACCCACACGCTGATGGGCTGACCTTCTTTTCCCTGCCAATTCCAGTGCGGAAAAACGTGCACGACAGGTTGTGAAGTCCACCACGCCTGATAATAAAAATAATTGTCCTTGGGGAAGCCGCAAGTGTCCATTATTCCGAAATGCGAACTGATGCAAGGCCATGCGTACGGCGTCGGCTCTCCTCGATAATCAAATCCGGTCCATACAAGAGCGCCCGCTATGAATGGGCGCGCAACGAAATAGGGCCACCAATCTCCGGCAAGGGAACCCCAGTCAGGCTTGTTGACGTCGTACGCGGAGACATAACCGTGCGCTGCGTCATTTTCGTAAATGCCGCGCGTTGAAACAGTGCTTGCTTCTTCGCTGCCGATGCACGGCTGCGCCGGAAAATCGGTGTGGAATTTATCCACACTGCCAAGATGAAAATAATTGAAGCCCTGCACGTCGACAACTTTGGAATAGCCCGTGCCCCAGTGTCCGTTCATAGCGACAGTGACCGGACGCGTGGGATCGATGCGCCGAGCCAGGCGTTTCATTGTGGCGGCAATGCGAGCGCCACGCGGAGTGCCTTGCTCAGGCTCTTCGTTGCCCAGTGACCAGAGAAAAATAGACGGGTGATTGCGGTCGCGGCGTATCATGCGTTCCAGTTCGCTCAAGCCTTCCTTGTCCGAGGACATCATGCGCGTTTCGTCCATCACGAGCATGCCAAGGCGGTCGCAAGCGTCGAGAAGCGCGGGCGTGGGCGGATTGTGCGAAGTGCGATAAGCGTTCGCGCCCATTTCTTTCAGTCGTGCGATGCGAAAATATTGCACGCGATCGGGAAGAGCCGAGCCGACGCCAGCGTGGTCCTGATGATTGCACGTGCCTTTGATTTCCATGTGCTCGCCATTGAGGAACAATCCTTTGTCGGAATCGAAGTGAATGGTGCGAATACCGAAAGTCCTTTCGTAGCGGTCGGCGACTGCGTCTGCGCCTGCAAGTGTGGTGACGAGGCGATAGAGATGCGGATTGTCGAGCGACCAGAGTGCGGGATTGTCGATACGAACGGTCTGCGAAATCTGCTTTGTACTCCATGGAGGAATTGATCCGACAGGAGCAAAAGCGGTGGCGATTTGTTCGCCGTCGGAATTGAAGATCGTTTGCGTCAGATGAACCGTCGTCGAGGCTTGGGATTCGTCGTTGGCGTTGTCGATTTCCGTGACGATGGAAATTTGGGCGGAGCGGCCCTCCAGTCTTGAGGTGACGTACACGCCATCGTGCGCGACGTGCAGCGGCGCGGTTTTGGTGAGCCAGACATGGCGATAAATTCCCGCGCCCTCGTAGTACCAGCCTTCATGCTCAGTCGCATCAACGCGAACCACCAAAATATTCTTGCTCCCGTAATTGGCAAAATCGGTGATGTCGAAACGGAATGGCGCGTAGCCGCTCAAATTGCGGCCAAGATAATGGCCGTTGAACGCGACGATGCAGTCGCGAAAAACGCCATCAAATTCCAGAAACAGGCGGCGGTTGACGTCGCTCGCGGGAATCTCGAAGACGCGGCGATACCAGCCGATACTCGTCTCGGGATATTCGCGGCCGAGGGGTTTGGAGCCGGACTCGACGAGTTGGGGCGCGTCGACGAACGGCAACGCCACAGCGAAATCGTGAGGAAGGTCAATCGCTTGCCACTGGCTGTCGTCGAAATCCGGACGCGATGGTAGAAACAGTTCGCCGGATTTGGCGAAGGCGCTGCGTCTGCCAAAGTTGAAATCCTTAGCAGGATCGTCGGCGTGACCGAAGTGAAATCGCCAATTGAAATCGAGGAGAAGACGCTCGCGCGGCGATGTGTCAGCTGCGCTGTTTGCTTCCTGACGCAGCGCCGGCGATTCGGGTTCGCTAAAAAGTCCGGAGGCAGGTTGCGATGCAAATGCGCGCGCGGCCGCGGGAGCTATCGCGCCGATCTTCAAAACATCGCGCCGCGTGAAGTTCTTAGGCGTCATGCGAGGCGTTTATACCACCAGATTCGGTGAAAAGTTTAGTAAGATAACTGAATCGCGGCAGCGCGCGGAACTTCCCCGACGCTTTCGAGGGGCCGGACATCTAATGACTAATGACCAGGAAATCCATCCCCAAGCGCTCATCTGAATTTTTGCGCTCTTCGATTGAGGCCAGCGCGCGGCATGCGTACAAGCACGTTCGCGTGGATCCCGACGCGTATTTGCGGCACGTGCAACGCGCGCACATGCTTCCGATAGAGAAATGGGAAGATGTATTTTACCTGGGGCCGGAAATTCTGAAGCCGCATGCGGATAGCGTGATCCGTTCGTCGGTGAAGGCCGCGGCTCTCGAAGGAATGGGCCTGGGCCTGGGCGGATGGATGACCGTGGTGCCGGATTTGGGAATTCTGGCCGCAATTACCATGCGATTGCTGCAGAAGCTGAGTTTGATTTACGGATTCGAGTACGCGACGGACGAGGACGCGGTCGAGCTGTGGATGGCGGCGGCGAGCGCGGCGGGACTCGACCTTGGCAAGGATTTCATCGAGAAGCAGGCGATCGAACGGCTGGTGCCGCGCATCATGGACCGCGTCGCCGTGAAAATGAGCGCGGAGATTGCGGAGAAATGGACCGCTCGGTTGATACCGCTGCTCAGCGCGGGCGCCGGCGGGGCGCTCAATTACTATTTCGTGAGGGCGTGGGGACGCCGCGCGCAGAAACACTTTGAGGACCGCCACCGGGTGGTTCGCGCGCAGAAAGTTTTACAGGCGCGGCTGGCGGGGGCGAGCGCGCCGCTGCCTCCGTTGACACAGTAAAAGCAGCACGGCTATTTCGTGCGTTATTGCTTTCGTAGGAGAATTTTCCGCAGGAAGACTTCCGCGGCAAAACTTCCGTTGAAAATTTATTTTGGCGCGGCAGCTTTGGGAATTTTCGTCGCTTGCCACGCCACAACCTGCCAGCGGCCGTTCCGCCGGACGAAAGTTCCCGTGTTGCGATACGAATCGGTTTCAATCTTGGAGCCTTTAGCGTTTTTGGTTTCTGTGCGGGCGACCAGAAGGAAGGCTACGATGGCAGCGTCGCCGAAGTCGTGAACGGTGACATCC
Organism: Candidatus Angelobacter sp.; assembly: GCA_035606955.1. GTDB lineage: Bacteria > Acidobacteriota > Terriglobia > Acidiferrales > UBA7541 > DAHUXN01. The sequence goes on from DATNDO010000127.1 coordinate 6,843, forward strand.
TCGGCAGAGTAAGTGGTCTTTTTGTCCGGTGTCGGGTTCATGTTGCCAACATTCTTCATGATGTCCGGCTTGTGTCGCACCAGCGCGTTCGAGCCGGTGTAAATCACATCGTCGGCGAAGAAGCGGTCGAAGCCCGCGCGGTTGCCGGTGCTCGCGTCATCGAGAAACTGATTCAGCATCGCGGTGAGTTGATGCGTGGTGGTGGATTGCGGTGCCTGCTGCCCGCGAACTGCCGGGACTAGCAACAGCCCATGACAGCTAACTTTACGATTTTCATTGCGACTCTCCGCGTGTCGATGCGCATGTTCCCCGACATTCACCGCAATAAGGAAATTCTCTGGTGCGGAAGGAGGGATTTGAACCCCCACGGCCTCTCGGCCACAGGATCCTAAGTCCTGCGCGTCTGCCAGTTCCGCCACTTCCGCACGGATTCCGCAGTATAGCCTAGAAAGGCTCGCCGGGCAGCGGCGGCAAGACTGGCGTTACTTTACCCCAGCCATCGGTTTGTGCGGTCTTCATGTCTTTCACCAGTTGCGGGGGCAAATCCGCCTTCAGGTGCGGACGGCCAGGCTGATTGGCGAGCACCCAGGCAACTCCGGCGACTGTTTTCGAGATGATCTGGATTTGCTTGTAGTCGATTTTCTCCGGAGTGTCGGTGGGGCGGTGATAATCCACGTGCAGTCCGATGGTAAAGAATGCGATGGGAATGCCCATCTTGGCGAAGTTGTAATGGTCGCTGCGGTAGAAGATGCGCTGGCCGTTCGGCTTCGGACCCAGATTATCGTGCGTCGCGTCGGGAGCGGTCGCATCGTAAAAATGATTCAGCTTTAGCTTTTCAAAATTGTCGTTGACCGACTCGATGGTCTTTTCCAAATCGTCGCTGCTGATATTCGGGCCGACGACGAGGACTTCCCCGGGATTCACGAGGAAGTGAGTGGGATTGGGATCGACGGAATTCGGCGATTTGGTGCGGCCGATCATGTCCATGTTGAGATCGGCGACGACTTTGGTGAGGTCAATAGGCGGAAACTCGTTGAAGTAGCGCGAACCCCACAGACCTTTTTCCTCGCCTCCGTTCCACAAGAATATGATGGTGCGCTTGGGACGAATGCCCTTGGCGGCGCCTTCCGCATATTCCCGGGCGATAGCGAGCAGGCCCGTGGAACCGGAGCCATCATCATCGGCGCCGTTATTGACATTGTGGCCGTCGGGTAGCGGCGCGCTCAGGCCAATGTGGTCAAGGTGGGCGCTGATGACGACGTATTCGCTCTTTAATACGGGGTCGCTGCCTTCCAGAATCCCTACCACATTTTCGCCGTGGCCCTCTTCGCTGTGAATGGCGGCGTGCAGAGTGAGTTTCTTGTCCGCGTTGAGCGCAAACGAATCATGTTGCGCGTTCGTGCCCGCGGCGTAGAAAGCTTCCGTCGCATTCAATTTCTCACCCTGGAAAATTGCGTTCGTCATTAAGACGCCACCGATAATGGAAGGTACGCTGGGGCAGGCGGGCTGCTCCTGAAATTTCGTGACCTGGAAATTGGGGCCGTTCAGCGATGGCCCGCGTCCGGCATTAGGATTCGCCGTGGCGGAGAGTTGCAGGAAATCGGGGATGCGGAGCACCGCGACAGCGCCATTTTTCGCCGCGTATTCTTCAGGAGTCAGAAAGTCGGTGCATTCCTCGCCGAGCGGGTTGGGTCCAGGAGCGCCGCGCCTGGCCGCAGCAGCTGCCTGTTGAGCGGCAAGCGCGGGCGGCAATCCGGCGACGACGATGATCTTGCCGTGAACGTCGAGCCCTTGATAAGGATTCGTGTTGGATTTGTTAATCACGTAGCCGTTGCCGGCGAAAACCAAATTGCCGTCCACGTCGAAAGATTCGGCGGGAGGCAAGCCGCGAAAACCGCCGACCGGCGGGACGGTCCAGTCCTTGCCATATTCGAAGTCAATCTTGCGGAGCTCCGCAGGTTCGCCGGCGCGAGCGAATGGCGACGGCGCGGACAGCGAAGCCTTCGATTCCTCCGCCACAACTTGGCGAGTAACCAGCGCAAACGGCATGAAGTATGGCTGCAACGGACCGTTCGCGTCAGTGGTGCTGCCTCCCGGTTTCAGACCCCATTCAGCCAGGTGACTCGCGACGTAGAGAGCGGCCGTGTCGTAGCCGCGCGAGGGGAGGTTGCGCCCCTCGAGTTGATCGGACGCGAGAAAATAATCGTAAATCTTCATTTCATTTTCGGTGATCGAGTCGGCGTTGCCATATTTCGTGAACGCGCTCGACTTTACATTCGCGCGCGCGGATTCGCGTGGAGGCTTCGTCGCTCCGGTGGTGAATAGAACAGCGAGCGAAAGAATGGCGAGCAGGGAAAAGCTGACAGTAATTCGGCGCATAGGTCCTCGAAGTATCTGGTTTAGAAACGGCCGTATCTTACCCCGGATTCAAAAATACCGCATGGGATTCCCAAGAAAGTTCACCTGGGCTTTGAACGCGAGCCAATGTAAACCTGATTTACTTTTCGCAGACGATGCGAGTTATCCAAAACTCATAATGCAACGGTCCCGCGGATTGCGAGACGGAGACTCGTCGTGCTAGCATCGCGCCAGTTTTCGCAAAAGGTGGGCAATATGACGATTAGACTTCTGCTTATTGGCGTTATTTCTGCCGCAACTTGCGGTGTTCTGGGCATGTGCGCACAGGCGCAGAGCGCTCGTCCCGTGCAGACGTTCGATACCGCCGCGGGACCGGTGAAAATCACGCCGATTTATCACGCGAGCCTGATGATTGAAGCAGGCGGAAAAGTCATTTATGTGGATCCGGCGAAGCCCGCGAATTTTGACGGCTTACCCCATGCCGACCTGATTTTGATCACGGATATTCATGGCGACCACATGGATCCGAATTCAATTGCCGCCGTCAGAAAGTCCGGAACGGAAATTTTTGCGCCGCCCGCCGTTGTCGCCAGCGTCACGAGCGCGAGTCCCATTTCCAACGGAGAGAGCAAGAATTGGAGCGGATGGAACATCGAAGCGATTCCCATGTACAACATCAAGCACGAACGAGCGCCGGGGGAGCTCTATCATCCCAAGGGGCGTGGCAACGGCTACGTGCTCACCTATGGCGGCAAGCGATTTTATTTTTCGGGAGACACAGAGGGCATTCCAGAAATGCGCGCGCTCAAGAATATCGACGTCGCGTTTGTTTGCATGAACCTGCCGTACACGATGACGCCGGATGAAGCCGCGGACGCGGTGAAAGAATTCCATCCGAAGATTGCCATTCCGTATCATTATCGCGGCTCGGATGTCAGCGTATTTCAGAAGGACCTTGAAGGCACGGGCATCGAAGTGCGCCTGCTCGGCTGGTATCCGAAGGGATCCTAGCCCCGTCATTAAGTCGTCTTCCTCATTTGCTATCATCCCGAACCCGGTCGCCCGTTTTTGGCGAACGGGGTGAGGGATCTGCTTGCGTCTCTGCCCTTGCGTGGAAGGGGATTTCCAATTCATTTTATGAAACGGTGCGTGGCTGTATTAGCCGCGTGATGGCGAAGTCTGCGCCTCAATCCACAGACTGTCGGCGATGCGTGTAAGGATGGGAAACGCATTCGCCGCTCGGCGACCAGCGGCAGAGACGCGAACGAGCAGTCTACCCGCGGGCGAAAGAAGATCGAGATCTGTGAGTTGCGGATTTTGAGAGAAGAAACCGTCGACATAAATTTTGATCCGCGAAAAACCTGCTTCTTCCAATGCATGGCGAATGCTTGCATGCGTCCAATAGCGCATTTCGAAAGTGCCTGATCTCGCCTCGCGGAAACCGCGCCTGAGTTGTTGCGCAATACTGAGCAGGCCGAAAGCGTTGGGAAGCTGGATCAGGCAAACTCCGCCCGGCTGCAAGATTCGCGATATCTCTTGAAAAATCCTGCGCACTTTCGATTTGTCGAGATGCTGCAGCACGCTGTAGGAGAAAACAAAATCGACGCTGCGGGATTGAAATGGCAAATGTTCCGCATCGCCGCAAATGAAATCCGCGCGCGTGTCGAGTTGTCCCGAAACGCGTGCAGCGGCCGCTAGCGCGTCAACATGCACGTCCGTGCCGACTGGCAAGAAGCCCTCGCGTGCCGCGGCGATGCTCCAGCGTCCCCAACTGCAGCCGATGTCGACCATGAGTCGGCCTTCGCCGGTGCCGAATCGCCACTCTGGAATCGGATAGCGGGGAAGCCGGCCGCGTGCGCGCCAGTACAGATTTCCATTTGTATTGACGATCCAGTCGTTCACAAACGGATCGATTGGTTCGCTCCCCGCTGCGTACGCACCGTCGCTGGGATGCGGACACGGCCCCATGTTGAGAGGAATGTGTTCGCGGCGGGGACTTTCCGCGAAAATCGGAATGCCATCTTCGAAAGGGAACTGATGGTGGTGTTCGCAGACCAGAGCGCCGTCCGCGACGCCGAGCTTGGTGTGGTCGTGGGGACACCCGAGAATCCGCAGAAGAGCGTTGTTGAGTGAAGCAGGCATTCGCTACCGCCGTTGAGTTTACGCGATGAAGCTCAAGTTTGCGAAGGCGAAGCGAGCGGCGTTCGGAGACGAGGTGTCCGCTTTCGCGACACAACGTCCCGCGAGCGGGCGGCCGTCATAGCGCGACTCGATTCCCGCCGATCCGTAAAATCCATCGATCCATAAAGTTAGCATGGCGGAGCCGTCGGTACGAAACTTGCTCACCTCCGTGGGCGTAGACCGTCTACATGTATGGATGTGGACATGCTACTCCCTGGGGAGAATCGATGAAAAGCCGCTACCAGAATCGAATCGAGCTGTTGCAAGGGACGCTGGACTTGCTGATTTTGCAAACGCTGCAATGGGGAGCGCAGCACGGATACGGAATCAGCCAGGCGATCCGCGCGCGCTCGGGCGAGGCGTTGCAGGTGGACACGGGCTCGCTCTATCCAGCGCTGCACCGGTTGGAACGCCAGAAATGGATTGCCGCCGCCTGGAAAGTTTCGGAGAACAAGCAACGCGTGCGCGTCTACCGGCTGACCGCGGCGGGGAAGAGGCAGTTACTGTCGGAGCGCTCGCGGTGGGAACAGCTCTCCGAGGCCATTGCAGGCATTCTGAATCCGGCGAGAGAGAACCAGGCATGAGATTTCCGTTCTGGCGCCGCTCGCGGCAAGAAGATCTCGGCGAGGAGATCGAAAGCCATTTGCGGATGGCTGCACGCGAACGCGAAGAGCGCGGCGAGACTTCGCGCGCAGCGGAGCAGTCTGCTCGGCGCGAGTTTGGCAATGCGAGCGTAGTCAGAGAAGTCACGCGCGATCAGTGGGGCCGGCGCGGGCTGGAAACTCTGTTCCAGGATTTGCGCTACGCGTTTCGGATGCTAAGCAAGTCCCCCGGCTTCACCACCGTCGCGGTGCTTACGCTGGCCCTCGGCATCGGCGCCAACACCGCGATTTTCAGCATCGTGAATGCTGTCCTTTTGCATCCGCTACCCTTCAAAGATCCATCACGGCTCGTTCTGCTTCATGAAGGCATTCCGAAGATGGGCTATCCAAAGATGGATTTTTCCGTGCCTGACCTTGCGGTCTTCACCCGCGCGCAACAATCGTTCACTGCCATCGCCGCCTTCCATAATGAACATGTGGACCTCTCCGGCCAGGGCGAACCGGAGCGCGTCATCGCCGCTCGCGTTTCTGCTTCGCTCTTCTCGATGCTCGGCGCGCAGCCGATGATGGGCAGAACATTCACGCAGGAAGAAGACGCCCCGGGCCACGCACTCGCCATGCTCAGCTATTCGCTCTGGCAGCGCCGGTTCGGCGGAGCCCAGAACATTCTCGGCCAGACCATCGCCGTCGACCGGCAGCCGTACACCATCATTGGCGTCATGCCCCGCAATTTTGTCTTTCCCCTGCCGAGTGACGAAGCCAACGGCCAGTCGGCGGAACTCTGGATACCTATGGCGTTCACGCCGGTTGAATTCCAGGATTGGGGAGGCTCATATTTTTATGGCGCTATCGGACGCCTTAAGTCCGGGCTCACCCTGTCGCAAGCTCGCTTCGAGAGCAAGTTGTCCGCGCGTCGCATCATTGACAGTTATCCCGCGGCCATCGGGAACTTCGCCCGCAAAGGAGAACTAACTGTCATCGTCGCGCCGCTTCAGCAGGATCTGGTGGGTTCAGTGCGCCCCTTGCTGCTCATCCTGATGGCCTCCGTGGGTTTCGTGCTGGTCATTGCCTGCGCAAACATCGCCACTCTGCTTCTTTCTCGCGCTGCGTCGCGTCACGAGGAAATCGCAGTTCGCACCGCGCTCGGCGCCACGCGTCTCCGCCTGCTGCGCCAATTTCTCACCGAGAGCCTCGTGCTATCGCTTGCGGGCGGCGGGCTCGGACTCCTTCTCGCTTCTTGGGCTCGCGACCTCATGCTTCAGCTTGTTCCGCCGAGCATCCTCCTTCCGCATCAAGTTCCGCTGAGCCGGACTGTTCTTGCCTTCGCCTTCGGCGTTTCGATTTTCTCCGCTCTGCTGTTTGGCCTTGTGCCCGCTTTTCAAATCTCATCGTTTTCTGTGCAGAGTTCCTTGCGCGAAGGCGGCGGCGCTGCCAAAACTTCCCGCCGGCGCTTTCGCTTGCAGCGCATATTCGTCACTGCGGAATTTTCCTTGGCTCTCGTCTTGCTCGTCGCGTCGGGCCTGCTCATTCGCAGCTTCGCGAAACTGCTCGCGACGAATCCGGGCTTTCGCCCCGACCACGTTCTTACCGTGAACGTTCCGCTGCCGAGCCCCGTTTATTCTCACGCGGCGCAGGTGGAGAATTTCTATCAACAAGTCCTCGCCAAAGTTTCGAATTTGCCCGGCGTGCAAAGTGCGGGCATCTCCAACGATCTGCCTCTTCGCGGATACGAAATGGTCTCCATCAGTCCTGAAGCGCTCGCGAGCGGCCGCACCTCGACGCCGCAGGCCATTTGTCAGACTTGGGTTATGGGAAACTATCTGCAAACCATGGGCATTCCGCTCCTGCAAGGTCGATGGCTTACTCCCGAAGATCGCTTCGGCTCGCAGCAGGTGGCCCTTGTTAGTCTTTCGGCAGCGCGAAATTTCTGGCCGGGGCAAGACCCCATCGGGAAACGCGTCCGTTGGGGCGTGAATGGTCCGTGGGAGACGGTCGTCGGCGTGGTCGGCAACGTCAACCAGCAGGGTTTGGATGCCCCTCTGGTACCGCAGGTGTATCGCCCCTATTTGCAACTCAACGGCGGTTTTCTCGAGCAAGATCCGTTTGCCGACATGCACGCCATGAACATCGCTGTGCGCACCGCGAATGATTCCGCAGCACTGGCTTCGGCCGTCGTCGCGCAAGTGCACTCGCTCGATCCTCAGCTCGCCGTCGGGAACATCAAGACCATGACTCAGGTGCTTGCTTCTTCCGTTGCAGCCGCGCAGTTCAACACTGTTCTGCTTGGCATTTTCGCGGGGCTCGCCCTTTTCCTCGCTGCCATTGGTGTTTACGGAGTGCTTGCCTACAGTGTCGCGCAGCAAACGCACGAAATCGGGATTCGCATGGCCCTCGGCGCCCAGCAGCGCGACGTGTTCCGCTTGATTCTGGAGCAGGGTGCCCGCCTCATATTCTTGGGCGTCGCCATTGGCCTGCTGGCGGCATTCGGCTTGACGCGTTTGATGGCCAGCCTGCTTTACGGTGTCTCTCCAACGGATCCAGTGACGTTTGCTGGAGTCGCCGTGGTCCTCGTCGCCGTCGCGCTGCTTGCTTGTTATATCCCGGCGCGGCGGGCGATGCGCGTGGATCCTATGGTGGCGCTGCGCTATGAATAGTTGATAGTTCAGAGTTGAGAGTTGAAAGCAAAAACTGGGCGCGAAGATTTAGTCGGGCGGTGTTTGCGGAGGTGAACTCATGGCATGGATTCGTCGGATTTTCTCGCGGCGGCGACGACGGCAAGAAGAACTCGGCGACGAGATCGAAAGCCATTTGCGCATGGCTGCGCACGAGCGCGTGGAGCGCGGCGAAAATCTACGGCACGCGGAGCAATCGGCGCGGCGGGAGTTTGGCAACGCGGGCGTAGTGAGAGAAGTGACGTGCGACCAGTGGGGCTGGCGCTGGCTCGAACAACTCCTGCAAGATTTGCGCTACGGCGCGCGTACGCTGCGCAACTCTCCCGGCTTCACGACGATCGCGGTGCTGACGCTCGCGCTCGGCATCGGCGCGAATACCGCGCTGTTCTCCGTTGTAAATGGCGTACTTCTCAACCCGCTGCCATTTCCCGAGCCGAATCATCTGGTCAGCGTGGACGCGAGCAAACCGAATTTTCCCGGCGGCTCGATTTCGTATCCCAATTTCCTCGATTGGCACCGGCTAAATCACTCGTTTTCATTTTTCGCCGTTTCGCGATCCACTGGATACCTGCTGACGGGCATGGGCGCCGCGGACGAGTTGGACGCTGTCGTGGTCACGTCGGACTTCTTCCCCATGCTTGGCATCAAGCCGGTCCTCGGGCGTTGGTTCACGCCGGCCGAAGATGAAATCGGGGCGTCGAACGTTGTAGCGATCAGCACGGACCTGTGGCGAAGAAAGTTCAACTCGGCGACGGATGTGATCGGTAGAGGCATCACGCTGGACGGCAAGGGCTACACGATCGTGGGCGTGTTTCCCGGCCACTTCGACTTGCCAATGCGCTATTTCCATTCCGTCGACATTTATGCCCCGTTGGGCGAATTTGGTAATCCCGCTCTCAAAATCCGCGCGGCAGGGCTGGGCATTCATGGCATCGCGCGACTGAAACCGGGTGTCACTATCGAACAAGCGCGCGCGGATATGCAGCAAGTGACCACGTATCTTGCGCAAGTCTATCCCGACTCCGATAAGGGAACGGGAGCCACTCTGACTCCGCTGAAGGAAAGCATCGTTGGCAAAGTCCGCGCGTTTCTGTTGCTGCTGCTGGGCGCGGTCGGACTGGTGTTGCTGATAGCCTGCGTGAACATTGCCAATCTACTGCTTGCTCGCGGGACGGGACGCCAACGGGAAATCGCGGTGCGCTCGGCTCTGGGAGCAAGCGCCGGGCGGCTGGTTCGACAGATGCTTACCGAGAGCGTGTTGCTCGCGGTGCTGGGCGGCGCGCTTGGACTTGCGCTGGCCAGCGTAGGCACGCAAGCCGCGCTCGCCGCACTCCCCGCCACTCTGCCGCGCGCGAGCGAAGTGGGAATCGACGCACGGGTTCTTTGGTTCAGCGCATTGCTCTCGCTGTGCGCGGGAATTCTCTTTGGGCTGATACCCGCGATCCGCACAGCGCGGCGAAGCACGTACGAAACGCTGAAAGAAGGTGGCCGAGGCGCCAGCGGGTCACGGCACCGCACACAGGCCGTGCTGGTGACGGTTCAAATGGCGCTCGCGCTCGTGCTGCTGACGGGAGCCGGACTCGTGATCCGCAGTCTGGCCAGATTGTGGAACGTCGATCCAGGATTCAACCCTGACCACGTCGTCACCTTCAACCTCGCCCTCCCGCCGCCGATGATGCATGCTCCTCCCGCGGCGATTCGCGCGGCGTTCCGCAATTTCGACACAACCATTGCAGCGATTCCAGGTGTTGAAGCGGAGTCCCTCAGTTGGGGAGCGCTTCCAATGTCTACGGAGGATGACACCGATTTCTGGATTGCAGGACAGCCGCGTCCAGCCAGCGACAACGAAATGAATGGAATGCTCGACTACAATGTCGGCCCGGATTACCTGAAAGCCATGCGCATCCCCTTGCTTGCGGGGCGCTTTTTCTCCCGTAGCGACGACGAACACTCGAAGCCTGTCACGGTTGTGGACGAAGTGCTGGCGCGAAAATATTTCCCGAACGGAGACGCCGTCGGAAAAGTGATTTATCAAGGAGACCAGACTCACGCCTTCCCCTTTGAAATTATCGGCATCGTCGGCCACGTCAAGCAATGGGGACTCGACACGGACGATACGAATGCCCTGCGCGCGGAGGCTTACTTTCCGCTGATGCAATTTCCTGACACAGTGTTAGCACTGACGCCTTCGGGCGCTCAGGTTGTTGTGCGCTCTTCAGAGGATGTCCTCGGCCTGACTGACGCAATTCGCAGCGCGACCAGCCGTATCAGCAAGGACGAAGTAATTTCCGGAGTCGAGACCATGCACGAGGTCATTCAGACATCGCTTGCGTCGCGACGTTTCGCCGTGATGTTGTTGGGAGCGTTTGCCGCGCTTGCTCTGGTGCTCGCGGGCATCGGCCTTTACGGCGTCACCGCTTACGCCGTCGGCCAGCGCACTCACGAAATGGGCATTCGTTTGGCGCTGGGCGCGCACCCGCGAGACGTTTTTCGCTTGGTGATTGGGCAGGGCCTTCGGCTGGCTCTTGCCGGCCTGGTGATTGGGGCCGTTGTCGCAGTGATACTGATACGGCTGCTGTCGAGCTTCTCGCAGTTGCTCTACGGCGTGGGGAAGAGCGACCCGGTAACGCTGGCGGCAGTGGCGATTGTACTGCTCGCCGTCGCGCTTCTGGCCTGCTACATCCCGGCGCGGCGGGCTATGCGCGTGGATCCCATGGTGGCGCTCAGGTATGAATAGTGCCAGTTCAGAGGTGAACTCATGACATGGATTCGTCGGATTTTTTCGCGGCGGCGCGGGCAAGACGAACTCGGCGAGGAGATTGAGAACCATTTGCGTATGGCGGCGCGCGAGCGGGAAGAGCGCGGGGAAACTTCACGGCAAGCGGAGCAGTCTGCGCGGCGGGAGTTTGGCAACACGGGCGTAGTCAGGGAAGTGACGCGCGATCAGTGGGGCTGGTGCTGGCTGGAATCTCTGTTTCAGGACGTGCGCTACGGCGTGCGCACATTGCGCAAGTCTGCCGGATTCACGGCGGTGGCCGCGCTGACTTTGGCTCTGGGAATTGGCGCGAACACTGCAATTTTCAGCGCGGTGAATCCCATTCTGTTCGAGCCGCTGCCGTATTCGCATCCAGAACGAATCATGATGATTTGGGGCATCTTTCAGGGCGCGCGCTCGCACATAAGTTTCCACAATTATCGCGAACTCCTTGAACGGAACCGTTCCTTCGATGCGCTTGCCATATTCGAGGCCTGGCAGCCGACCATGACGGGAGCAGCTGAGCCCGAGCGGCTCGACGGACAAAATGCAAGTTACGGATATTTTCGCGCGCTGGGTGTCGCGCCCGCGATGGGCCGGGATTTTCAACCCTCGGACGATGCGTACCATGGCCCTCACGTTGCGATTCTCAGCTACGGCCTGTGGCAGCGTCGATTCGGCGGAGATCGTTCCATGGTCGGCCGGCAGATCACGCTCGACGGCGACAGCTACACGGTGATTGGCATTATGCCGCGCGGTTTCGACAACGTACTCTCTTCCAGAGCGCAGATCTGGTCGCCGGATCAATACGACCCGTCGCATATTACGGACACCAATTCGGCGGAGTGGGGCAATCACTTGAGTACGGTCGCGCGGCTGCGGCCGGGCGTGAGCTTTGCCCAAGCGAAGGCTGACATCGAGAGGATCGCGCATACGCCCGTGGCGGAGTTTCCGCGGCCGCGATGGGGTTCGCTGCGACTGGGCTTCGTTGTCGATTCGCTGCAGGAAGACGTCACGCGCGGCGTGAAGCCCGCGCTGCTCGCCGTTCTCGGCGCAGTGATGCTCGTTCTCCTAATTGCATGTGTAAACGTGACGAATTTGTTGCTGGCTCGCGGCGCGCTGCGGCGCGGTGAATTCGCGATGCGCGCAGCGCTGGGAGCAGGACGTTCGCGGCTGATTCAGCAACTGCTCACGGAAAGTTTGCTGCTCGCCTTGATTGGCGGCGCTCTTGGATTGTTGGTAGCTCAATTCGCCGTGCAAGCGCTTGTCGCGCTCAGCCCGCCGGACTTGCCGCGGCTCGGCGCTATCGGCCTCGATCGCAACGCATTCCTGTTCGCGCTTGGCGTCACCACACTGATCGGTTTGCTTGTCGGGCTGATTCCGGCGATTCACTCTTCCCGCAGCGACCTCAATGCCGGACTGAAGGAAGGAGTGCGACAGAGCGCAGCCGCGCACCAGTTGACGCGCCGTGTGCTCGTTGTCGCCGAAGTGGCGCTTGCCCTTGTTCTGCTCGCGAGCGCGGGATTGCTCTTGCGCAGCCTCTCGCGTCTATTCTCGGTCAATCCAGGATTCGAAGCCTCAGGCGTTCTTACAATGCAAGTGCAGACTTCCGGCCACCAGTTCGACGACCAGAACAACACGCACCGCTTCTTTTCTCAAGCGCTCGAAGAAGTGCGCCACGTCCCCGGCGTCGATTCGGCGGCCTTCACCAGCCTATTGCCCTTGGCGGATGATCCTCTATTAGGTCTCTACGGGGCGCAATTCGAGAAAGATAAAGGGGCGCCGCTGAACGGCGGCAAAGGCGTATTTCGCTACGTGGTGGCGCCGGGATATTTCGAAACCATGCGCATGCCGCTCCGGCGTGGCAGGTTTCTCGAAAAGGGAGACGTGGCCGGCGCGCCGCACGTGGTGGTCATCAGTGAATCGCTGGCGAAGAAAAACTTCGGCAATGAAAGCCCGCTTGGTCAACGCATGCACGTCGGCGGCTTTCCCAACTGGCCGTGGTACACAATTGTCGGAGTGGCGGGCGACGTAAGGCAGGAGTCCCTTGCCGTGAGTGACCCGGATGCGGTGTATATCACGCCCGAACAATCATGGTACGCCGACCAGGCAATGTCATTGGTGGTTCGCGCGCGCGGCGATGCTGCGGCGCTCACTCCGGAAATAAAGCAAGCGATCTGGTCTGTCGACAAAAACCAGCCCATTGTGCGCATCACGACCATGAACGCGCTTGTGGCCGCGACGGGAGCCGAGCGGCGATTCACTTTGATTTTGTTCGAAGCGTTTGGAATTGTCGCGCTCGCGCTCGCCGCAGTCGGCATTTATGGAGTGCTCTCAGGCAGCGTCACTGAGCGCACGCATGAGATCGGGATACGAGCGGCGCTTGGCGCATCGCGGAGCAACATTCTTGCCTTGGTGATCCGGCAGGGCATGACGCTAACTGGGCTTGGCGTGGTCATCGGCTTGGCTGCAGCGTTTGCCGCAAGCCAAGCCATTGCCACGCTGCTGTTTGGCATTTCACCGCTTGATCCGCTCACATATTTCGGCGTCATCGCGTTGCTGCTTGCCGTGTCGGCGATTGCATGCTGGGTACCCGCGTGGCGTGCCGCCCGCGTGGACCCCATGGTGGCGCTCCGGTACGAGTAGAAATGGACGCCGTAATTCATAAGCGACGAGAAGCATAGGATTCCGTGGCTCGCACGACCTCCCGTATTACACTTGCAGTCGGAATATTCCACAGGCGTCCTCAGGGTTCCTCGGCGCACTGCAGATTCCACGATTCCGCGAATGCCAAACGACACTTTACTGCCTACCGCGCCGCCATCCGCTGCAGCCTCTTCCACCGCGCCGATGGCGACGCCGAGCATCATCTCCGCGATGCTGCGTACCTCGCGGCGCGCCAGCGATCTGATTTTTTCCCCGGGGCGCCTGCCGCAAGTAGAAGCGAATGGCCAGCTCATTGGTGTGAAGATCCCATCGGTGGAGACTTTGACGTCTGAAGATACGGCGCGCATTGCCGCGGACTTGATTGGCGGCAACAAGCAAGCCGTTGAGAAATTGCGCGAACAGGGTTCCTGCGACATTTCGTACAGCCTGCCGAAGCTTTCGCGTTTCCGCGTCAATATCTTCACTCAGCGCGGGAGTTGCGCCATTGTTATGCGCGTGATTCCCAGCACCGTGCCGACTTTCGAGGACTTGCATCTGCCGCCGCAACTTCACGAACTCACGAAGCTGCGAAATGGGATCGTGCTAGTGACGGGCCCCACGGGTTCCGGCAAGTCTTCCACGCTGGCGGCGATTTTGGACGAGGTCAACGAGCAACAGGCGATTCACATCCTGACGATTGAAGACCCGATCGAATTTCTGCACTCGCACAAGAAGGCAACGATTCATCAGCGCGAGTTGCACAGCGACACGCCCTCTTTTGCTCTCGCTCTGCGCGCCGCGCTGCGCCAGGCGCCAAAAATGATTCTGGTCGGCGAAATGCGGGACCGCGAGACGATTGAAATCGCTCTCGAAGCCGCCGAGACAGGGCACTTGGTTTTTTCCACGCTGCACACGGTTGACGCGTCCAAGACGATCGAGCGCATCGTCGGCGTTTTCCCGCTGAGCGACCAGCACGTGATCCGCTCGCGCTTTTCGAAGACATTCCGCTACGTTGTTTCGCAACGCCTGGCGCCACGACGCGACGGCGAAGGGCGCGTAGCCGTCATCGAGATATTGAAGTCGACCATGCGCACGCGCGAGTATGTGGAACGCGGCGAGGGTGAAGGGAAGACGCTGATTGATGCGATGCGCGACGGCGAGACGGAGGGAATGCAGACTTTCGATGGAGAACTCGAAAAGCTAGTACGCGCCGGGACCCTCGACGTCGAATCCGCCATCACCTATTCCACGAACGCAGGGAATCTCCGCTTGTTGCTCGCGGATCTGTTGGAGGAGTCCGCTAAGGCCGCTTCCAAGAAACCTACTCGTACCACCGATCCCAAAACCACTCTCGACGGCATCGAAATCGAACGCTAGCGAATCAGTCCAGTTCTTTGCCCTTCGTTTCTGGCAGCGCAAGTGTCAGCAGCGCGGCGACGAAAAAGGCCAAGCCCAGAATGAAGAATGAATGCCCCAGGCCGAAATGGACGGCCAGAGCGCCCACAGCGACCGGTGCGACGGCGGAGATTCCGCGGCCGATATTGTACGTTAGCCCCATCGCCGTGGCGCGTATCTCGGTGGGGAAAATCTCGGACGCAATGGCACCGAAGCCGGAAAAAAATCCGATGCCGAAGAATCCAAGGAACGGTCCCAGAATCAGAAGCCAAAGCGTGCCATGCACGAATCCATAAACCGGCGCGAGAATCGCCGCGACGAATAAATAGGTGAAGTACGTGCGACGCCGTCCGAAGTTATCCGCGGCAAACCCAAAAAGAGCATAGCCGAACCATTTCCCAACGCCCATCAACAACAGCCACGCCGTGGTCTTCGCGATATTCAGCCCGCGGCCGCCTTGCGAAACGGGCAGCGAAAGGTACGCGGGAATCCAGAAGAACAATCCCCAGTAGCCGAACATCCCGAAGGTATTCATCGTCGTCGCAATGAAACCATTCCAGCGAAGATCCTTGCGCCACAGCAGCCTCAACGGAACACTGGGCGCGCGGCCCACGGTTTTTTCGCGCTTCCGCCAAATTTCCGGTTCCGGCACGCGACGCTGAATCCAAAACGCAAACAGCGCCGGCAACACTCCAACGAAAAATACGCCGCGCCAGCCGAAGCGCGGAAGGATCGCCCCGGCGACGCCCGCTGCAAGCATTTCGCCAATCGCCCAGGTGGATTGCATCATGCCGAGCGCTTTGCCGCGATGCTCGGCGGGCCATGTTTCCGCGACCAGGGCTGCGCCCGCGGTCCATTCGCCGCCCATGCCGAGACCGAGGACGATGCGAAAGATAGCAAGCTCGACGACGGTTTGCGAAAAACCACACGCAGCGGTGGCGGCCGAGTAAATAAGGATGGAGGTCGAGAGTGAACGCGCGCGGCCGATGCGGTCCGCGATAAAACCGAAAAGCACGCCGCCAAACGCGGAAGCAAGCAGCGTAAGCGAGCCGAGCAGTCCTCCGGTGGCCTTGCTGATGCCGAGGTCCTTCATCAGGTACGCGAGGACCATCGAATAAAGCATCACGTCGAAGGAGTCGAGCATCCAGCCGAAGCCTCCCGCAGCTAGGGCGTTGCGTTCGGCGAACGTCATTTCGCGCGGCCATTCCAGCCCTAGTATTTTTCGCGTAGGCCGAGCTCCAGTTATGAAATCGGCGGACAGGCGGCATTCTCCTGACGAACGAAATGCCGATAGCTGAATCTCGCGTTCGGCGCGCGCGATTCTACCCAATCGCGAAGCGCATTCCAATTTATCTTGCTGGCCGCGTGTGTGTCTGATAGCCTTCCGGAAATTGCCTGTCGGGGAGCGAGACATGCCACATTGTTCGAAGTGCGGAAGCGCGGTTGCACCGCAAGCGGCGTTCTGCCCGAATTGTGGCGCACCGCAATCTGTGGTGCCAAATGCTGCGCCAATAGGAGTTCCTATGTCGCCAACCGAAACCGGACTTTCAGAGAATGTCGCCGGGCTGCTGTGTTACGTTCTCGGCTGGATCACGGGCCTGATTTTCCTGCTGATCGATAAGCGCCCGTTCGTGCGCTTTCACGCCGCGCAGTCGCTCGTCACGTTCGGCGCGCTGCATATCATCAGCATCATTCTGGTGATGGCTTTTATCGGCGGAGGCTTTTTCGGCGGCTCATGGTCCGTGTTTGGATTTTGGTCGGTCATCCTGGGAATCATCAGACTTCTCAGCTTGATTCTCTGGATTGTTTGCATGATCAAAGCCTTTCAGCACGAGCGCTTCCGCGTTCCGATTGCCGCGGAGTTTGCCGATCAAATCGTCGGAAAATAGCCACGCGAGCGACGAATCTTAATGAAGGTGAACCTTGCGCAGTAGTGGTGAGAGAAATTCGAGAGCGATGTTTTCCCCGAAACGATCCAGCAAGTCGTAATTTCCCGTACGAAAAGCGTCTTTAGGACCATACCGCGACGGATACCACCATAAGGTCGAAAAAGCCCCGCCGTACGGCGCGACGACGCCCGGAACCGAAAATACCACGTGACCGTCCTCACCGGACCGCGCCGTGATCGTGGACTTCAGCGCGTGACCCACGCGTGGCCAAATCCTCTTGCACGTGCACGGGTAATATATCGTGTCCACACGAAGCGTCTCGGCGAGCGCAAACTCTGTGACGCCGTTGGCCGTAGTGCTGCTCAAGTCTGATGCGAATCGTTTTCCGTACGCGCCCCACCCCTGATGCCATTCCGGGGGCACGTTGTCCATCTGGCTGACGGCGGAGCCAAACGCGAGCTCCGTCAATTTTACGGGACTATACGTGTGCAAAAAATAATGGTGCAGCCGCTTGTGAAAAGTGGGGCGAACGTAATGCAGCCCGGATTCAGCGTCACGCGCCAGGTTCAACGGGAGCGGCGTTGTGACTGTGCCCGAAGATGCGATCAATGGCGGTGGCAAGCGGGACGCTGGCACAAATCTGGTGGAAGCCGCAAATAACGGCGCTGCCGTTGAATCTTGAGGCGGCTGTCGCGCGGATGAAACCGAGGCGGTAATCGCTATCAATGCAATCCATCTGATTAGGCGCGTGATGCTCGTGTTTTGAATGTCCGACATTCAGCGGCCTTTCTTTGCTTTTGTAGGCCCGACTATGGTCGGGCCGCGCCGGGGTAATACGGATTCATGACGACGCCGATTTTTGGTATGAAACGTCGCCAAAGTTCATATAGTTCGGGTGTCGCCGCGTCGGAATCGTGACGCCGCGAAAGAGAGCCGTTCCAACGCGGCGAATCGGGATCCGTTGACAACGCTGAACGCGTCCGATACGCTCAAGAGCTTTACCGCGAGTGATTTTTGCACAGTACGCCCGACAATTGTACGGTGATCTAAGAAGGAGCAGCAGGGAATCAATGGCCGACCGAAAACTGCCAACACGCTCTGAAGACTTTTCCGAGTGGTACAACCAGGTTGTGCTGCGCGCGGAAATGGCCGATTACGCACCCGTGCGCGGCTGCATGATTGTGCGCCCGTACGGCTGGGCGCTGTGGGAAAACATCACCTATCAGCTCGACCGGCGCTTCAAAGCCACAGGCCACTTGAACGCTGCGTTCCCGCTGCTGATTCCGCGCAGTTTCATCGACAAGGAGAAATCGCACGTCGCGGGATTCTCTCCTGAACTTGCCGTGGTCACGATTGGCGGCGGCGAGGAGTTGGAAGAGCCGCTCGTCATCCGGCCCACTTCGGAAACCATCATCGGCCACGCCTACGCGAAATGGATTCAGTCGTATCGCGATTTGCCCGTGCTGATCAATCAATGGAACAGCGTGGTGCGCTGGGAGCTGCGCACGAAGCTTTTCTTGCGCACCCTGGAATTTTTCTGGCAGGAAGGGCACACCGCGCACGCCACCCTTGAGGAAGCGGAAGCCGAAACGCGCCAGATGCTCGACATTTACACCGACTTTGCCGTTCGCGAAGCGGCGGTTCCCGTGATTCCGGGCAGAAAGTCCGACGCCGAGCGCTTCGCCGGCGCCGACCGCACGTATTCCATCGAGGCGATGATGGGCGACGGCAAGGCGCTGCAAGCGGGAACGTCGCACAACCTGGGGCAGAACTTCGCAAAAGCGTTCGAGATCAAATATCTCGACAAGGGTGGCGTGCACCAATTCTGCTGGACCACTTCGTGGGGTCTTTCGACGCGCTTTGTTGGTGCGATCGTCATGGTTCACGGAGACGATCAGGGACTTATCCTTCCCCCGCGGTTGGCGCCTTACCAAGTGGTGATCGTGCCGATTTTCAAGACCGACGAAGAAAAGCGCAGTGTGTTTGAGGCCGCGCAGAAAATCCGCGCCGAGATGATCGCCGCCGATATTCGCGTCAAAATGGACGAGCGCGAGGGCATGAGCCCCGGCTTCAAATTCAATGATTGGGAGATGCGCGGCGTCCCCTTGCGCGTCGAACTTGGCCCGAAGGATGTGGCATCGGGTAACGCCGTGCTGTCGCGACGCGACCGTCCTGGCCGCGAAGGGAAGGTTTCGGTTCCGCAGCAGGGAATCGCAGCCGTAGTCGAGAAGCTGCTCGTCGAAATTCAAGAAGCGCTCTTCCAGCGCGCGCTCGACTTTCGCAATTCGAACACAGCCGCGCCGAAGGACTACGGCGAGTTCAAAATTGCCGTCGAGAAGGGCTTCGCGCTTTCGCATTGGTGCGGCAGCGCCGATTGCGAAGCAAAAATCAAGGAAGAGACCAAAGCCACCATGCGCTGCATTCCCCTCGAACAAACGGCCGGACCCGGCAAGTGCATCTTCTGCGGCCGGTCCGCCCCCGAACGGGCCATCTTCGCCAAGGCATACTAGCCAAGGCCTACCAGCCAGAACCTTATACAGTTAACCATTCTGAAACCCGCCTGTTAGCGCGTTCTCGACGCCACATTAGCGCGGTGCTAGCCTCTTCCATGGGGTTGTTCGGCCTGGATTTTTCAGGCAGGCGGAGGAGCAATGTCGCGCGTACGGTGGAACAACGAACGGGGAGGGGCCAGAATCAAGACTGTGCTCGTCTTGATTGTTTTGGGTTACGCGATTTTTTGCGCAGTGAAAATCGTCCCGCCTTACTTTTCCAACTATCAATTGCAGGACTCGATGCGGGAAGAAGCTGCCTTCGCATCCGCCAGCCGCAAGCAGGGTGACGACATCCGCGCCGACGTTGAAAAGAAGGTGAAGCAACTGGGCATCCCTGCCAATGACAACGACATTCAAGTGAGCGACGACGCCGGAAACGTTAAGATCTCCGTTGACTACACTGTCCCGGTGGACCTTGCCGTTTACCAACTTCAATTGCATTTTCATCCCCAGGCAAACAACGCTTCGCTTTAGAATGGCAACAGAGTAAGTAAGTGCTCCAGGAGAGCTTTCGGGGCCGCCGCGAGCGTTCGTATACCACTGAGTGGCGGAGCGCGCGGCACCATCCGACGATCATCCTGGGGAAGAAGTTGGAGGATTGATTGCGTATTCGACTCGCCCGCGGACTTTGGACGTCGCGGCCCGGGCTGGCACTCTTGGGCGCCGCTTTGTGCGCGATTCTCATCGCGGCCGCCGTCTTTACCTTCTACTGGGTTCGTTTCAGCCATTTGATTGACGCGCGGCTCACGGGCCAGGTCTTCGGCCATACTTCTCACATTTTCTCGGCGCCCGACAAGATCTTCGCCGGCGAAGCGATGACCGCTGCCAATCTGGCGGGCTACCTCGTCAACAATGGCTACTCCGAGGCCGACATCGAGGGAGCATCAGGCCGCTTTAAACTGGGCAAGTCTTCCATCGAGATTGATCCTTCTGACGATTCCTATTTCGAAGGCCAGAATGCCCTGCGTGTCGACTTTTCCGACGGGATGGTGAAAACAATTCACTTGCTTGCCGACAACGCGTCGGTAAGTTCCGCTCAAATCGAGCCCGAACTGTTGACCAATTTGTTCGACGACTCGCGTGAGAAACGACGCGTCATTCGCTTCGAGGATCTGCCGGATATTTTGGTACATGCGGTGATGGCGGCAGAGGATAAGCGCTTTTTCGAGCATGGGGGCTTCGACGTGGTCCGCATTGGCGGCGCGGCCCTGGCCGATTTGCGGCGCAACAAATCACAGACGCCGGGGATGCTCGAGGGGGCCAGCACCATCGACATGCAAGTTGCCCGCAGCTTTTTCTTTACGACGCAGCGCGTTTGGCGCCGCAAGTTCGCCGAAACCATGGTCGCGCTCCAGCTTGATCACCGCTTCACCAAGGAACAGATCTTTGAGCTGTACGCAAATGAGATTTATCTAGGCAATCGCGGGAGCTTCGCGATCCGTGGGTTCGGCGAGGCAGCCCAAGCCTATTTTGGCAAGGACGTAAGGCAATTGGATCTGGCGCAATGCGCGTTTTTAGCCGGTATCATTCGTTCGCCTAACCGCTATTCCGCTGCGGAACACCATCTTGACCGTGCCAACGAAGCGCGAAATCGAGTTCTCAAGCAGATGGTCGAAGATGGCTATGTCACGGAAGCGCAGGCGAGCAATGCAAGAGAAGAAACGCTGAAGTTCGTCGGCGGGGGCGCGACAAGCCGCGCGGCGCCGTATTTTGTCGACATGGTCCGGGACTCACTGCTCGATCAGTTTTCGCAAAGCGATCTGACCACGCAAAGCTATCGCATTTTCACCACGCTTGATCCGGCGCTGCAAACGGCAGCTGATGAGTCGGTCGACATAGGAACGAAGATCATCGATGGCGAACTGGCGCGCCGTTATGCGCTGGCACGCCGCAAGGGCTTGGCCGTCGTCCAGCCGCAAGTTGCGCTTGTGGCTATGGACCCAAAGACCGGCGCCATACTGGCGCTCGTGGGCGGAAGGAACTACGGAGAAAGCCAGTTGAACCACGCTCTGGCGCGACGCCAGCCCGGCTCATCTTTCAAGCCGTTTGTGTACGCGGCGGCGTTCGATAATTCTGTCGCAGGATTGCAGCCGGTCGTTACTCCAGAGACGACGGTTGTCGATGAACCAACCACATTCAGCTTCGATGGCAAGGACTACACTCCGAACAACGACGAAGGGCAGTTTTACGGCACCGTCACGGCACGAGATGCTCTGACGCATTCGCTGAACGTTGCGACTGTGAAATTTGCAGAACTCATCGGCTACGACCGCGTGAGACAGGTTGCGCGGCAATTGGGCCTGGACCCGGACATTCAGGCGACGCCTGCCATGGCGCTCGGCTCTTATGTGATGACGCCGATGGAAGTCGCCGCGGGGTACACAATTTTTGCGAACGATGGCGTGAGGGTAGAAACGCGATACTTGAATAAGGTCGTGGACGCGAACGGACAGGTAATTGAAAGGTCCGCCCCGCAAGCGCGAGCCGTGCTGGACCCGCGCGTCGCTTACTTGGTCACCAGCGTTCTGGAAGACGTCATCAATCACGGAACAGGTTACACAGTTCGCGCGCGAGGCTTTACGGCGCCCGCCGCGGGGAAAACGGGAACTTCGCATGACGGCTGGTTCGCCGGCTATACGTCGAATCTTCTCTGCGTCGTCTGGGTTGGATATGACGACGACCGCGACCTGGGTCTTTCCGGCTCCAATTCCGCAGCGCCCATTTGGGCGGAGTTCATGCAGCGCGCGGAGGCATTGCCCGCATATCACAACATGCAGGATTTCCCAGTGCCCGCCGGGCTCGTAAGCGCGTCGGTTGATCCGGAATCGGGCTACCTGGCGACGCCGAATTGCCCTACGACGAAGACAGAGGTCTTTATTGCCGGCACGGAGCCCACGGAATTTTGCCCCATCCACAGCGGAACGAAGCTCTCGGACATCCCTCCGGTCGCGTGGCTGTCGCATCTGTTCGGCAAGCCGTCCACTCCCCAACCGCCAACCGCTGGTCAGCCAGCTGCGGGCGGGAAGAATCCAAATCCAAACGCGGTACCTCCCGGAACTCCACCTCTACAGGCGCCACCGGGCGCTTCCCCTGAACCCGAAAAGAAAAAGGGGCTGTTCGACAAAATTTTTGGTATCTTTGGGGACAACAAGAAGCCACCACCCAAGCCGAAGCCGCCGCCGCAAGGGTAGCGACCCAGGCAGTGGGGGGAGGAGGGGTGATGACCATGAAGCGAACGATCCTGCCCGCTCTTTTCCTGACTCTGTTTTTCCCGCTTGCCTCGCGCGCGCAGCAAAGTTCTCCGGGACAGGTGCGTCAGGTTTCCACACCACACCCCGCCAGCGTCCAGCCAGACATGACTCCGTTGCAAATGGGAGAACTGCGTGCGGATATTCTGATGGCGCGCAAGATGTTTCCCGAAGCTATTTCGAGTTACCAGCATCTCGTGCGCGAGGAACCAAAAAACGCCGTGGTCCTCAATAAACTCGGTGTCGCGTACGAAGTATGGGGAAACAATGGATTGGCGGAGCGTTATTTCAAGAAGGCCATCAAGGTCGACAAGACCTATGCGAGCGCCTACAATAACGTTGGCACCGTCGAATACGCCAAGCATCGTTTCGGAGACGCGATCAAGTGGTACGACAAGACTTTGAGCCTGCGCGCGGACATGCCAGCCGTGTATAGCAACCTCGGTTACGCCTACTTTGACGAGAAGAAGTATCCCGAGGCTATGTCCTGTTTCCAGAAAGCCATTCAAATCGATCCGTTGATTTTCCAAGAGAAGGGCGACAACGGCTCCGTCGTGCAGCAACGCGGCATCACCGACCCGGGCCTGTTTTATTTCTTCGTGGCGCGCACCTATGCGCAACTGGGAAATGCCGAGCGCACCGCTCACTACTTGAAGATGGCGCGTGACGATGGCTATCAGAAATTCGTCTCCGCGAAAACGGATCCGGCATTTACAAAAGTTATAAAGGATCCGCAGGTCGTTGCGGTCTTCGCTCCCGTGCCGGAGCTGGCCGACAAGCGCCAGTAACATATTTATTTATATTTGTCATTCCGAGGAGCCTGCCTGCCGCAGGCAGGTCACGCGACGCGCATTTTGTGTCCCGGCGTTTTGTCGGGACGAGGAATCTGCTTCCGCTTTTCGTCCCATCCGGCACACGAAGTCTATAGTGCAGCTTTTTCCTTAACTTGCGCCCTCAGCATGTGCGAACGCTCGGCGCACATCTTTTCGCTGTGTCCACAGCGCTCCTTGTTATAATGTTCCTTTACATGTTGAAACTGGTAGAGACGTTTCTCTCGCGTCGTGCCCTAGTCTGCACGGTTTTCTTCGTGGCATGTCCTCTCGTTGCTCTTGCTCTCTGGCCATTTCTTGCCGCGCCGCCCGTTCTTGCGGCCCCGCCCGTTGCGTCAAGTGTTTACGAATTGCAAATCAATGGCGAAATCGAGCCCATCCTCGCCGAATATATCGTCGCCGGAATCAGCGCGGCCAATACACAGCACGCCAGCCTGATCCTGATCACTATAGACACGCCCGGCGGCCTCGATTCGTCCATGCGCGAAATCATTGGCGCCATTCTCCACTCTTCTGTTCCCGTCGTGACGTACGTGACTCCCTCCGGCTCGCGCGCGGCATCGGCGGGATTCTTCATTCTGATTTCGGCCGACGTCGCGGCAATGTCGCCTGGAACGGATACGGGCGCGGCGTCGCCGCTGCTCGAGTTCGCCGGCAGCCCCGTGAAAGTCGACGACACTCTCGAACGCAAAATCATGAACGAAGCCACGGCGTATCTGCGCAGCTACGCAGCGCGCCGCGGACGCAACGTGACGCTGGCCGTTACCGCGGTGACGGACGCGAAAGCCTTCAGCGAGAAAGAAGCGCTCGACGGCAAGCTTATCGACATCGTCGCGCCGTCGACCGAAGCGCTCCTTGCGCAGCTGAACGGCCGCACAATCACCCGTCTTGACGGCTCGACGCAGAAACTGAATCTCACGCAGCCCGTGGTCGAAGCGCACGAAATGAGCGGCCGCGAGAAATTTCTCGACCGCATCGTGCAGCCTGACGCGTTTTTTATTCTGTTGATCATCGGCGTCCTCGGCCTTTACGCCGAGTTTACGCATCCGGGAATGTTCGCGCCGGGCGTGATTGGAATAATCGCGTTGGTACTGGCGCTTTTCGCCATGCACATGCTGCCTGTGAATTTTGCAGGACTTGTACTCATCCTGCTCGCGATGGTCATGTTTGTCATGGAAGCAAAATTTCCCACGCACGGTATTTTAGGAGTCGGCGGCGCAATTGCGATGCTGTTAGGAGCGCTGATGTTGGTCCACTCGCCCATCACGAGCGGCGGCGTGCATCCGGGGATCGCGTTGGCCGTCACTATTCCCGTCGCGCTCATCGTGATTTTTCTGATGCGCCTTGTCCTGCGCTCGCTTCGTTGGAAATCATCCACAGGCAAAGAACAGCTCGTCGGGACTGTCGGTGAAATGGTGGAACCCATCGAGGCACCAGGAGCCAACGGAATGGTCCGCATCCATGGAGAGTTGTGGCGGGCCGCCTCGCATGAATCCATTTCCAAGGGCACAGAGGTCCGCGTTAGTCGAGTCGACGGTCTAACCCTGATGGTGGAGCAGGTTCAAGTGAGGGGAACGGCACATTAGAATCGGAATATCACGCCGATAGATTTGAACGCTGGAGGGCAGAATGGATGTTTTCATGCTGGCAGTAGCGATTGCGATTTTCATTTTCTTGATTTGGCTCTTCAACTGCATTTACGTCCTGAAAGAGTGGGAACGTGGAGTGGTTTTGAGGCTGGGGCGCATGTTGCCCGAGCCAAAGGACAAGGGGCTGCGGTTAGTCTTTTATCCCATTGAGAAACTTACCCGCGTTTCGTTGCGAATCGAAACGCTCGACGTGCCGCCGCAAGACGTCATTACCAAAGACAACGTCTCCGCAAAAGTAAACGCAGTCTGTTATTTCCGCGTCATCGATGCCAATCTCGCGATTTCGCAGATTCAAAATTATCTCTACGCCACTTCGCAGCTTGCGCAAACGAATTTGCGCAGCGTCGTCGGCCAGTTCGAATTGGACGATGTTCTCTCGGAGCGCGAAAAGGTAAACGCCAAGTTGCAAACAATCCTTGACCAGGATACCGAGCCATGGGGTATTAAGGTTACGAAGGTTGAGGTCAAGCAGGTCGATATTCCGGAGAATATGCAGCGCGCCATCGCGCGGCAGGCCGAGGCGGAACGTGAACGTCGGGCAAAAGTGATTAACGCCGATGGCGAATTGCAAGCGTCGGCAAAACTTGCGGAAGCCGCCGAGGCCCTGCAGCGTCAGCCGGTCTCTGTGCAATTGCGCTACCTGCAGACCTTGCAGGAAATTGGCAG
>DATNDO010000133.1:0-11789 GCA_035606955.1 Candidatus Angelobacter sp.
CAGCCGCAAACCCACGCGGCCAGGTAGTACGCCAGGCTTCCTTGACGCGTCATATTCGCCGCTGGATGTTGGGAAAATCCTGCCAGACCTTCACGCCGCAGAAATGTGAGCCTTCGGTGCAAATGGGCGTGGTGATGCCGGCGCGAAGATAACACGGCGGTCCGATATAGCGCGCAAGCTCGGGAAATACGGCTCGAACCTGCTCCACCTCTTCCATCGACGCCTGGTAAATTTCTTCCTGCGCGTTGAAACATGTGCGCATGGTCCATTTGTGCAGCAGGTGAAGCAGCGAGCCCGTTTCAACCAGCCGGATTGCCTGAGCATTAGGCAAGAGATACAGCGCGATTTCACCCGGCACGCCACGGTCGAGTAATTCATTTTTCGCGGCCCACGCCTCAGCCATAGCGGTTTCGTAGATTTCGCGGGCGTTTGAATTGTCGCGAATCAACCTGGGCGTGACGTAATCAGGTGCTCGCGTGTCGGCTAGCGCAAGGATAGGCCGGGAGCCGGGAATCATGCGATGGCGTTGATCCTGGCTGTCCGCCGTGTGGCTGATTTTCTTGGCAAACGTGAAATTCGCGTGTTGCAGCGCGCGCATCATCGGCGCGTGCACTCCTATATTCAGCGTTTCATGGCGATAGGGATTGCGCGCGGGATTCAGAAGTCGATCGAGCGCTTCCGAGTCGGAGCAATCCTTTTCCGTCAAACCCACCACAGCGCGATAGGCGGCGGCAACACCTTGCATCGCGCGCGGAGAATAGTCCACCAACTTCGAAGTTTGGCCGCAAAGCTGTGAATCGAATTCCGCGGTGAATGATTCGCCCTGGGTGGCATCCCTTGCAGCGGACCACTCCGGCAAATCCTCCATCGGCTCGGTCTGAAAACGGTCGAAGAACTGCGGGTCGGCCTCATGAACGCGCTCAACCATTGCTTGCAGGATAGCTCGCGATTCGGACGGTGTGTCGCAGGCCGCCTGCATCCGCCATAGCCGGTGCAGCACAATGCCCGAAAGCGTGTGCACCATCGTCGTGAATGCAGCAACGGGCAAAACGTAACGCGCAATCTCAATCGCGCGTTTCCCCGCGGCGCCCTTGATCTTTTCAATCCTCCGTGGGTGCGACATCGCTCCGATGTGCCAAATGTCGCTAAGGATCTTGTCGGCTTCGGGTTCCAATATTCTCGCCAGTTCGCGGTAATGCGCCCACGCGCGCGCGACGGCATGCTCATAAAACGTGAGGTCGGCCGCGCTGAAACGCTCACCCGGTGACGGCACATACGCGTGAGCACGATCGAGGCGCACGTACCGCTGGCTCTGTTGCTCGGAATTGTAAAAAGGGTGTGCGTGCAAAAACGACCAGACAAATTGCCGACTGATATTTTCCAACCCAAATTCGAAATGCGCGTGCTGATAAACGGTATGATGCCCGCTGTAAAAAGTGGCTGCCCCGATATTTACGCGCTGCTTCTCGGTGATTTCTTCCGCGGCAATGATTCGCGCCGAATAGCACGTACGTGCTGCGGCTATGGCGGAATCGTACGAATGCGCGAACGCGTTTCGCAGCGTGACACGCGGCGCGGTAGTTTCGACAGGCTCGAACGGGACAGCCGACATCGAGTAGCCCATGATCGGAGCCATTCTACACTGAGACGCGAACCGCTGCATCGGCGCGGCATCCGCATCAGGGAACTCGCGACCCCAACGGCCTATTCTGAAGGGTACGAAGGTACCATTTACACGTTTCAAGGCAACCGCTACTCTAGCCTCGACAATTGAATCGAGGCTCTGGCTAAACCCAGGGATAGAGAGGGGTGTACCGTTTAGGCACAAAGCCTAAACTTTTACCCCTTGACGGCACCAAACCACATAGAATCCCCCCGTTTGTAAAACTTGGGGGGTCCTATGAATAAGTTCCTGATGTTGGTGGTGTTGGTGTTATTGGTACTGGCGAGTGCTGTGGGGCTGCGCAATGTAACGGCCTCGTATCAACCTGTGCGGGTTGCGAGCACTGGTTGCCCAGTACCGGTTCTGCCCGACACGCTTGCGAGCACGGGTGCACCAGTACCAGTTCTGCCCGATAACTAGACTCGCTTTCTGAAGGGTAAGCTGTCATTATTGGGCCAGGCCTCTAGAGAAGAGATCATGCTTGGTCCATTTGATTATGCCGTGACTCTTATCAGTTTCCTCGCGGAAGCCTACGTGGTGGTTTGTCTCTGCGTTTCCAAGAATTACTTTCGTTATTTCTCCTTGAATATCTATATGTTGGCGGCCGCCAGTGCGACGGTAGGCCAAGTAATCACCCTGCGGCATTTCGGTTTGACGTCGCAGGTCTACGGATACGTGTATTACTATACCGATGCCCTCCTGACGATCGCGCTCTTCTTCGTCATCATGAGTTTTTACCAGCAGGTGTTTCATCAGATGGGCGTCGGCAGGTACGTTCGCTGGGCTTCCATTTTTCTCCTTTCTGCCACGGCTCTGTTCTCCTACTTAGTTGTTCGGCGAATGCCCAGCCATCACCTGACGAATCGTTTCGTCGTGGAGATGAGTCAAAACCTCTATTTCGTTGGAGTGGTTCTCACCTACTTGCTTTGGGGCGCGGTTGTGAAGTTGCGGGAAACGAGAACGCGGCTGATTCAGCTCGTGCTGGCGCTGGGTATCTTTTTCAGCTCTAACGCAGCCTGCTATGCGCTCCGCAACCTTTTCCCCGCTCTCGAGCCCAGTTTCTTGAAATGGGTGCCTCCTCTGGCCGGCACGTTCCTGCCACTGGCCTGGGCTTACACTTTCACAAAGATTTCCGAGGACGCGCGGCTCGAAACGGCTCGCGTGGCCTTACCGCGAATGGCGGCGCATCAACCTTCATGATCGCCGCTCTTATTTGCGTGATCTCCGTTGCAGCGTTCCTGCAATTCTTCATCTCCTATTCTCGTTCGATCATTGCCGCGTACCGCAAGTCGGAGCTTTCCGAGCAAGTCCGCGAAGTCGTCGGAATCGAAGGCCAGGAAGTGAACAGCGATCAATTTGGGCGGCTCGTGCAGTTGGTCCGCCTGTGCCCTCAGAGGGGCGATGATCGAACAGATCTGAAAGTCGTTGGAGTCTATTATTGGATGATGGGCGTTGTGCGTTCCGTCGCGCGCCAACTCGCGCCGCGTATCACTTCATGGGCTGAACGTGAACGAGCCGGCTGCGCTTATTTTGTTGCCGTCGCGCTAGACCGCCGCATCGCTTATAGCCGTGATTTGCTCGCGCAGCAAATGTCCGACCGCTAGCTAGACACTCGCCTGTACGCGCCTTCCTCCCCCTGCTAAGATATTCATAGGAGCGCTTCGCGTCCCGCAGTATGAAGAGTCTCATTCAACGAATCATCTTGGGTACGATCCAGCGCCACCGAATGTTGCGCTCGGGCGACAGGCTCGCTTTGGCCGTCTCTGGAGGCGCTGATTCAGTCGCGCTTTTGCGCCTGTTTGAAGAACTCCGCAGCGACTTGGGCATCACGTTCTGCGTGCTGCATTTCAACCATCAGCTTCGCGGAACAGATTCAGATGCCGACGAAATCTTCGTGAAATCGCTCGCGGGCGCTCGAGGCTTGGAATGCCTTACTGAAACTGCCGACGTGGCCGCAATTGCAAAGCAGCGTGGCTGGAACCTGGAGGACGCCGCGCGCCGCTTGCGTTATGAGTTTTTCGAGACAATCATTTCGCGGGGCGTGGCGAACCACGTTGCCACCGCTCACACGAGCGACGACCAGGCCGAAACAGTACTGACGCGCATGATTCGCGGTACTGGACTTGCCGGCCTTTCTTCCATTCATCCCGTGCGCGGCAAAATTATCCGCCCTCTTATCGAAATCCCCCGCGACGATCTTCGTTCCTTCCTTGCCGAGCGCAAGCAGGAATGGCGTGAAGATGCCACCAACCGCGACACACAACGCCTTCGCGCCCGTGTGCGCCACCGATTGCTGCCGGAGCTCGAAGCAAACTTTTCTTCATCGATCACGGATCGGCTGTGCGATTTGGCATCGCTTGCCCACGACGATGAAGATTTCTGTTCCGCTTTCGTCGAACAATGCCATCAGCGATTCATCTCACGCACCCCAAGAGGCTTCTCAATAGATGTGGATGAGTTGCTTTTCCCCATTGTGGATTTGCCCTGTCAAAAAGGCGCGGCATCTAATCCCTGCCACGCACTGACGCAACGCCTCGTGCGCCGCCTGTTCGCGGATGCAGCTCAGACCGAAGGCCAGCTCACGCGCAAGCATGTCGAACAAGTGATTTTGCTGGCGGAACACGGCTCAAGCGGACGGAAATTGGAGCTTCCCGGCGGAGTCACCGTCGAACGCGAATTCGATAGATTGATTTTCTGCCAGTCGGACCGGATGACCAGGCTCACGTCGGATAAAACAAGCTCCCGTTCGGTTGTTTCCTATCAATATGAGGTGACGCTGCCAGAAAGCGGTTCGGCCGCTATTTCCATTCCGGAACTCGGGCGCTCCTTCCGTTTGAAAATGATTGACTGGCCCACGGCGCAGCGCGACACTAGGCATGAGGGTGTCGTTCTGGACGCGGAGCGGCTGGCTGCGCCGTTGGTGTTGCGAAATTGGAGTCCGGGCGACGCGTATCGACCCACCGGGCGGCGGCAAACGCACAAACTGGCGCGTATGTTCGCTCGTGGCCGAGTGGGTTTCACCGAAAGAGCCCTGTGGCCTGTGCTGACAAGTGCTGGTCGGGTCGCTTGGGCGGATCGGATGCCTGTGGCAGACGAATTCTCGACGACTGACGCCACGCGAACCGGTCTGTGGATTGTCGTGGACGGTTCGCTGAGGCAGGCGTGAAGGTCGCATATTCCCGCAAACAGTTGGCGACGCGGGTTGCCCAGATGGGCCGGACGATCTCCAAGGATTACAGCGATCGCACTCTGCACGTCGTGGCGATCCTTGAGAATTCTTTTTTGTTCGCGGCTGATTTGGTCCGCGAGATTTCGCAGCCCGTCGTTTGCCATTTTGTTAGGTCGGAGCTGCGCCAGGTGGACCTTGGAGGTTTTAGCAGGCCCGAGGTTTTCTTCTCGACGCCTCCCACGCTGGAAGGACGCGACGTTTTGCTCGTCGATGCCATCCTTCATACTGGGGTGCCGCAGGATTTCCTGTGGAAGCGCATCGAAGAGTGCCAGCCCAGTTCGCTGAATTTAGCGGTGCTGTTTGACAAGCCGCGCGATCGCAAAGTGAGCCTGAGGGCTACATACGTTGGGTTTGATTCTGCATCTAAATATTGGGTGGGATATGGGCTGGCTGGCCGTGATGGCCTTTACCGGAACCTGCCTTATGTGGGAAGTGTAACCGAGGTTCGGCAAGCCGAAGCCAAGCGGGCTAGAGGGCATAAGCCCAAGCGTTCAAAACGATCGTAATCTGGAAGGCCATGGGCTCCAGAGGGTGAGGTAGGACGGTGAACTCAACAGTCAAAACAATTTTGTTCTGGATGGCAATGATTCTTCTCGCCGTCCTGCTCTGGCGAATGGCCTCGACCGGAGGTCAGACGGCGCGCGATCAAACGCCGAGCTACTCCGACTTCCAGGCCCAGGTGGAGAAGAGCAACGTCAGCGAAGTCACGATTATGCTTTCTCCGGTCAGCGCCGAAGTCGATGGCGAATTCCGCGAGCCAAAAACAAAATTCCACGTCACCGTCCCCAAGGAAACTCTTAGCGACCTGACCAAGGAACTCCAGGCGAAAAACGTCGAGGTCAATATAAAGGAAGTCCGGAACAATGACTGGGTCAGTTTCCTGATCGATGGCGTTCCCTTCCTCCTGCTTCTCGTCGTTTTCCTCATCATGATGCGGCAAATGCAATCCGGCGGAAATAAAGCCCTGAGCTTCGGCAAGTCGCGCGCGCGTTTGCTGACGGCGCAGCAGAAGAAAGCCACATTCAAGGACGTGGCAGGCATCGAAGAAGCCAAGGAAGAGTTGCAGGAAATCATCGACTTCTTAAAAGACCCGCAGAAATTCCAGCGTCTCGGCGGCCGCATTCCCAAGGGCGTGCTGCTTGTCGGCCCTCCGGGAACAGGAAAGACTTTGCTCGCGCGCGCGATCGCTGGCGAAGCGAACGTCCCGTTCTTTTCGATCTCCGGTTCCGATTTCGTCGAAATGTTCGTCGGAGTGGGCGCCAGCCGCGTCCGCGATTTGTTCGAGCAAGGCAAGAAAAACGCTCCCTGCATTATCTTCATCGACGAAATCGACGCCGTCGGGCGCCATCGCGGCGCGGGTCTCGGCGGCGGCCACGACGAGCGCGAACAAACGCTGAACGCGTTGCTCGTTGAAATGGACGGCTTCGAATCGAACGAAGGCGTCATATTAATCGCCGCTACAAACCGCCCAGACGTACTCGATCCCGCACTGCTGCGGCCGGGCCGTTTCGATCGCCGCGTCGTCGTTCCTCGTCCTGACGTCAAGGGGCGCGAAGAAATTCTTCGCGTGCACACGCGCAAGGTGCCTATCTCTGAAAATGTGAATCTCTCGATTCTCGCTCGCGGCACGCCCGGCTTTTCGGGCGCGGACCTCGCCAACCTGGTGAACGAAGCTGCTCTCTGGGCCGCACGGCAAAATCGCAAGCTCGTCATCATGGAAGATTTCGAGATGGCGAAGGACAAAGTCCTGATGGGCGCCGAGCGAAAATCGATGATCCTCTCCGACGAGGAGAAGAAAAACACGGCGTACCACGAAGCTGGTCACGCACTGGTTGCCGCAATGACTCCGGGCGCCGATCCCTTGCACAAAGTCACCATCATTCCCCGCGGCATGGCTCTCGGCGTCACCATGCAGCTCCCCATCGACGACAAGCACACCTACACGCGCGAATTCCTCGAGAGCCAGCTCTCCGTTTTAATGGGTGGACGCGCCGCCGAGGAAATTTTCCTCCAACACGTCACCACCGGCGCGGGCAACGACATTGAACGTGCCACGGAAATCGCCCGTCAGATGGTCTGCGAATGGGGAATGAGCACTCTCGGGCCACTCACCTTCGGCAAAAAAGAAGAGGCCATTTTCCTGGGCCGCGAAATCGCGCAGCATCGCGACTATTCCGAAGACACCGCAATCAAGATCGACAACGAAGTACGCAGCATCGTCACCGCCGCGTACACGCGCGCGCGCAATATCCTTGAAACTCATCGCGACGCCTTGGAACGCGTGGCGCAAGCTCTCCTCGTCCGCGAAGTGCTCGACGCAAATGAGCTCAAGCTCTTGATGGAAGGGAAGCCGCTGCCCGACAAGCCGCTGCCTCCTCCTCCTTCCGCGCCGCCCGTGCCATCCAAGGAGCCGCAGCTGAGTTTGCGGCCCGAGCCGCGCGCGGTTCCTGGCATGGCCAAGGGCGAAAAGCCGGCGCCGGCATAGATCGGTCTTGCAGCAGCGTCCGCCCTTCATGAAACGCGCCTGTTTGCGCCGAATGTCGTAAAATACCCGCATGGCGCGCATACCTCTTTCCTCAATCGAAGTCGATTGCCCATGTTGCCAGGCCAAGCTCACGATTGATCCTGAACTCGGCGTCGTGCTTTCTCACATTCCACCGCCCAAGCCGCCGCCGTCGGTTGATCTCGACGACACCGCGCGCTTGCTCAAGGAGCAGGCCGAGCGCGTCGAGGAAAAATTCCGGCAGTCCGTCGAAGCGGAGCGCACCAAGGAAGACGTGCTCGCGCGCAAGTTCGCAGAAGGCCTGAAGAAAGCCAAGGACAAGCCGATCGAAAAACCGATTCGCGATTTTGATCTCGACTGAACTCGGCTTCCAGTCACCGTCCCGCCGGGCATACACTCAAGCCATGAAGTTTTCCCGCGCACGCGCCGCCCTCGTCTCTCTTTTCGGAATTTCCTTGCTTCTGGCCTCATCCTCTCTCGCGCAGAAGAAGGAAAGGCTTCCTCGACCCGTGCAAATGGATGCAGGCGTTCAACCCGCGCGCAATCCCGCAACAGGCGAACTCATATTTCATCGCGTAGCCGGTGACGGGGCCGTCGGCAATGCTCCGGACATGCGAGCGGCCATCCGCGTTCGCGTCAATCTCGTCGAAGTTGGTTGCAACGTTTTCGCTCCAAGCGGCACCGGCGTGCGCGGCCTCGCGCAAGCCGAATTCCACATTTTTGAAGACGGCGTCGAGCAGCCCATCGCGCATTTCGATGCGTCAGCGGAAGGCGCGAGCATCGCCCTTGTCTTCGACGCGAGTCCCAGCGTCCTGCCTGATTCCGACACCATGAAATTCGCGGCGCAGCAGCTCATCGCCAATCTTTCTCCTGTCGACGAAGTCGCCGTCGTCGATTTCTCTGAACATACGTATCTCTTGCTGCCCTTTTCGCGCGACAGGAAGCTGCTCGAAAAAGCGGCTGCGGGCGTCGACGTCCGCAAATTGTTCTCGGACACCGGCGGCTCGAATATTTATCGTTCCGTGTATCTTGCAGCGAACGAACTTTTCCCGGGCCGCACGGGACGCAAGGCAATTATGTTGCTCACGGACGGGCAGGACAGCGGCCTTGGGCTGAACTTGGACGGCGAAGGCGTCCGGCCACGGCGCGGCGACCCGCCAAACCGCGCGACGTTCGAAGACGTAGTAAAAGCTCTCGCCTCGCAAAATATCGAAGTCTACGCCATTTCCACGCAGAATCGTCCTCGCGTGATGACGCCCGCATGGCTTGCCGCGCACCAAAATGTTTCGCTTGTCACGCCAGCGGCGCTTGACCTTGGCATTCCCGCGTACACGGATTTTCTGGCTGAGTTGGTGCGGCGCGCGGGCGGCCAGCTCTATTTTTTGCGCGAGGCGGGCACCATCGCCGCTGCCTATCGCCGCATCGTTCAGAATTTGAGCGCGCAATACACGCTCGGCTTTTATCCTCCGGCTGCCCAAAAACCCGGCTGGCATTCGCTTCGCGTGGAAGTCGCCGGGCACGGCAGCGTGCGCGTTGTTCATCGCGCTTCCTACTACGCACCCGCCGATTCGCAATAATTTTGGAACTGAGCAATTTGCCGGCACTTGCAGAATTGTCCGCACATCCTATTCGTCCCGGATTTCCGCTCACGGCGATGATTGTGTTTTAATCGGTGCCATGATTCGCCGCAAGAAGTTCACTTTGCGCCTGCCATCCCGCAAGCTTGTACTGGGCGAGCGCACGCTCATCATGGGCGTTCTCAACGTCACGCCCGACAGCTTCTCCGACGGCGGCCAATTTCTCGATACGGGCAGCGCCGTCGAGCACGCGTTTCAAATGGAACGTGTCGGCGCGAACCTCCTCGACATCGGCGGCGAATCGACGCGGCCGGGCTCGCGCGGAGTTTCGGCCCAGCAAGAACTCGATCGTGTTCTGCCCGTGCTCAACCAACTCCGGGGACGTCTGAAAATTCCCATTTCCATCGACACTCAAAAAGCGGAAGTCGCCGACGCCGCAGCCGACTCTGGCGCGGAAATCATCAATGACATCAGCAGCCTGCGTTCTGATCCCGAACTCGCGAAAGTCGCGCGCCGGCATCGCCTGCCGATGATCCTGATGCACATGCGTGGCTCGCCACGAACCATGCAACAAGGACCGTTCGCGCGCAACGTTCTGCGCGACGTGACACGCGGCTTACGCGAAGCACTGGCGCGGGCGAAGCGCCTCGGAATCGCCAAATCGCAAATTATCCTCGATCCTGGAATCGGCTTCGGCAAGAACTACGCGCAAAACTTCGAACTTCTCGCGCGTTTGCCCGAACTCGCACGCTTGGGTTATCCGTTGCTTGTCGGCGCGTCGCGAAAGGCATTCATCGGCCACACCCTCGGCGGCGGCGCAGAACAGCGCTTCTGGGGCACCGCCGCCGCGGTTACGGCGAGCATTTTGGGCGGCGCGCACATCGTCCGCGTCCACGACGTCGCCGAGATGGCCCAGGTCGTCAAAATCGCCGACGCGATTGCAGACGCTGCCCGAAAGAATTCATAGAATCGAGATGTGGACAAATTGCAGCGTGCCGCTAAGATTAGCGAATCAATTTTGCAGACGAAGGAGCATCCGATGACGTCCCTCCAGTTCGCATCTCGCAGCGCAATCACCCTTCTCGGTTGCGCGATTCTCGCCGTCGTCGCCGCTGCGCAGTTCCCGTCGGCGCCCAAGCCGCTCGAGCCGAAAATGCCGCAGGGCGTTGGCGGCTGCACAATCAATAAGCCCTGTGCCGCAGTCGCGCCAGACATCATCAAGAAAGCCCTCGGGCCGTCCCCGGTTGAAAGTAACCTGCGCCAATTGACCGATGTCGTTGGTGGCCGCGTCACTGGCTCTCCCGCTGCCGATAAAGCCATCGACTGGGCGGTGCAAACCTTTCGCGCTGCGGGAGTCGACGAGGTGCTCACCGAAAATTTCACGGTGCCTGTGGGCTGGTCGGAGGGCCGCACACGTCTCGAAATCCTGGCACCACAGCCGTTCGCCGTGCACCTGGTTTCGATTGGCTGGTCGCCCGCCACGCCCTCTGGCGGTCTCGCGACTAATGTGGTCGACGTCGGAATGGGCGACGAAGCCGGATTCAAGCATGCCGGTGACTCGGTCAAAGGTGCCATCGTGCTCGTGCACACGAACATTTTGAAAACCTGGGACGATTTGATGAATGAGTATTACTTCGAGCCCGCCATCATTGACCGCGCCGTAAACGCGGGCGCTGCGGCCATCTTCTGGATGTCAACGCGCCCTTACATGCTGCTCTATCGTCATAATCTGTCGCTCACGGGCGAACTCGAGCGCCTTCCTCAGGCCGTCCTCGCGCGCGAAGACGCCATGCGTATCGCACGTTTCATCGCCGCGGGCCAGCCCGTAAAAGTCCATCTCGACATGCCCAACAAAATCACGGAACGCGCGCCATCCGAAAATGTTGTCGCTGAAATTCGCGGCAGCGAGAAGCCTGACGAATTTGTGATTCTCGGCGCGCATCTCGATTCATGGGAACTGGGTACTGGGGCGCTCGACGACGGCTGCAACGCGGCAATGGTGATTGACGCGGCGCGCGCCATTCGCGCCACGGGCTCAATTCCAAAGCGATCGATTCGCTTCGTGCTTTTCACGGGAGAAGAGCAGGGCATGCTGGGCTCATGGGCGTATGCGTTGGCGCATCGTAGCGAGCTCGATCATATGGATGCGGCGATTATTTTCGATTCCGGCGACGGCAAGGTCACCGGCTATTCTCTCGGCGCACGAAAGGACATTGCCGCGAACGTCACGCAAGCACTCAAACCGCTCGCGTCATTCGGCCCATTCGAAAATACACTTGACTCTGACATGGGGGAGGACAATCTCGATTTCCTCCTCGAAGGCGTCCCCACTCTAGTCGCCAATCAGGAGCCCGACGACTACATGATGAACTATCACGCCGCGTCCGATACGTATGACAAAGTCGATTTCGCGCAGCTCAAACGCAACGAGGCCATCGCCGCCGTCACTGCGTACGCCGTTGCCGATCTGCCTGAAAGGCTCGGCCCTCGCCAAACGCGAAAGCAGATTGAACGCCTGATGAAAACGAGCGGCCTCGAAAAAGAAATGAAGGAAACCGGTTTCTGGCCCCTATGGGTGAACGGAAAGCGCGGCCGCCAACCGTAGAGCGTTACGAGTTGATTTGCCGCATGCCTGATTTGGTATTCCACAGTCACGTCTTATCGGTGCTTCGTCATATGCGGGCTATAATGTTGAGGAATGGTTTCCTCTCACCCGAGCACGCATTCTTCTGCCGCCAAACTTGTCCGCATATTGGCGATTGACTACGGCCGGCGGCGCATCGGCCTGGCCGTCTCCGATGAACTCGGAATCACGGC
>DATNDO010000152.1:0-4312 GCA_035606955.1 Candidatus Angelobacter sp.
CCGTGGCGTTCAAGGAGGCGTTTGACAGGTTCGTGAAGCGTCAAGCTGAAATGCGACGCGGGGTTAAGACCGCGCGCCAGCAGGTCTTTGGTTATTTCCGTTGAGCCGCGAACGTCCGCCTTGATGACTGTATGCGATACAACTGGATCATCGGTTCCGCGGCGCTCATCGGAAAACACGAATTCATAGAGAGTGTTATTGACGCGGGAGAGTTCGCGCTGACGGTCCGAGCGTACCAGATTGATTTTCTCGAGCCAGGCCGCGACGTGATGGTAATTCCGACGATCGCGCCGGAGACGCATCAAGTCCTGCACGAAACGCAGCACCAAGGCGCGCGATTCGTCGTGGGAGTAGCGGCGCAAAGCTTTCGAGGCTTCCTCGATGCGTTTCAGCGAAAAATTGCGCGCTGGAAATTGACCCAACACTTTTTCGACGCGTTTCATTTCGTCGCGAGACAACAAGGCGCGCCTGAGCTGCTGCAAGTGAACAGGCGGGCAGAAATCGTTATAAAGATTGCAGATTTCGTAACTCGCGACCACGTATCCAAGAAGATCCCGCTCCTCGAGACGCCGGTGCAATTCCTCGAGCAAGCGCTCGCGGACTTCTGCTTCGCCCGCTCCTTGACCACCCGCCGATGGATCAAACAAACGTCGGGCATTCTGCGGCTCGCTGAGATAATCGCCCAATCGACTGCGAAATTCCTCGGTCAGGAAGTCTACCTTTTGCTTGGCCGCTTCGAGCTCCGGGCTAATTTCCGCAAGTTGAAACTCGAGGTCCGCCTGACGGCGGCGCAACACAGCCAGATTCGTTTCTGCTTCGACGCCGCCGCGACGTTTGAAAATCCCAGGAAGAAAACCTTCACCGCCGCCGACCTTCCGTAATGCTTCCTCTTGCTCGTCTTCCAGCTTAGCTAATCCGGAACGCTTGCCGAGAGCCTGTTCAACGAGCTTCCCGTATGTTTCCTGAGCGCGGCGAAGTTCTTCCGAGGCTGCCTCAGTGATAACAAAGTCGCGAAGAAAGTCGATCAGCAGGGTGTCGAAATTCTCGAAGCGGTCAGGGTCCTGCAAGAAATTGCCTAACAGTACATAGTGTTCCAAGAAAAGATAATCGTCGTTTCCGTTTTCGACGAAGAGGAGCCGGTTGGTGAGCAACTCGTAGGTGTCCGCGAAATCTTCGCCAAAAAGCGCACGGCGCGATTTCGCGAGCACGGTTTCATCCAATTCCTTGAGGATATGGAACAACGTTTGGCCAGCGCGACGCACGATGGTTTTACGATTCGATTGCAACTCGGCGATCTGCGCGCGCTTGACGTGAGCCTGCTCGCTGTGTTCGAAGACGGAACCCCTCGAACGGATGAGCTCCTTGCATTCGACGATCAAGCTGGAAAATTCGCTGGCAAGCTCTTGTGTAAAGAATTTCAGCACAGCCAAGCGGAGCAGCAAATCGAACTCGATGTTTTTTTCGAACTGTGCGCGCGTAATTCCAGATTGCAGGAGTTCGCTGAGCAACTTGCGGAACTGCGAGGAGTCACCTGCGCGCGGCTGTCGCGATTCGAAGCCGAAAAACTGCTGGAGGGACGCCGCCTGGCGCACGAGATCTGCCATATACTGCCGCCCGGTTTCGAGAAATCGGGGACTTAGATAAACGTCAAAGTGGATATTGTCGATGCCGGGCGTGAGTGCCGCGAGGCGCAACTCGGCAGAATACGGCTCGAGCTTCAGGCGCGCCGGGCGTGCCGGCGTTGCGGTGGTGGTGTCCGGCATTAGACCAATCTAGCCTTACTCTTTTGACTGTAGCAGAATGCGAGAGTGGCGCAAGGATGAGAGACCAAGTCGTTAACCCGGCGGAGGTACAGGGACCGCGCTGCCTGCACCTGGGGCGTTCCGGAGAGCGGTGCGAGGGGTCAGCGCTTGAGGACGGCTTCTGCGAACACCACGGACCTGACGCGGCTTGGCGATTTGGAATTGCCGCGAGACGCAAAATCATGGCGGTGCTGCTCGGCATTTCCGTGCTTTGGCCGCTGCTCGCTGAGCTGTGGCGGGCAATTCAGCATTGGCGTCACTAAAGCTCGACACCGAGCCCCTCCGCCAACCTGTTTCTCACTGCAATTCGGCGCGCGAAAATGCTTCCTGCATTTCCTTCTCTGATGGCGGCTGCAGCACGTTGCGCGCAGCAAAGTCCTCAGCTTGTGGGTACTTCGTCGCTCGAATGAGCTCGGCGGCTTTCACGAGATCGTAATTTGTGCGCCGCAACTCGACGTCAGACCCAAGCAAGAGCCAGTAAGCTCCCGGCTCGCCGAAGGGCATGCCTACACTGCCCGCATTCACAACACGAGTTCTTCCAATCATGCGGTCAAACTGCATGTGCGTGTGCCCGCAAATCACCGTCGATACTTTCACTGGCTCGAAAATTGGAAATAGCCGCTTTTCCGAAGTAAGGCGCGTGAATATCTCCGTATCGCTTCGCGGCGTGCCGTGGCAAAACATCACGTCCCCTAATCCTTGAATCTGCAAACGCGCCGTCGCCGGCCAGTTCGCTAACAAGTTTTCGTCTTCGGCACGAAGCTGCTCCGCGTTCCATCGCACCGGCGCGCGCCATTGTTCGGCAGCGCTGCGATACCACTCCGTTTCCGTGCCTCGCATCCGCGCGAGCACTTCGCGGTCTCCATTCCCCAGGATGAATTGCACCGGAATGCCAACTTCACGCAAACGCGCGATCGTTTCGCGCGGCATCGGCCCCGGGAGGACATCGCCTCCGACGACAATGTGGTCCACGCGTGCTTGACGAATATCTTCGAGGACCGCCTGAAGCG
Source organism: Candidatus Angelobacter sp. (assembly GCA_035606955.1). Taxonomy (GTDB): domain Bacteria; phylum Acidobacteriota; class Terriglobia; order Acidiferrales; family UBA7541; genus DAHUXN01. The sequence continues at coordinate 2,813 of DATNDO010000152.1, forward strand.
CAGGAAGATTCGCATGAATGTCGTAGATCGCCGCGACCCGCATCGACGACTTGCCCCCATTTGGCGATCTTGCCCGCTAACTCTCTTGGCCACCGCAATGCGAACTTCTACACCTTGCTGTCAATTTGTTGCGCCGATTTCTCCGGCACGATTTCGGCGATAGTAATTTTTCGCGCGTCTTCGGCGACGTGCTCGAGTGCGATGCGCAGTACGGGCCAGTCTGTACGCAGGCGCATGCGTTCGGGCCATTCGATCAACACAATCGCAGGCTCAGCGAAAAGGTCCTCCAAGCCTAGGGTGTCGAAATCGTGTACATCTGAGACACGATAGAGGTCCACGTGAAAGACTTTAACGCGGCCGGTGAAGGTGTGAATCAGTGTGAAAGTCGGGCTGGTGATGTCTTCTTCGGCGGCAACTCCGAGGCCGCTGATGATGCCCTTGGCCAGGGTCGTCTTGCCTGCACCCAACTCGCCGGTTAGAAGGACCAAAAGCGGCGCGCGTAAACTGGCGGCCAGTTCCCTTCCCTGGAAAATCGTGTCCTCTGTCGAGCGAGAGAGAATTTCGACAGCCGGCATATCACAGCGCCTGAATCGCGTCGCGGAGTTGCGCACACGCGTTGGGGATTGCCCGAATGACATCGGTGGCGATGAGTGGCGCCTCGCCGAATTCCTCAGCAGCTAAATCGCCCGCCAAGCCGTGCAAGTAGACGCCGCATGCAAGCGCCAGGAGCCAATTCTGCGCTCCCAATTGCGCCGTAATACCCGCCAGCATTCCCGTTAACACATCTCCGGTACCGCCCGTCGACATGCCCGGATTGCCAGTGGAATTAATCCACGCCGTGCCATCGGGCGCCGCCAAAATTGTTTGATAGCCCTTCAGTATGACGAACGCTTGCCAATCGCTTGCGGCTTTGCGCGCCACTTCGAGGCGACGGGACTGGACATCCTTGACGGTACTGCTGATTAGCCGCGCCATTTCGCCCGGATGCGGAGTTACCGCGAGCATGTCACGCGGTCCGCAAAGCTCGTCGGCGCGTCCGGCAAAAGCATTTAGACCATCGGCATCCAGGATGATTGGAATTTGCCGTGGACTCGTGATAATCGACCGGACGAACTGCTGCGTTTCTGCTTGCGTGGTTAATCCAGGGCCGAGGGCCAGTACAGTTTTTCCGTCGAGGATCTTCGCGAAGCCGCCCGAGTCAAAAACGTCGCGCGCAACGGTTCCCGCAGCGGTGGCGTGCAAGGGTTCGGTCATGATTTCGGGCGCAAATCCGGCGACGGTGCGAAGTACCGGTTCAGGCGTTGCGACAGTGACCAGGCCCGCGCCTACACGCAACGCGCCCATGGCCGCCAGAGCCGCAGCCCCGGCTTTGCCGGTCGAGCCAGCAACAATCAATGCGTGGCCGTACAGACCTTTGTTCGAGTCGGCCTTTCGCCCCGTTGGCAGCGAGCGGAATTCCCACGGCTCCAACCAGCGCACGTTGCTCTGAGAAATTTCCTC
>DATNDO010000178.1:0-2298 GCA_035606955.1 Candidatus Angelobacter sp.
TCATCTGATCACGCCGGAAGTCGGCGGCGGCTTTGGCAGCAAGTTGAACGTCTACGCGGAAGAAGCGCTCTGCGCGCATCTCGCGATGAAAATCGGCAAGCCTGTGAAATGGATCGAATCTCGCCGCGAGAATTTCCAGGCGACGATTCACGGACGCGATTTCATCAATTACGTCGAACTCGCCGTCAAGCGCGACGGCACCGTCCTCGGCGCGCGCTACAAAATCATCGCCGACCTCGGCGCCTATTATCAACTTTTGACTCCGCTGATTCCCACGCTCACCGGTCTGATGCTTTGCGGCAGCTATAAAATTCCCGCCATTCGCATCGAAATCACCGGCGCGCTCACGAATAAAATGGCTACCGACGCATATCGCGGCGCGGGCCGTCCCGAGGCCACTTATTTCATTGAACGCGCCATGGACATCGTTGCCGCCGAACTGGACAAAGACCCGCTCGAAATTCGGCGCAAGAATTTCCCCTCTCCCAAGGATTTCCCCTACGCCACGCCCACCGGTCTGATTTACGACACGGCCGCCTATGAAAAGTGTCTGGACGCCGCGGCCAAATCCTCCGGCTACGCGAAACTTCGCAAGGAGCAGGCTGCGGCGCGCAAGAACGGCAAGCTCGTCGGCATCGGCGTTTCCAGTTACGTTGAAATCTGCGCTATGGGCCCCTCCAGCGCCATGCCTGCCGGAGGTTGGGAAAGCGGCACGGTTCGCATCGAGCCGACCGGCAAAGTGAAAGTGCTCACCGGTTCATCGCCGCACGGCCAAGGTCAGGAAACCAGCTTCGCGCAAATCGCCGCGGACATGCTTGGCATCGCGCCCGACGATGTTCTCGTCGTCCACGGCGACACCAGCCAGGTGCCCTACGGCATCGGCACATTTGGCAGCCGCGCCACTGCGGTCGGCGGCACGGCCATGTACAAGTGTCTCGAAAAACTCCGCGACAAACTGTCGAAAATCGCGGCGCACATTTTGGAAGTCGCTCCGGAGAAAGTGGCGTTTGGAGATCGCAGAATTTACTCGAAAGCCGACCCGAAAAAATTCGTCAGCTTCAACGATCTTGTCGGCGCCGCATACGTCGCCAAGACGCTCCCTCCCGGCGTCGAGCCGGGGCTCGAAGCGACCACTTTCTTTGAGCCCACGAATTTCACGTTTCCGTTTGGCACGCACATTTGCGTTGTCGAAATCGATCGCGATACGGGTGACGTCAAACTCAAGAAGTACGTCGCCGTCGACGATTGCGGCAACGTCATCAATCCTTTGCTCGTCGATGGCCAGGTCCACGGTGGCATCGTCCAAGCCATCGGCCAAGTGCTCTTCGAAGAAGCCGTCTATGACGCCGAAGGCCAGCTCATCACGGGAGAGCTCACCGATTATGCTTTGCCACACGCTGCCGATATCCCGCGCATGGAAACCTCGCGCACCGTCACGCCCACGCCTGTCAATCCCATGGGCGTGAAAGGCGTTGGCGAAGCAGGCACCATCGGCGCAACGCCGTGTGTCGTCAACGCGGTCGTCGACGCGCTTGCCCCGCTCGGCATCACGCACGTTGATTTGCCCATCAAACGCGAACGCATCTGGAGCCTTTTGCAGAAGCCCGCTCCACGCGCAAAAACGAAACCCGGGAGGGCGCGATGATTCCATCCGAATTCGAATATCAAGCTCCGAAGACTCTCGACGAAGCTTTGCGCGCGCTCGGACGCCACGGTGACGAAGCAAAAATTCTTGCAGGTGGTCATAGCCTGCTGCCCATGATGAAGCTGCGTCTCGCCTCGCCGCGCTATATCGTCGACATTGGACGCATCCGCGGAATGGATTACATCCGCGAGGAGCGCGACAAAATCGCCATCGGCGCGCTGGTGACGCACGCGCAAGTCGTCACCTCGGAATTGCTGCGCGCTAAATGCCCGCTGCTTCCCGAGACCGCCTCGGAAATCGGCGACATGCAAGTGCGCAACCGCGGCACCATCGGCGGCAGCGTTGCTCACTCGGATCCCGCCGCGGATTATCCCGCCGCCATTCTCGCGCTCGACGCCGAAATGGTCGTGCAATCCAGTTCCGGAAAACGCACCATTCCTGCCGCCGACTTTTTCGTTGACCTGCTCACCACGCAAATCCGCCCCGGCGAAATTTTGACGGAAGTCCGCGTCCCCATCAAACGCGCGGGCGAAGGAATGGCTTACAAGAAATTTCACCAGCCTGCTTCGGGATTCGCGATTGTCGGCGCCGCCGCCCGCGTCATCGCCACCAAAGCTGGGCAAATCGAAGATATCGCCCTCGGCATGACCGGT
>DATNDO010000194.1:0-3634 GCA_035606955.1 Candidatus Angelobacter sp.
GCCGTCGTAATCAACCGCCGTTCGAGCAGCGTCTTCACCACGCCGCCGCAATTGACGCCGCGCACTTCGTTGATTTCCGGCAGCGTCGCGGGCTGTTTGTACGCAATCACCGACAGCGTTTCGAGCGCGGGCATCGTCAGCCGCAGCGCAGGCCGCAAGCCCTTGATGAATCGGCGCACCACTTCATGATGCTGCGCCTTCGTATACATCTTCCAGCCGCCCGCGACTTTGCGAATCTCGACGCCGCGCTCCTCCACCGCATACGAAGCGACCAGCCGGTCGAGCCCCGCGCGCACTTCGGCGCGCTCGCCGCCCACCGCCGCTAGAATCTGATCCAGCGTCGCCGGCTCATCCGCCGCATAAATAATCGCTTCCAACGCGCTCTGCAGTTCCTGTTCCGTCATCGTTGATTTGCCTCTAGGGGGTCGGAGCTTCAGCTCCGACATGAACAATGTCTTGGCTCTACTTCCTTTCGCGCGTTTTATCTGCGCGATGCCCTCTGTCTTTCACTCGTCACTCATCGCTCGCCACTGCTTCACAAATACTCCTCGTCGATCTTCGAGATTGCTTCGCCGCCCTCAAACACCAAATCAAACATTTTGTGTTTCCGCAGCAAAATATCGCCAAACGCTTTTTCCTGCGTCAACATCACCGCTTGCAGCTTCACCATTTCAAGCACCGCGAGCAGCGCCACAATCATGGAGCGCCTCGACGGGCACGCCTCGAAAAATTCCGCGAGCGACACTGGTCCATCGCTCGTCACCAGACGCGCGCGCAATTGCTCCATCATCTGCGCGACGGTCACCACTTCGTGCGACAACTCGATCTTCGCCACTTCCCTGCGGCGCTCCAGCACTTGTTGAAACACTTTCACCAAATCCACCAGCGAAACGATCAACTCTCCCTCAGTCCCTTCGCTCTGATAGAGAGACATATCCGGATGCGACCACACATGCGCCTCAAGCTGCTGCTTTTCGTAGAGCATCTGCGCCGCATTCTTGAATTTCTCGTGTTCGAGCAGCCGGTGCACCAGTTCGCCGCGCGGGTCCTGCTCCTCCGGAGGCGCGAGCGGATCCACCGGCAGCAGCATCTTCGACTTGATGTAAATCAGCGTCGCCGCCATGTACAAAAAGTCCGCAGACACATCCACGTTCAGTTTTTCGAGCTGGTGCAAATAATCGAGGTACTGCTGCGTGATTTTCGCGATGGGAATATTGTGAATATCGATTTCCTGCTTGCGCACCAAATCCAGCAGCAAATCGAGCGGCCCTTCGTACGCCGCCAGTTGAATCTTGTAATCCGGTTGTGCGTTCGCCGCCATGATGCCCCTAAGTTTACGCTATTCAAATTCGACCGCATCCAAATAAAATGAGGCGGTGCAATTTCTGACGGCAACGCTCGGCACTGCTTCGAGGCGAGATCTCTGCCTGCGGCGGGCAGGCTTCGCTGCGCTCCAGACGACAAATGAATGAAAGCAGGCGCGGGTGGCGCGCGGCTATTGCGGCGGCGCGTATTCGCGCATCAGCAACGAAATCGTCAACCCGATGCAGAAGAGAAGCGCCAACACTCCGCTGGCTCGCGACGCCAGCGTTACCGCTGTCGTCGAATGCGGCACGGCTGTCAGCGGCAGCACAACGAAATTCATAATCACGTAGACCACGCCGCCGTAAACGATTCCGCAGATGGCCGCCTGCCGCGTCAAAATGAGCAGCTTGCGGCTCAATAAATAAAAAATCACGGTCCACGTCATCGCAATCGCGTAATGAATCGCGACGCCCAGCGCCACTGACTCGGCGCCGAGACTGAATGATTTCATGCCAATCAAGCCGCTCGCGATGTATTGGAAAATCATTTTCATGGTGACGCCGCGATAATGATTGAAGATGATGTTCTCGGTGATGTCCAGCGTGCCGGCGACGAGGCCAATCCACACGACAGTCCAGGATTTGTGCGGTGGGCGCGCCGGCGCTTGCGTCATGGAAGAATGTTGGGCGCTGCTCAATTGTTCAATCCGGTCTTCTCTCCTGCGTAGCAGCTTCTAGCCGGCGACTTTCGTCGAGGCCGCGCCAAGAATTTTCCGGCTTTTCTTCTCTTGCACAAACACCACGACACGCAAATTCTCACGCTTCCAGTCGGACTTCAATTTCACGCGCGCGTCTCCCGCGAATGACATCTTGTCGCCCTTTGCCTGCGCCACTCCGATCTTGTGGAGCGACCGCAGCACGGCAGCGTGATTCAACACGTGTCCCGCGTTCTCTCCCCGTGTGACCGACGAATGCAGCCCATCCTCAGTCACTGCCAGCCAAACTTCCGCAGTGTCGCCAGGCGTATTTCCTTGCAACTCTCCCACCGAAACATCGAAGTCTCCCGAATCTTTCGGATCCTGCTTTCCTTCAACCGTGATATTTGTTTCTGGCTCGTGCACTGCTTTTTCGATAGCCGCTTGCGCATCGCGGCCATTGTTGCCAACAAATTGAGTCTGCCCGTCCACCACCATCTCCGGCGTATACGGACTCTTGTCGGCCAGTTTGGACACGTAATCTCGCTGTCTTTCAGTCCATTCGCCAGACGAAAACGGATCGATCCATCCGTATTGGTTCCAATAATCCACGTGTTCTTCCAATACGATCACGTCGGCACCCGGAAGGACCTGTTGCTCCATTTTTTGCGCCATCGCTTCTGCCGGCGGGCAGGTCGAACAGCCCTCGGCAGTGAAGAGTTCCACAAGCACGGGCTTGCGGCCTGAATCCGTTGCAGTCGGTTGCGGTTGCGCCGTGGCTTGGGGTTGCGGGCTCGGCTGCGTTTGCGCGTTTGCCGGCAACGCAAGAACCGCGGAGATTGCGGTCGCAGCCAGACCCGCCAAAAATATTCTCATCGTCGTTGCCAGAAAATGTCTCATCTTGAACCCTCCATTCGCGTCGTCGCGCCGAGCGGAATCGCGCGTTTCGATACGCTTTTTGAACTTCGCAACAATGTGAATTCATTACCGATCAAGAAAATGGAAGTGCAACATAGTAAAAGGCTTACGATTTCGGGACTGTGCGTTTGATTACCGATCAAGGAGCGCAGTTTTCGAGCGGGTTTTGGCGGTTTTGAGGTGCCTTTCGAGCTGTTGTACGCCGCGCGCATGTCGGGTTTTCGCCGCCACAAGGCTAGCACGAAGCGGCGCGCAGCGAAAGTCCAGGCGACTGTGGAAAGGCGGTATGCCGGACTGTGCTCAACCGCCTGCAAACGGGGTGTTTGCAAAGGAGGCGCGAAGCAGTCAGTCGCCCACGACTTTAGCTTCGCCGGATGCTTTGCGACCCGCGCCTTCCCAGTTGAAGACCGCTTTGCGGACGCGCGCCATCGTCTGCTCGGCGACTTTCTTAGCGCGTCGCGAGCCGTCTTCCAACACATTCCACACTTCCGCGGGATTCGTTTCGAACTTCGCGCGCCGCTCTTGAATCGGCGCAATCCATTTCACGAGCGCGTCCGCCATTAGCTTTTTGCAATCGACGCAGCCAATTGCGGCGGTGCGGCATTCGCGATCGACGCGTTCGATGCGCGCGCAATCCTCCGCCGATTTTTGTTCCGGAAACAAATTGTGATACGCAAACACAGGGCAAACTTCTGGGCGGCCGGGATCGGTGCGGCG
>DATNDO010000238.1:0-10013 GCA_035606955.1 Candidatus Angelobacter sp.
TCGCGCGCCAGTGCCTGGTCCAGCGTGGGACGCTCTTCGCTGTTCAGCACCGCATCGTAAGTGAAGTACGCGGGAGCTTCCGGTTGGTCGGCCGTCACCACCTGAATGAATGCCTCCTTGCTCATGGGCTGCAGAGCGTAATTCGAGCGCCGCTGTTCTCCCAGCGTTGACACCGTTTCCTTGCTGATCGCTTTGCCGCAGAGCGAGCCCGCGCCGTGCGCCGGATACACCAGGCTTTGATCAGGCAGCGGCAACAATTTGTCGTGCAGCGAATCGAAGAGCATTCCGCCCAAATCTTTGGCCGACCATCCCAACGCCACGCGCAGATCGGGACGCCCTACGTCTCCGATGAATAAAGTGTCACCGGTGAGCACGGCGTGCGGTTGCGTGTCGCTCGCGTTCAGATCGTAAACGAGAATGGAAACCGACTCCGGAGTGTGGCCCGGCGTTTCCAGGATTTTCAGGCGCACGCGTCCGAATTCCAGAATTTCGCCGTCGTGAAGAGGAGTAAACGGGTACTTTGCTTTCGCCGCGGCGCCCAGATAGATTTTTGCGCCTGCGCGATCGCGCAACTCCAAATGCCCGGCGACAAAATCGGCGTGGAGATGCGTCAGGAATACGTGTTTGATTTTAAGTCCGTGCTCGGCGGCAAACGCGATGTATTGGTCCGTGTCCCGTTGCGGGTCAACGACGGCGGCCGAGCCTGTCTGCTCATCACCAATAATGTAGGAAGCGTGCGCCAGGCACGGCAGATAAAACTGTTTGAAGATCACGGCACGCCTCCTAGCTTGCAAGCGATTACTTCGGCTGGGGAACGATCCTCATATAAGGCAGGGGCGCCTTCCAGCCGCCAGGATACTTCTGTTTGGCCTCTTCGTCCGAAACCGCGCCCGACAGTATCACATCGTCGCCCGGTTTCCAGTTCACCGGCGTCGACACCTTGTGTTTCGCGGTGAGCTGAATCGAATCGAGCACGCGCAGCACTTCGTCGAAATTGCGGCCGGTGCTCATGGGATAGCTCAGCATCAATTTGATTTTTTTGTCGGGGCCGATCACGAACACGGTCCGCACGGTGGCATTCGTCGCCGGAGTACGGCCTTCGGAAGTGCTGCCAGCGTCCGCGGGAAGCATGTCATAAAGTTTCGCTACTTTCAGCTCTGGATCGCCAATCATCGGGTAGTTCACTTTGTGACCCTGCGTCTTTTCAATTTCCACGGCCCACTTGGCGTGACTGCTCACCGGATCCACGCTCAGCCCGATGATCTTGCAATTGCGCTTTAGGAATTCCGGCTGGAGTCCGGCCATGTAACCCAGTTCCGTGGTGCACACGGGCGTAAAGTCCTTCGGATGCGAAAACAAAATTGCCCAACCGTCGCCGATCCATTCGTGGAAGTTGATTTCCCCCTGCGAGGTCTCCGCAGAAAAATCTGGGGCTTCATCATTTATGCGCAACATTACAATTGCCCTCCTGAGGTTGAGATATTATACGGCTGCTCACGCTGGGTTCGTTAGATGAATCACGGCTGCCACGCGACTCAATATTCGAAACTCGGGGCCGCTTGCCCCCGCAAAAACTCCGCCTGTGTTTGCCTCCAGGCGTATAATCCCCGCCAGCGACGTAGCCGCATCCTCGAGCCCTAAGGAGGAGAACGCATGGACACTATCTTTCCCATCTTGTTTCTCATCGGACGCATCATCGTTGGCGGTTTTTTCCTCATGAGCGGATTCAATCACTTCGCCAAGCTCAGCATGATGGCCGGATACGCCAAGAGCAAAGGCATGCCCGCTCCCCCGCTGGCCGTTGGCGGCAGCGGCGTGTTTCTCTTGTTGGGCGGAGCGAGCATGCTCCTCGGCTATCACCCGACCATCGGCGCGATTCTGTTGGCGCTTTTCCTGCTAAGCGCTGCGTTCGGCATTCACAATTTTTGGACGGTAAAAGACCCGCAGGCGAAAATGAACGAGCAGGTCCACTTCCTCAAGGACATCGCTCTGCTCGGTTTCGTGCTGATGACGCTAGCCATCCCGAGGCCCTGGCCCTTCAGCCTCGGCCGCTGATACCGCCAAGTCGGCATTTTTTTGTTCGAAGCGAAGATTACTTTGGTGAGTTGACGAGGCGTCGAGACACCGGTAAGCCAGGCACATGGCCCACTGGAAGGTAGTGGCCTGTTACAGGCCACTACCCACTGGAATGATTGATATGCACTTTCTTTGGACCAGCGTACAATCAATCGGCCCGCGCAGGGCGTGTTCCCCCTCTATACGGGAACGGAAATACGCGATGCACGGAGGTTACTGAATCCGATATGTTCTGCGGCAGTAAGCGGCACATTTGGAAATGAAACGCTCCGCGATAGTCGGTCTCACCTTACTTCTTGGGGTTCTTACTTCTGCTTCGTCGTCATCAGCTCAGACTGGCGAGATACGAACGGTGCCTCTCGTCGCTCTAAGCTCGACGGGAAGGGTTGACCTTGGCCTGACTGTTCGAAACGTGAGCCTGAAAAGCCATGATGTGACGGTGCGCAGGTTTGCTCTGGACACGAGTCCACGCCGAATCCTTCTGCTACTGGATATGAGCGGAAGCATGGGCGAACCGGTTGGGTCTAAACACATAACAGTCTGGAACTACACCAAGCACCTGGCGGAAGATTTTCTAAAGACTGTATTCCGGCAAGACTCTGTAGCGCTGGACATTTTTGCCGACAAGGAAAGGCAAGTCGTTCCCTTCACGCACGATTTCACGTCGATTCGCGACGCCATCGATGGCCTCCCCCGACCGCGGGGAGAGACTTTCGCGGGCGACGCACTGCAAGCCGCGTTGCGCGACTTCGGCACGACTGCGGGATTCGGCGATTCGGTCGTATTTTTCTCCGATGGGCAATTCCAAGGCGATGACCATAGCCGCATGTCTCTTGAGTCTGTAACGGCGGATGCCAGCAGTTACGGTGTGCGGGTATTCCTCATTTTTCCGATGATCACGCGCTTTGATTCACCAACGCCCGTCCTCGTGCGCGACATGGAGGATAGGATCGAGCTCGTGGAGGCGACGGGAGGTTTTTCGTTCGCACCCAAGGAAGTCCCTGATGACTGGGCAGCTTGGAAAATCATTCGCTCTGACCCGTTCCAACGTATCGCGGCTCTCAGCAATGCGATCCATGGAACCTACCGGCTGGAACTGCAATTCGCTAAGCCGATTCGAAAAAAACAAAACTTGCAGGTAGAAATCATCGACGATAAAGGCAAAAACATGCGCAATATTTACGGTCTTTATCCGCACGGTGTTTATCCGGCGGTTGATTCGAGGCGTCCGTGAGCGTCACCGGACGCGGGGTCCTGACTGATACCAGGGTTGGCGGGAATGCATCGCTGCACAACCTGCCTAAAACCTAAAAATAGACACTGTGCTCCAGGCGCGCAGAGTTCGACCGTGAGTTTCGCTGAATAATTTTTCGGCCGGAACAGGCAAATTTAGCATGCGCCCGAAACTGCCCTCCTCACTCGGATGACTTCAAAGCCTTCACGCTGACTATACCGCGCAGGTGTAGCATTTTCCCCTCAGTGCGTAATACCCCAAGCGCGGTTGACGCTCGCATTCGCTTCCTTTATACTGATTTTGCTGTGATGCTTGGCCGCTTTCCCCTGCCCTCCCGCGAAAATTTCCGAAGAGGCCCGAGGCAGCGTGAAAGTAGTGCCCTGCCGTAACATTCCCAAATCCGAAATTCACTCGCATTTTAGAATTGGACTTTCATGATGAATGAAGCAACTTGCCGCCGCGAAATCGAACTCGAGATTCCGGCAGAGAACGTGCAGAAGACGACGGAAAAAATCGCGCGCGATCTGGCTCGCGTGGCGCGCATCCCCGGTTTTCGCCCCGGCAAAGCGCCCGTGACGCTGATCCGCCGCCGCTTCGCTGCGGAAATCAAAGGCGAAGTGCTCGAATCGCTGGTCCCTGAATTTCTCGAGCAGGCGCTCACCGAGAAAAAGCTCTCGCCCGTCACGCGCCCGGAAGTCGACAAAGTGGACTTCACCGAAGCGGGCCCGCTGAAATTCCGCGCCACGTTCGAAGTTCTGCCTGAATTCGAACTCGGCGACTACAAGAATCTGGAAATCGAAGTCGAAGACCTTGCGGCGGGCGACGCCGAAATTGACAAGACTCTCGAAGAAATGCGCGAGCGCGCCGCCACCTATGTTCCCGTCGAGGGACGCGCCGCTAAGGACGGCGACTTCGTGCAGGTGAAAATCATGGGCACGCCCGCGGGCGGCGGCGATCCCATTCGCGCCGACAATGTCCAGTGCCACATCGGCGCCGAAGAGACTCTCGAAGCCTTCAACGAGAATCTGCGCGGCGCTTCTCCCGGTGAAACGCGCCGCTTCGAAACGAAGTATCCCGACGACTATCCGGATGAGAAGCTCAAGGGCAAGACCTACAACTACGCCGTCGAAGTCAAGGCCATCAAAGAAAAGAAGCTGCCCGGGCTGAACGACGATTTCATAAAGGAAATCGGCGAAGGGGCCGCCGGTGCCACCAACCTCGAAGAGCTTCGCGGCAAAATTCGCGAACGCCTGGCTGCCGCGCGCGAGGAGCATCAAGAGTCGCAGGCGCGCGAAAAAATCCTGGACGAGCTCGTCAAGCGCCACGATTTCCCGGTTCCAGAAGCGTTGATCGAGCATCAAATGGACGCACGTCTCGAACGCATGGTTCGCACGCTCGCGGCTCAGGGAGTTGACCCTCGCGCTGTCAATGTGGACTGGGTGGCCATGCGCCAACGCCAGCGGGAGCGCGCGGAGCGCGATGTGAAGGCGGAGATTCTGATTGACCGCATCGGCAGCGCCGAGAACTTCGAAGTCTCCGACGAAGAGATGGAAAAAGAGTTTGCCAGGCTCGCGGAGCGTAGTAGCGAATCCGCAGCAGTGATTCGCGCGCGCTTGACAAAGGAAGGGGCGCTCGATAGGATGAAATCGAAGTTGCGCAGTGATAAAACAATTGACTCGCTTCACCGCACGGCTCGAATTCAAACCATCGCTAAACGTGAAAAATAATACCTGCTTCGTACTCTGGTGCGCGTCGGTCGACCTCCGATGAGAGATATCCCGGCCCCGTACGCAACAACGCTCGTTCCCATGGTGGTCGAACAGACCAACCGCGGCGAACGCGCCTATGATATTTACTCGCGCCTGCTGAAGGACCACATCATCTTCATCGGCACGCCGATTGACGACCACGTGGCGAATCTTGTGACTGCGCAGCTGCTGTTCCTGGCTGCCGAAGACCCGGAAAAGGATATTTCGATTTACATTAACTCACCGGGCGGCGTGATTACCGCGGGTATGGCGATTTACGACACCATGCAGTTCGTCCGGCCGGACGTCGTAACTTATTGCGTGGGCCAGGCGGCCTCCATTGCAGCCGTTCTGCTTATGGCGGGCACGCCCAAGAAGCGCTACTCGCTCCCGAACTCGCGCATCCTGATTCACCAACCCTGGCTCAGCGGACTTTCCGGCCAGGCCACTGACATTGATATTCACGCCAAGGAAATCCTGCGCACGCGCGCGGGGTTGAACAAGCTCATTGCCCATCACACCGGCCAGACGGTGGAGAAGATCGAAAGGGACGTCGAGCGCGATTTCATCATGTCGGCGGAACAGGCCAAGGAATACGGGGTCGTTGACGAAATCATCTCCAAGCACCGCTAGTCCGTTCCAAAAGGTTAGTAGCTAAACCGATGAACAGGCGCGCAGCGCCCAACCCGTGCCGTACAATAGCGGTTACGATCTGCACCGCACCTACGACTCGGACTGGAGGCTAACATTCCGGTGAAGCGATTTAACGCAGACGAAGCCCTTCATTGTTCCTTCTGTCACAAGACTCAGGAGCAGGTGGAGAAGCTCATCAGCTCGCCTTCGGAATATCCGCGCTCCTATATTTGCAACGAGTGCGTCAGCGTCTGCCAGCAGATCCTCGATGAAGAAAAGCGCGAGCAGGCCACTCCGGCGAATCGCCGTTTGCCGCGCCCGCCCGAGATCAAAGCGTTTCTCGATGGCTACGTGATTGGCCAGGACAAAACGAAAAAGAAACTGGCCGTCGCCGTCTACAACCATTACAAGCGCATCTTTTTGAATCGCACGCCCAGTGACGTCGAACTCACGAAATCCAATATTTTGCTTATCGGGCCCACCGGCACGGGCAAGACGCTTCTCGCGCAAACGCTTTCGCGCATGCTCGAAGTGCCCTTCGCCATTGTGGACGCCACCACGCTCACGGAAGCGGGCTACGTCGGCGAAGATGTTGAAAATATTATTTTGAAGCTGCTGCAAGCCGCCGATGGCGACGTGCAAAAGGCGCAGCAAGGCATCATTTATATCGACGAGATCGACAAAATTTCCAAGAAGGACGAAAACCCGTCCATCACTCGCGACGTTTCCGGCGAAGGTGTTCAGCAGGCGCTGCTGAAAATTCTGGAAGGCACCACGGCGAACGTTCCCCCGCAGGGCGGCCGCAAGCATCCGCATCAGGAATTCACGCCCGTGGACACCACGAACATTCTTTTTATCTGCGGTGGCGCATTCGTCGGCATGGAAAAAATTATCGAACGCCGCATTGGACAAAAATCTCTCGGCTTCCACGCGGATGTTGCCCCTTCCACGCCGTCGCGCCGCAACATCGAAGTTCTCGAGCAAGCGCAGCCGACCGACCTGATTCGTTACGGCTTGATTCCCGAATTTGTCGGCCGTCTCCCGGTCCTCGGCGTTTTGGGAGATCTCGACAAATCGGCGCTGATTCGCATTCTTCAGGAACCGAAGAACGCGCTTATACGTCAGTACCAAAAGCTCTTCGAATTTGAGAATGTGCGCCTGAAATTCACCGACGACGCTCTGGAAACCGTCGCCGAGTTGGCCCTGCAGCGCAAGGTTGGCGCGCGCGGCCTGCGCATGATTTTAGAAGACCTGATGCTTGACCTGATGTATCACCTCCCTTCTCAGCGTAAAATGCGCGACTTCATCGTCACCGCTGACATGGTCAAGAGCAGGGAAATCAATTGGAGCTTGCTCGAAAAAGCAGGCTGACCACCCAAAGGGAGAACCCAAGAATTCATGTTTAACCGGGAAAAATTGGAAACGAAGCGCGTGCCGATGATGCCGGTGCGCGAAATGGTCATCTTCCCGCAGATGATGACGCCGTTCATCGTCGGCCGCGAAGCCTCCGTTCGCGCCCTAGAAGAAGCTCTTGCGGGCGAAAAGAAGATTTTTCTCGCCACGCAGCACGATGCTTCCGTCGATGACCCGCGCCCCGAAGAAATCTATCAAGTCGGAACGCTCGCCAACATCGTACAGAGCGTCAAGCTCCCCGACGGCAACATCAAAGTCCTTGTTGAAGGCGCCGAGCGCGGCAAAATCGTCCAGATCACCAACGACGAAGGCTTCTTCCGCGCGACGATTCGCGTCATTCCCGTCAAGACCGAACCGAATCCGCAGCTCGAACAGTCCGCCACTCGCGTAACCGGCCTTTTCGAGCAGTACGTCAAGCTCTCGCAGTCCCTGAACTATGACACGATGATCGCCGCCGTCCGCGTGGATGATCCCGCAAAACTCTCTGACGCCATCGCCGCGAATCTGACGATTCCAGTCGAGGAAAAGCAGGAGCTCCTGGAAATTTTCGATCCGCTCGAACGTCTGAACCGCGTCGGTGAAATTCTCGACGCGGAAACCGAAAAGCTCAACGTCGACCGCAGTATCAACACGCGCGTCAAGCGTCAGATGGAACGCGCCCAGAAAGAGTATTACCTCAACGAAAAATTGAAAGCTATTCAGAAGGAACTGGGCCGCGGCGAAGCGGGCGAACTCGAGCAGCTGAAAAAGAAAATCGAAACCTCTGGCATGCCCAAGGAAGTTCAAGAAAAGGCCATGCAGGAGATGAAGCGGCTCGAAATGATGCCGCCAATGTCGGCGGAATCCACTGTCTCCCGCAATTATCTCGACTGGATGCTCGCCGTGCCGTGGAAGAAGCGCTCCCGCGAAATCCGCGACATCAAGCGCGCCGAGGAAATTCTCAACGAAGACCATTACGGCCTGGAAAAAATCAAGGAACGCATCCTCGAATTCCTCGCCGTTCGCCAGCTGGTCAAGAATCCCAAAGGCTCGATTCTCTGCTTCGTCGGCCCTCCAGGTGTGGGCAAGACTTCCCTCGCCATGTCCATCGGCAAGGCCACGGGACGCAAATTCGTGCGCGTCTCGCTCGGCGGCGTGCGCGATGAAGCCGAAATTCGCGGCCATCGCCGCACTTACATTGGCGCGCTTCCCGGCCAGATCATCCAGATGATGCGCAAGGCCGGCACGGTAAACCCCGTGTTCGTCCTCGACGAAGTTGACAAGATGTCCATGGATTTTCGGGGCGATCCTTCGGCCGCGCTCATGGAAGTCCTCGACCCTGAGCTCAACCACGCCTTCACCGATCATTATCTGGACGTCGAATACGATCTCTCAAAAGTGATGTTCGTTTGCACCGCAAACGTGTTGCACACGATTCCGCAGCCGCTTCAGGACCGCATGGAAGTTCTCCGGCTTCCGGGTTACACGGAGCAGGAGAAAATGCAAATCGCCAAGCGTTTCCTGGTCCGCAAGCAGCGCGAAGCCACCGGAATCGCCGAGGAAAACGTCACTTTCACCGACGAAGGCTTGCTGCACTTGATTCGTCACTATACTCATGAAGCCGGCGTCCGCAATCTGGAGCGCGAAATCGCGAATATTTCGCGCAAGGTCGCGCGCAAGCTCGTCGCCGAAGGCAAATCCGCCACCGTCGACGTCACGCCAGCCAACGTAAATTCCTATCTTGGCATCATCAAGTATCGCGACATGCTCGCGGAGAAGAAGAATGAAGTCGGCCTCACCGTCGGCTTGGCCTGGACCGAAGTCGGCGGCGAAGTGCTCCGCACGGAAGCCACGCTCATGCAGGGCAAGGGCCGCCTGACGCTGACTGGAAAGCTCGGCGACGTCATGCAGGAATCCGCACAAGCAGCCATGAGTTACGTTCGTTCGCGCAGCCATCTCTTCGGCTTGCCAAAGGACTTTTACCGTCATCTGGATATTCACGTACACGTACCCGAAGGCGCCATCCCGAAAGACGGCCCCTCCGCAGGCATCACGCTCTGCACCTCCATCGCCAGCGCGCTCACGCGCATTCCCGTTCGCTGCGATTTGGCCATGACCGGCGAAATCACGTTGCGCGGCAAAGTGCTGCCCATCGGTGGCGTGAAGGAGAAACTGCTCGCGGCTCACCGCCTGGGCTTGCACACCGTGATTCTGCCGCGCGACAACGAAAAGGATTTGGCCGACGTTCCGCCTGAAATTCAGGCCCAGATGTCCGTAAAATTTGTCGACACGATGGACGAAGTGTTGTATTTGGCGCTCGAGCGGCCCTTGACTGCCAGTCCCGCGCCGGTTCCCGAAGTCGCGCCTGAATTTGACGCCGGCGCGCCGCAGGACAACGAATTCACCAATTAGGCCTTCGGTTTTTCCACGAAGATGAAATGAAGTTGTAGGCCGGAGGAGGAATTCCGGCCAGTTCGAAAGTTCACCTGCCCGAGGAACATCCCGAGTGCTCCCGTGCCCGAGAAGCCTCAGGTCAAAAATTTAGGCGTAGAAGCAAAAATCGAATAAATCAATTTAAGGAAATATCAGATGAGCATCAGTCTTGCAGAATTGAAGGACCGCAACATCACCGACTTGGCGAAAATCGCCAAGGAACTCAATATCCCCGGCGCCAGCGGCATGCGCAAGCAGGAGTTGATCTTCCAGATCCTCCGCGCGCAAACCGAAAAGAACGGCCTGATCTTCTCCGAGGGCGTTCTCGAATGCCTCCCCGACGGCTTCGGCTTCCTCCGCGCGCCCGAGTACAATTACCTGCCCGGCCCCGACGATATCTACGTCTCGCCGTCGCAAATCCGCAAATTCGATCTGCGTACGGGAGACACCGTCTCCGGCCAGGTCCGTCCTCCGAAAGATGGCGAACGCTACTTCGC
>DATNDO010000205.1:0-8313 GCA_035606955.1 Candidatus Angelobacter sp.
GCCGACGCGCCTTTCTGCCGCATCCGGTCCGTCACCAACGCAAAGGAAATTCCCGCAAGGAAGAGAAACAGAGGCGCTGGCAGCGTCCCCAGCAGTTGCGACCAACCGAAGAAATGTGTCTTTCGCGCCGCGGGACTCAGCCACGAATCATAGCAATGCGTCTGAAACATCAGCACGCACGCCAGCCCGCGCATCCAGTCGATGTACGCGATCCGCTGTTTTACCGGCAGGGCCATGCGCTGTAGCTTACGTCCCGTTTGCGGCGACTCTTGCCGCAACTGACGTGAGGCGTTTTCGTCACAAATTATCCAGCCTGAGGACTAACCACAGCCTACAGCCTCCCGACTACCGCACGACTCCCGCCACCGGGCTTGACGCTGTCGCGTACAATTTCTTCGCGATCCTGCCCGCGAGAAACGCCTTGCGTCCCGCCTCAACCGCCGCGCGCATCGCCTCCGCCATCAGCACCGCGTCCTGAGCGCCCGCAATCGCCGTGTTCATCAACACGCCGTCCGCGCCCAACTCCATCGCAATCGCCGCATCCGATGCGGTTCCCACGCCCGCGTCGACAATCAGCGGCACTTCGGTGATGCGTTCGCGCAAAATCCGCAAATTCGCCAGATTCTGAATCCCCATCCCCGACCCAATCGGCGCGCCTAGCGGCATCACCGCCGCGGCTCCCGCATCCACTAATTTTCGCGCCACGATCAAATCGTCATTCGTGTACGGCAGCACGATGAACCCTTCCTTCACCAGCGCTTTCGTCGCGCGCACCAACTCTTCCGTCTCCGGAAACAGCGTCTGCTCGTCGCCGATCACTTCCAGCTTCACCCATTCCGACAAGCCCGCTTCGCGTCCCAGCCGTGCGGCGCGTATCGCTTCATCCGCCGTGTAGCATCCCGCCGTATTCGGCAGAATGAAAAGTTTCGCGCGGTCGATGTAATCGAGCAGCGATTCCTTTGTGCGATCCGTTAAATTCACGCGCCGTACCGCGACCGTCACCATCTCCGCGCCCGACGCCTCATGCGCGCGGGCCATCTCCGGCAGCGACCGATATTTTCCCGTCCCCACAATCAGCCGCGAACGAAACGCGCGCCCTGCAATGACAAGCTGGTCTCCCATTGTTTAGCTCCCTACGAACATTCTATCAGCGCGGGCCGGAACGCGCTAAGCCCGCTCCGCTCTCTCCACATCACCCGTGCGTTTGCGGCCGCGGCTCTTCCACATCCGCGTAAAGTTGCGCAATTGCGTCGCGGTATTTCTGCAGGACCACGCGCCGTTTCAGCTTCAGCGCATGCGTCAACTCGCCGCCCGCAACCGTAAAATCTTTTTCGATCAACGCGAATCTTTTCGGCTTTTCGTACTGCGCCAGATTCTCCGTCAGCCTCTCGATTTCCGCGCCAATCAATTCCCGCACCCAGGCGTCATTGGAGATTTTCTCGCCGTCCAATGCAATCCCTTCCGCCAGCGCTTTCGCCGCAATGGCCGTCTGATTCGGCACAACCAGCGCCGAGACGAATTTCTTCGTGTCGCCCACAACCATCGCGTTCGCAATGTACGGGCTTGTTCGCAACTTAATTTCAATCGGCGCAGGTGCCACGAATTTTCCAGCCGCCGTCTTCAGTAATTCCTTCTTGCGATCCGTAATGACCAGACAACCGTCCGCGTCCAAATGCCCTATGTCTCCCGTGCGCAGCCATCCATCCGGACTCAGCGCCTCGCGCGTCGCTTCCGGCTTGCCGTAGTAGCCCTGCATGACGTTCGGACCACGCGCGAGAATTTCGCCGTCCTCCGCGATTTTCACTTCGCAGTTGCGAATCGGCCGTCCGACTGTGCCTACTTTATTTTCTTGCGGCGTGTTCGTTGAAATTACGGGCGATGATTCCGTCAGGCCATATCCCTGATAAATCGGTACTCCCACCGACCAGAAAAACTCTGCCAACTCCACCGCCAATGGCGCGCCGCCCGAATAGAACACGCGCATGCGCCCGCCGATCCCCGCGCGAATTTTCGAATACACCAGCCGGTCCGCAATCGCCCAACGCAACTTCACCCCGGCCGACACATCTTTTCCGTACGCGCGCCACGGCACCGCGTCTTCCGCCACGCGCAACGCCCAATCGAATATTTTCCGTTTCAGCCCAGTTTCCTGATGGCCCTTCTCCACGATATTCGCGTACGTTTTCTCGAACACGCGCGGCACCGCCGCCGCGATTGTTGGACGCACTTCGATCAGCGCCTTCGCCGCATCCTCGATTTTTTCCAGATACGCAACCGTGACGCCGTGGAACAGCGCCGGGTAATCGAATGTGCGCTCGTAGACATGCGACAACGGCAAAAACGAAAGCTGCAGGTCATCGGGGAAATAGTCGATGGACCACGTCGCGTCCATTGAATTCGAGCTCAAATTCGCGTGCGTCAGCATCACACCCTTCGGCTCGCCTGTGGTTCCCGACGTATAAATCAGCGTCGCTAATTGCTGCGGTTGGACGTTAGCCGCCGCGCGCCGGTACTCCGCGATATCCCTATCATTCGCCGCGGCGATCAGCGTCGCATAATCCAGAAACTCTCTGCGCAGCTCCTCGGGCGCGCCGACACAAATAATTTTCTCGAGCGACGGGATCTTCGCGCGACTGGCCGCCACTTTTCGCGTCTGCGTTTCACCGGAGACAATCGCCACCTTCACGCCCGCGTCATTCCATATGTATTCGAGCCGCTCGGGCGATTCATTGTAGTAAATCGGCACATCGATCGCGCCCAAGCCCAGCACGGCAAAATCCGCAACGTGCCATTCCGGTGAATTCGGCGCAAAAAGTCCCACGCGATCTCCCGCCTTCACGCCCAGCGCCGCCAATGCCTTCGACAACCCTGCAACCCGCCGCAGCATTTCCGTCGACGAGTACGCCTGCCAACCCTCTGCCGCTCGATACATCTGTGCGCGCGCGTTGGGATGCTGGTCCATCGCGTCCAGAAAACACTTCGTCAGCGCCGGATATCCCGGTGATTGATTCATCGTCAGTTTCGCCACTCTAGCGTAGCATCGTTGCAACGCGCAACTTTGTCGCAACCCCGAACAATCAAAAACACGCCGATGTGGAGCGCCTCATCACCTTGCAGTTTCGCACCACGATCGTGGTAGGATTCGGCAAGTTCGACGGAAGACTGGAGGCAAATCCATGAGCTACCGCGCCTTCGCATTATCTCTGTACGCTCTGGGACTAGCGGTTGCGCTGGTTGCACCAGCATCCAGGGCACAATTTCGCGACCCGGTGCGCCTCGACGCACCATTGTCGTGTACGATTCCCGCGAGCCAGCGCAAGCAGGAAACGGGCTGCTACATCACCGCCATCGAGGTCTTGAAAAATCTGCCGAAGGGGCCCCTCTTCTGGCACCTCTACACATATCCAACGCGCGAAGCGGCGGAGCGGGCGAAAGCGAACTCAAGCGGAACGGTAGTGAATTCGCTGGGGAAAATCTGGCTTTTCAAGATTGCGCCTGTCGATTGGCGGCCGGCAAGCGGACAGAAGGTTGCGACGGTCGGGCCGCTGCCGCATTTCGAAGCAACAGAATATGAAGCTCGCTACCTGGAGTCCATCTCCATCACGTCAGCGAGCCCTGGCCATACTCCCGTTCATCGTCATCCCGGTGTAGAGGCTTGGTATGTTTTGAGTGGCGCGCAATGCATGCAGATCCCTGGGAAAACATTCCTTATCCGTGAGGGAGAAACAGGACTCGTGCCGGCCGGGACGCCTATGGTGCTTACCCGTGTCGCCAGTTCTGAGCGCGCGGTAACGCTCGTCTTTCAGGACGCTAATCTGCCCTGGATGACGAAAGCCAACGACTGGCAGCCAAGCGAAGCCTGCCCGCAGTGATCACAGGATTACGAAAGCTGTGCGCTGTCGGCACGTAGTTCGGTTTTAAAACGCGAACTGAGCGTTTACTCCAAACTCGTCGTTTGCTGTCACATTCGTCACTGGCCACGTGTGGCTCTCCGCGTTAAGATGGCACTTCCCAGAGGGAGGCCCGATGGCAAAACTCGCGGTAGAGAATCATGTCGGCTACGAACCGCAGCGCGCGCCACGCGGCACGCAAATTTCCTGCAAAGGCTGGCAGCAGGAAGCCGCTCTCCGCATGCTGATGAATAATCTCGACCCCGAAGTCGGCGAGCGCCCCGAGGACCTCGTCGTTTACGGCGGACGCGGCAAAGCTGCGCGCAACTGGGAATGTTTTCACGCGATCGTCAAATCCCTGCGCAGTCTTGAAAACGATGAAACCCTTCTGGTGCAATCCGGCAAGCCCGTCGGTATTTTTCGCACGCACCCGTACGCCCCGCGCGTCATCATCGCGAATTCGAATCTGGTGGGCCATTGGGACGACTGGAAAAACTTCAACGAGCTCGAACGCGCCGGCTTGACTATGTACGGCCAGATGACCGCGGGAAGCTGGATTTACATCGGCACGCAGGGAATTTTGCAGGGTACGTATGAAACTTTCGCAGCCGCCGCGCGCAAACATTTCGGCGCGGCTGCGGATCTCTCAGGGAAACTCGTCGTCTCCGGAGGCATGGGCGGAATGGGCGGCGCGCAGCCTCTGGCTGCCACGCTCAATGGCGCCGCGTTTCTCGGCATCGAAGTCGATCCTGAACGCATCAAGCGCCGGGTGAAAACCGGCTACTGCGATGTGATGGTCAACGATCTCGACGAAGCGCTACGCATTCTTAAGAATGCCATCCGCAAACGCGAAGCCACGTCGGTCGGCCTCATCGGCAATTGTGCGGATTTAATTCCCGAGCTCGCGCGCCGCGGCGTCGTTCCCGATTTGCTCACCGATCAAACCAGCGCGCACGATCCCATCGGCGGCTACATTCCGCAGGGACTGTCGCTCGCAGACGCAAAAGAACTGCGCGAGAGCGATCCCGAGGCCTATCGCAAGCGGGCCATGCAATCCATCGCCACTCACGTGGAAGGCATGCTCGCCTTGCAAAAAATGGGCGCGATCACTTTCGACTATGGCAACAACATCCGCACATTCGCTTTCGAGCAAGGTGTGACAAATGCTTACGACTTTCCGGGGTTCGTTCCCGCTTACATTCGCCCGTTGTTTTGCGAAGGCCGCGGTCCTTTTCGCTGGGCCGCGCTTTCCGGCGAGCCGTCGGACATTCATCGCACTGACCAGCTCGTTCTTGAAATGTTTTCGCACAACGAATCTCTTTGCCGTTGGATCAAGCTCGCGCAGAAGCGTGTTCATTTTCAAGGGTTGCCCGCGCGCATTTGTTGGCTAGGCTACGGCGAACGCGACAAATTCGGCCTCGCGCTCAACGATCTTGTCGCGCGCGGCGAACTGAAAGCGCCCATCGTCATTGGCCGCGATCACCTCGACTGCGGCTCCGTCGCTTCGCCGTATCGCGAAACGGAAGCCATGCGTGATGGCTCAGACGCCATCGCCGACTGGCCCATGCTCAACGCTATGCTCAACACGGCGAGCGGAGCAAGCTGGGTTTCGATTCATGACGGCGGTGGCGTCGGCATCGGCTACGCTGTCCACGCAGGGCAAGTGACTGTCGCCGACGGCACGAAAGACATGGCCTCGCGCATCGAGCGCGTGCTCACAAACGATCCCGGTATCGGCGTCGCGCGCCACGTTGACGCCGGCTACCCCGAGGCCATCAATTTTGCGAAGCAGCACAATGTGAAAATTCCTATGCGGTCTGAATCAAGCGAGTAAATTGATGCATCTGAACACCACCGGGATTGTCGTGCTACTCGTTCTCTGCCTCGTAGCCGTTGCATCAAAGATTACTTCAACGATTGCGGTCTCGCGTCATCGAGAGTTACCACGATCGCTGCGCGTGCTTCTTACTGTTCGCGCGGTATTGTTTGTCCTTATTATCATCGTCGGCCTGGACGATTACTTCTTGCCCTCCGCTTGGCAATATCCCGCCGTTGGATTCAAGCTTTTTCTCACCCTTATTGGTATCTGGATCGCGTTACTGGCCACCTGCCCAATTTTGTTGTGGAGACACAGAAATGCCGGTATACGTAAGCAAATAGGCGTGAAGACTCCGTGACGGCGAAAATCCAATACGGCCTGCTAGCTCTTATCGCGCTCTCCGTCGTCGCGGCGATTGCTGTCACGATTCTCATCGCGCGCCGACAGGATATCTCGCGCGCGGCGCGGCGCGCTTTTCTGCTAAGCAATGCTGCGCTTGTTCTTTGTTTGGCGACGCTGGTTGCAGGCATCTCGATTTATCCCGCGGCGCACCGCTGGGGATTGACGCTCGAAGGCGCGGCTGTCGTTTTCCTCGTGCTGAAATTTGTC
The DNA here is from genome assembly GCA_035606955.1 of Candidatus Angelobacter sp. Lineage (GTDB taxonomy): Bacteria > Acidobacteriota > Terriglobia > Acidiferrales > UBA7541 > DAHUXN01. The sequence goes on from DATNDO010000205.1 coordinate 6,319, forward strand.
TTCGTGCGGCAGTTCGCGCATCGTATTCGCCGTGAGCATCCGCGCGCGCCAAGCGGCGCGTTACCCGAGGCCCATAAAGGAACCTGAGCAGGTTTTCGATTTTGCCCGAGGAATCTCGCAAGGAGGCAGCCATGATCGTCATCACCGGAGCCACAGGAAACACAGCAACCCCCGCGGCGGAAGCGCTGCTGGCAAAAGGGGAAAGGATTCGCGTCATCGGCCGCGATGCCGCAAAACTCGAGCACTTCGCCTCACAGGGCGCGGAACCCTTCGTGGCTAACGTCGAAAACGCCGACGAGATGGCTCGCGCGTTCGACGGCGCCACAGCCGTGTATCTCGTGATTCCTCAGGCTCTGCAACGCGACGACTTTCGCGATTATCAAGAACGCATCAGCGACGCTTACGCCTCAGCCGTCCAAAAATCCGGCGTCAAATTCGCTGCCACCCTCTCCAGTATCGGTGCGCAGAACACCTCGAAAACCGGCCCCGTGCTCGGCTTGCACAACATGGAAGAAAAACTCAATCGCATCTCCGGCCTCAATGTTCTCCATCTTCGCCCCGCGACCTTCATGGAAAATTTCCTCATGAGCATCGACGGCATTCGCATGATGAACGTCCTTCCCGGCGCCGCCCCCGCCGACGCGCCCTTCCCGACCATCGCCACGAAAGACATCGGCAACTATGCCGCCGGACGCCTCGCCAAACGCGATTTTTCCGGACATTCCACTCAAGAGCTGCTCGGGCCCCGCGACGTGACCATGAAAGAAACGGCCGGAATTATCGGACGCGCCATTGGCAAGCCCAATCTGGGCTATGTCCAAATGCCGTTGCCGCTTCTCGAATCCGCGCTCGCAAGCATGGGCTTGCCGAAAAGTTCCGCGGCGCTGCTGGTTGAATTGTGGAACGGCGCGAATGAGGGCCTGCTCGATCCACAAGAAACGCGTTCGGACGAAAACACAACGCCAACCACTCTCGAGCAATTCGCGGAGGAAGTCTTCGCGCCACAATTCCTCCGGCGCGCCGCCAAAGCGTAGCATCCGGTATCGCACATGCCTGTGAATCGCGACGAATTTCGGCGCATGGCACTCGACTTTCCGGAGACGGTTGAGTCCGCCCACATGGGCCATCCCGACTTTCGCGTCCGCGGGAAGATATTCGCTACGCTCTCACAGCCGGGCAAACCGTGGGGAATGGTGAAGCTCACTCCGGAGCAACAGGAAGTATTCATAGCGGACCACCCGGGAACCTTCGAACCGGCAACGGGCGCTTGGGGACGCCAGGGCGGCACTATGGTCACCCTCAAATCGGCGAACAAAGCTACATTGCGGCGCGCCATTCTTGCGGCTTGGCTCAACTCCGCGCCCAGTCAACTCGCAAAGCAAGTGGAAGCTCTCCCGTGATGGAACTATTCTCCGCCCGCTGTCGTATCTCTAGACAGTAACGCGAGGTGCGTCCCATGTTCGCAAATGTCTTTGCAAGAACGACTGCTCGAATTGCATGTGTTGCCTTGCTCTCTGTCCTGCCTGCTATCGCTCTAGCCCAAAACGATCGCATCTCGGAAACAGGTCAGGATCATTTCACAGCCGACTTCCCTTCCGATGGCCAACTCCGCATGCATATACGCTCCTCTGGCGTGCGCATCACCGGCACTGACGAGAATAAAATCCAGATTCATTTCTCCTGCCCCAACACTGGCGACCTCGGCAATGTTCGAGTCGCGTTCAAGAAGAACGGCGATCGCGGCGATCTCGACATCACCGGCGGCCCCAGCAACAATTTTCAAATCACCATGGAAGTTCCGCGCAATTCCGACCTTTACGTGCGCATGTTCGCCGGCGAACTTGAAATCCGTGGAATTGCTGGCAACAAGGACTTACAGATTCACGCAGGGGACCTCGAACTTTCGGTCGACCATCCTGGCGACTATGGCCCCGTCGATCTCTCCGTCACTACGGGCGATTTGGATGCAAGCGCGTTCGGCGTTTCCAAAAGCGG
>DATNDO010000211.1:0-4194 GCA_035606955.1 Candidatus Angelobacter sp.
GCGTAATGTAACGAAATGCGAACGATCCATGGAAAAACCCCCGCGATGAATTTTGCCGCTGCATGATACGCCCGCAAGGTGGCAAATAAAAAGCGCGATTATCGTGGCGCGGTGAAGAATCGCGCACGCAGATGGGCTGGCAGGAAAAGTGTGGCTGCGTCTTAGTGCAGGAAGGAGCTGTGTGGCACGGCGGTAGTGTCGGCCGTCGGCAGAAAATCCGTGAGCACGACGTCGATACGCCGCACAGCTTCATCCACGCCGCGTAGCCGTTCGTCCCGGTCGTCCAGAGTCGCCGACTGCTCGATCAGGCTCAGCGCGCCGCGAATGCGATAGTTCATTTCCGCAATGAGCTGCATTCTTTCTTTCGCCCTGGCGTAAACCTGATTTTCATAACTTGCCGACAGAAAGAACAGGATTAGCAGCGCCCCGATGAACCCAATCGCCAGGTAATTGAAGAACCTTGCCTGTCCGGGTGTCCCGATCCAGTCCAGAATAATATCTGTGAAAAAGCTTGCCGCGAAGAGGATCAGGCCGGTGAGTAGGGCGGGCGACATCCGCTCAAACGACAACCAACGTGGGAGAGTCTTGTTAGGGCGCATGGAGATTCCTCCGAGGGAAGTGCGCGGGATTATACCGCGATTGAAGCGAATCTGGTAGCCCGAGCGCGTCGGCCAGCGACCGGCTCAGTCGTGAGGCGGCAAAACGTCCGGGAACTGCAGGACACCGAATCGGCCGTCGGGTTCGCGAATCAGCGTTGGCGCGTAGAGACCCAACAACTTGCGTGTCCACCAATCCCCTGTCTGACGATTCACATCCAGAGTCGTAAACCGGTATTGCCAAATAATCACGCGAATTTCCTGCGGCGGACCATCCGGAAACGGATCGCGCGAGAATAGCGAAAGAACTTCAGGGCTGTTGTCCAGCAACGCCTCCTCGGTGTTGACGACGAATTGATATTGGCGCCAGCTTCCCAGCGAAGCGAACCACAGATTCCAATCGAAACGCGGCTGGTACGGAGCGTAAATGCGCGGAGCTTCATTCAGCGCTTGCGGCTTGTAACGAAACGGGTACGCAGTCCAGGTCTTGCCAGCGTCATTCGAACCTTGAAATTCGATTTCGTAGCGGCCGCGCGTCATCACACCGAATAATCCAAATTCATTCGCGATGCGAAACGGCTCGATTTTCTCAATTGGCCATTGCACTACTTTCTGCACTTCGTATTCTGACGAAGGAAACTCGGGCGTCCACATCCAGATGAGCTGCATCGTGGTCGCGTAGAAAATCCATGCAAAACAAATCCCGGCAACCGTCATTCTCAGCGAATGCATAACGCGTGAAACATTTGTTTCAGCTCTCGGCGGCGATCCAACAATTTCTGCATCCACTTCGCGCGTGTCTTCCTCGCGCATGGCCACCATCACGTGATATTTCGGGAACCAGTTGCGCGGTGCGATGCGCACGAGGAATTGGTCGTCAAGCAGCAAAAAACCGAGTGCGAGTACCAGGTAATTCAGGAACGCGTAATTCGCGGTGAGGATCACGCCGATTTCCCACGGCGTAACGATAAAAAAACAGATGAGGCGGAGACGGCGTGGCAGAAAGAGCATCAGTACGATGCCGAGCTCCATGACAAGCGTCGCAAGCGCCGTCAGCCAGTGAAACCAATGCGGCGCGTGCTGCACGTACCAGCCGATCCACGTGGGCAGCGGGCCGTTTTGGTAATACTCGTACATCGCGGTCAGGTGACGCCATTCGGGATCGCCACCCAGAATTTTCGCCATGCCCGATTCGAAGTAAATGCGGAACCACTCCCACAAAATCAGCCACAGACACACGCGCGATGGCGGTGATAGTTCGCCCCACCGGGGACGCCATCCCGCCGGCGCGAAGAAAAGACAGAGGAACCCAGCTTCGAGGAGCATGCCGTCGGATTGATAGCTGGCGAAATCCTGCAACGTGGAGATGAATGACAAAAAGCAGATGAAACATATCGCCGTCATGCCGCGCGGCCAGAAATTCAGAAAGAGCAGAATCGCGGCGACCATGCCGATCCAGCAGACGGCGACGAGCGCGTGATCCGTCGAACTCGCCCAGAATACCGACGGCACGAACCAGAATCTCGCGAGACCGTGGACCGAGTGGCCAACCGCATTGATATAAACATTCGCGGGAAGAATGCCGTTGGGACCGATGAGGCCTTTGGCTTGAAAGACGAGCGAGTAAAATGCGGAGAAGAAAATTATGCCAAGCGCACGAAGGAAAATCCAACGCGGGCCGAGGTGACCGTACACGCCTGACTCAGGGCCAAGAAACCATCTCGCAATTTGCCCAACGCGGCGCAGCATCGCGGCATTATACACATGCACGCCGTGCGAGAGGTCGCGCACTCAGTCGGCGATGATTCACTACAGAGGCGCAGAGAACGCAGAGGAAACCCTACTCCCCGGGTAGGTACAAAAAGAAGTGAAGAGAAATTGGTGGACGGCAGGGGATTCGAACCCCCGACCCCCGCGTTGCGAACGCGATGCTCTCCCAGCTGAGCTAGCCGCCCACCGAGCCAAACCATTTTAGCAGAGCCGTCACCATCGGCCAATGATAAGCGTTCAACTGTCGTGCGCCAGTTTCCGGTTGCCTGACAGAATGGTTCGTGTGGTTTATACTCGCTCGTTAAACCTTAATGCAGGAACGCCCATGACTCAGCGGACCAAGCTAACGCGTGTAGCGGCCGCGGTCGTATTTTCCCTAATAATGGGCGCTCTCTTGGCATTCGGCGGGTTTCTTCTGGGCACGTACCTCTGGAGCCACTTCGGACCGGCACCGACAGACCCTGATGATACTGATGCTTTACTGTGTGGGCTGTTCACTGGTGGACTTATTGGAATCGTCGGAGGTACGACGTTGTTGTGGAAATTTTGGCCGCGCGCCACTACTGAGGATCCAAAGCCTAGACCGCGCTAGCGGACGTTTCATCTCAGAACTGCGTGCGCTGCCCGAGGCTGATCTGCCCCCGTTCAATCCAAGCTAGCGCTCACTACACAGCAGCACTCGCGCCTCGCTTGCGATTCGATCAAGGGACGCCGCATTGGCGACGGTGCCTTGTGCGAAGACTTTGCTGCCGCCGCCTTTGCCGCCAACGGGGGCGAGCAACTCAGGTAGCAGCGCGCCCATGTCGCCGTCGAGACCCGCTGATTGCGCGAGGACGATTGCCATTGCCGCGCGGCTTGCGAGAATCACTCGCATGTTCGGAGTTGCGACAATCTTGGCGGCGAGGATGGCCAGGTAGCTTGAGGCTGCGTCGTCGGAAACAAAAACGATAATTCTGCGCTTGCCGTCGTGGGATGTTTCTGCGTGTCGCGCGAGCAGATCCGCTGCTTCTAGTTCGGCGAGGCGTTCGGTTACTTTTTTCGCATCGCGCTGGCTGGCGCGACGCTCTTCTTGGATTTTACGCACGTTTTCCGGCATCTCGGCCATCCCACAACCAAGATGCTCGGCAGCCTGGCGCAATGTGGCGAAATCGGCGCGAGCGGCGGCAAGGGCTCGCCAGCCCGCTACGAACTCGACACGCCAATTCCCTTTTTGGCGTTCACATTTGCGCGTCAGCAGCATTCCCGCCTGCCCTGTGCGCGCCAGATGAGTGCCACCGCATGGCTGGCGGTCGAACGCCTCAATGTCGATGACACGCAGAGTGCCCTCGCGGTCAACTTTTTTGCGAATGCCCTGCGCGGCGAGTTCTTCGGCGGTTCCATAGCGCACTGCAATGGGATGGTCGTCGAAGATAATTTCGTTTACGCGACGTTCAGCTTCCTCGACTTGGCGTGCAGTGATGGACGGCGTGGCAAGGTCAATGGTGGAAATGTCGCGACCAAGATGGAACGACACAGTTTGAAATTTGAATAGCTCGATGAACGCGGCGGAGAGCATGTGCTGAGCGGTGTGTTGTTGCATGTGATCGAAGCGGCGAGGCCAGTCGATTACACCGTGAACCGCGCCTGCGGCGACAGGCTGGTCAGTGAAATGCGTGATTTCGTCGTTTTCGGCGTCGAGCACTTCCACAACATTCGCGCCACCTAATTTCCCCGTGTCGAACGGCTGTCCGCCCGAAGTGGGATAAAACGCGGTGCGATCCAAGCGCACGCGCCAGCGCGCGTTGTCAGGTTCGCAAGCAAGCACTTGCGCGTCGAATTCGCGCAGAAA